>JAWOHN010000016.1:0-2980 GCA_046485135.1 Anaerolineales bacterium | reverse complement strand
CATTGCTAAATAAGAAAGCCAGCGCCATGCCCCCGAAAATAACCCCAAAGGTGATCCCGACAATTCTTGCTGCCATATCCATGCCCTGACCGGCTGCTACGAATTCGGTGCGGATAACGTTGGATCTTAATTCCTTCCCGTCAGCGGTGGTACCAATTGCCTGTAGAGCATGTACCCCCAAATCGTAATTATCGGTAACAAAACGCAGGCTGAAAGGCGCCTCATTGTCTTCTCCCAAGACTTGATCATCCAAATAAAAGACCACTTGGGTCAGATCTTGTGGTCCAGTGATGGTCATGGAGAAAGTCCCCTGGATCTGGTTGCCACCGAAGGATGCGTAACCGAAATCTCTGTTCAAGCGTAAACGCAATTCTTCACCGTTCTGGGCCAGGGCAGGATGTGCGGCAAACAGTGTGGAAACCAAAAGGAAAACTGGCAAGAGCAAGTAAGTTGAGCGATATTTTTTCATCGGTTTATTTCCAACGGGTGAGGATAGTCTCGCGCTGGAACAGGCGGATAGCAACCTGGATCATGATGGCGTCGAGCACGACCAAGACCAGCGCCATAATCAGCACGAGCGTGTTGTTGAAGATCAAGAGCCCTGAAACCTGCCCGAAGAACAAGCCCAAAATTGGCACGATCACGACCACAGACAGCTGTTCTGCCACGCGCGGGTCGTTCACTCGGGAGGAGACCATGATGGCAAAATTGACCGATAGCACCGCCAGCAGCGGTCCTACCAGCAAGACCGCCAGCAGCCACATGGGGTCCAGCAGGGCTGCGGTGACCAGGCTGGAGCCGGATAGGAAACCCGCACCGATTGCAAAGATCAAAAACCCCACCAAAGTGGCAGCGACAGCTGGGATGACCGCAGCCAGGTTCTTGGCGATCAACAACTCGGCGGTGGTAATGGGGGTAGCCAGCAAAGGCTCCAGGCTGCGGGTGGTCTTCTCGCCCACGATGGAATAAGAGGCGATATTGACCGGAATGATCAATGGCACCAGCATGAACAAGACCAGGAACTGGCTGACGATGTATACCTGGAAGCATTCGCTGCTGCTCATCCCCGGATCGCACATCACTGCAATCTGCTGTGGGATATCCCCGGCCATATCTCCGCCACCGCCAGTGCTGAAGAGTATGATAAGCGGTAAGGCTGCAAACAGCAGTGGCATAAATATCACCGAGAACAGGACCATCTTGTTTTTGAAGACCTCAGCCCATTCTTTGCGCACGATCGTTATGATTTTATCCATGACAGACACCCTTTATTGCTTGACTAAGTGCAAGTAAACATCTTCCAGAGAGGTGCGCAGCTCGCCCACGAACTGCACCCGCGCCCCGGCGCCCACCAGCAGGTTCAAGATATCGGGATTATGCTCTTCGGGGTCATCCAGGGTGATCACCAGCTTGTTCTCCACAAGCTTGACCTCCTGAACAAAGGGCAGCGCCTGCACCTGCTGAACCAGGCCATCATTGCCAGTAGCCAGGTGGAAGACGACTTTGCGGCCGAACAGCTGGCGGCGCAAATTGGTGGGGGAGTCCACCACCAGCAAGCGGCTTTTAAACACACCGATGCGGTCGCACAGACGATCGGCTTCGTCCAGGTTGTGGGTGCACAGGAAGATGGTGCAACCTTGTTGGCGTAACTCAGCGATGAAATCGCGCACCAGGCGGGCCGATTCTGGATCCAAGGCGGCAGTGGGCTCATCCAGAAACAGCAAGCGTGGTTCGTGCAGCAAGGCCCGGCAAATGGCCAGCTTTTGCTTCATTCCTTTGGAGAAGGTACCGGCTTCATCCTGGCGACGGTCCCACAGCCCCAACATGCGCAAGTATTTTTCGACCTGGACTTTAGGATATTCGACCTCATACAGATGCGCATAGATATTCAGGTTGTGTTCTGCGCTGAGGTTGTCGTACATGCCAGGGGTTTCGGTCAGGATGCCAACCGAGCGGCGAATTTGCTTGTCTTCCTTTCCAACTGTAAAACCGTTGACCAGCGCCCGCCCGGAAGTCGGGCCGATCAGGCAAGAGAGCATCCGTACAGTGGTAGTCTTGCCGGCCCCGTTTGGGCCCAGGAAGCCGAAAACCTCGCCCTCCCTCACTTCTAAATTCAGGTGGTCGACGGCGGTGATGTCGCCAAATTTCTTGGTCAGATTTTCTGTTGTGATCATCTTACCTCGCAAGCTTATGAATAACGGCTGTCTGCCAGCTTATCGGAATCCGCTTCGATTTCGATGGGGGTGAATAGATGAGGTGGGTGAGGTGGGGGACCCACCTCAGGCTGTGCTGGTGGCTCAGGCGTGCGCAGGGCAAAGATAATGCCCAGGCTGAGTAACGCTACCACTGCCAGGGCTGCTTCTGAGTGGTAAACGCTCCAGGTCGAGGCGGCGTATAGGGCCACTGCATTGGCGAAGGCGTGCCACAGGATCGCCAACCCCAACCAGTAGATTTTCCTTCTGGTGAAGACTTGCAGAACAAGAACGGACAGAGACAGGTGCAGCACGATGGCCAGGGCGCGCTCGACTGCTGGCAATATACTGTCGTACCATGGTGCAGACCAATAAGCGTGTAGTTGTTGTTGGAGCAGAGCCAGTTGGTCTGGAGCCACCATGCCGCTCAGGTCGCTGTGGCGGAAGGCCAACATGGCTAAAAAGTTGACCAAGAGCAAAAGGCCGATAAAGATCATCGCTTCGCCGCCGGCGCCATGCCCTGCCCCAAGCATCAAGCCCTGGCCCCAGGAGCGGGCCTCTTTGGTCCAGAAGCGATACATCAAGTAGCGGGCCCCTTCCTCAAAGATGCCGGCGCTGAAACTCAGAAAGAGAATATTGAAAGTCACCTGCCATTCCGGCGGAGGTGGGGGCAAAGTGCCGCGCTGGAACAGCACTGTTATCACGATATTGAAGGGGATGTGGAATACCTGCGAGAGCAAGAACACGGCCGCGCCGATGATGTACAAGCGCCAGCTTAAGCCAAAGCG
>JAWOHN010000218.1:0-15141 GCA_046485135.1 Anaerolineales bacterium | reverse complement strand
GCAATAGCGATCACCAGTATTGGCGGCATGGATACACTCAAGAAAATTGCCGTGCCGCTTTTCCATGGTGTGGCAGGGTTAGTCATCTTCATTGGTCCCTTCATTGCGAAGGGCGCGCCGAAGGGCTTTTATTGGGTGGGTATTGGCGGATTGTTGATTGGTTTGGGTGGCATTGCCCTGGCATTCATCTCAGCCGGCTCTCAGCTGCTATTCTTCAGCCCCGAGTTTGTGATGACCATCCTGGCCCCACTGCTCTTCCTGATGACCGGGGCGTTTGCCCTGGGCTTCACAAGGAGAGGTTAATAGCTTACTTCAATAGATATTCCTCAACAGTCAAGGCGAACTAGGGCAAGGAATATCGGAGGGCTCTAAATGCAATTTCTCAAAGTCCGCTTCAGCTACCTATTCGGTTCTACCAGGGGATTGATCCTGGTGGCCATTGCAGTGGTCTCGTTAATCACTGCCATATGGGGCACGCTATCTGGCCCAATGGTAGAGTGGGGCATCCGAGACATTACCGTGCAGCTGCTCGGCATGGACATGGTACAGGCCCAGCGCGAAGGCCGCATTATCATGCTCTACCACACCATCGCTATGACCATTGTGGCGATCGAGGTGTACATCATGACCGACATCCTGCGCATGAAACGCCATGAGCAGGTCATCATCAATGCCACCATCACCACCGGATACTTAACCGCGGTGATCTTTGGTATGCTGTTTGCCTATTGGGGGCAAAATTTCATCTTCCACGGCCTATTCTTACTTGGGCAATCGTTGGTTTTCTTTGCTGGCATCTTGCTGGCGGCAGCCCTGTGGCCGTGGAAGTCGGAGTACCGTCTGGATGCCAACACACCCTACGCCCACACCAAAAGCGGCCTCGACCTGGAACGCACGGCTTTCTTTGCGATGGCAGTGGCCACCTTGCTCTCGGCATCCTTTGGCGCGGTAACCGGCTCCTATTGGGGTAACGGTCACGAGACCTTTCTAGCCGAAGACCTGATTCGCAACCCGTTTAAAACCTACCTGCAAAAAGCCATCATTGGTCACCTGCATATCATGCTCAGTCTGGTTGCTGTTGCCATCACGTTAATTGTCGGTCGCTGGCTAAATTTTCGGGGCATCCTGCATAAGATTGCCATGCCGCTCATGATCATCGGCACTATCATCCTTACATTTGGGGCGCTTTCAGTGGTATGGCTAGAATGGGCGCACACCACAATTTACGTCGGTTCGGTTGGTGTAATGTTGGCGGCATTGTTGTTTGTAATCTACTCATGGGATATGCTCATCAAAGAAGGTACAGTAAACATCGACAAACCGACCTTGTGGCAAAAAATCAAAGCCCTATTACGTGACCCACTCAAATTTGGGCCCGGCTGGCAAATGGTCTTTATGAACTTTACTGTCAGCGGGGTAGGTATCTTCATGGCGGTCAAACTAACCGAGATTTTCCGAGTTTGGCCCCACCGAGAGGAGCGCATCACTCTGACCGGTCACTGGCATATTCTTGCCACTCTGATCGCCACAATCATTCTAATGTACTACGCCGATCGCTCCGGCTTGAAAGGCAGGCTGCGACAGTGGTTTGGCTGGTCGATCATCATCATGTCGAATCTGGCCTTTGGCGCAGTAACCGTTTTCTCGATGAAGCGCTTGTTTGTCACAGAGATCGAACAACAAGGAGTGGTCAATTGGACCATGCTGCTTACTGACATCGGCCTGGCAACTGTGTTGGTGGTTCTGGCAATTTTCCTGATATGGCGGTTATACGACTTGTTCCTGGCAAAGGGACGCTGGATAGAAGAATTCAGTGCCGAAAAGCGACAGGTCACAAAACAAGAAATCGAGGAACAGAAGCGCAAATTGAAAGAATTGGAACAAAGCTTGGAGGAGGACTTAGAATGAAGCGCGCCCTGTTTAGCCTGATCCTAATTATCTTTCTAGCAAGCGCCTGTGCGCCAGCTCCAAGTATAGGCGCCATCACGCCCCCTTATATTGACACCGGGGTAGATCCAGAAAGCTGGGCATTAATCCCAGCAGGCGAATTTCCCTATGGGCAGCATGAGCACACTACCCTAGTGGACTATGACTATGAAATCATGGTCACCAATGTAACCAACGAGCAATATGCACAGTACCTGAATGAAACAATGGCAGCTGGCGCTGTTCGGATAGGTGAGGTGGAGGTAGAGGCGGGTGAAACAGTCTGGGTAGAGATTGGGGTGGCTGGCTACTATCCGGGCGACCCTTTCTATGGTTATAAACACGAGGAGGAGATCAAAGCCGGCGAAAAACTACACCTGCCTATGGAAGCCAATGGCTTGCGCCTGGCATACGATGGAGAGACATTCAGCGCCATCAACGAGTATTCCAACCACCCCATGACGATGGTGACCTGGTTTGGCGCTCAGGCTTATTGCGAACATTATGGCTGGCGCTTGCCAAGCGAGATCGAATGGGAAAAAGCAGCCCGTGGCACTGAGGTCATTGATGGCTATGCGCTACCCTTCCCTTGGGGTAAAGAGATCGAGCGCAACAATGCTAACTTTTATTCATCTTTCGACTTGTTTGTAAAGATGTTCGGTAAATTAGGCAATACTACCCCGGTCGGCTTCTATAACGGCCAGATCTATGACGGCTACCAGACTCTCGATTCGGCCAGCCCCTATGGCCTGTACGATATGGCTGGAAATGTCTGGCAGTGGACTGGCGATATCTATCCCAAGCAACATTACCGACATATGCGCGGCGGCAGTTTCTACTCTTACGAGGTAGACCTGCGCGTGTGGAAATACAACAGTGCTGGGCCGCAATACTATAGCCCGGCGGTAGGATTTCGCTGCGCCAGATAAGGATCGCTAATGAAAACCTTGCTTATGAAACTGCGTCTCTATTTTCCGCTGATTAAGAGCCTGCAAACCGGTCTGCTGTTAACAACCGGGCTGGCTGGCTATATGAGCGCAAAATGCCCGGTTACCCATTGGACAACTCTCTTAAGCCTGGCTGGCAGCCTGTTCCTGGCGATCAGTGGCAGCACCATCCTGAACATGTGGTATGACCGGGATATCGACCGAAAGATGAAACGTACGTGCAAACGACCCCTTGCTGCGCAGGAGATTGATCAACAAGAGGCATTGGGTTTCGGCTTGCTACTGTCAATCCTGGGTGTTGGCTGGGCCGCACTGATCCAACCACTTTATGGTTTGATTGTATTTGCCGGATTGTTCTTCGATGTAGTTATTTATACGATTTGGCTGAAGCGCCGCACTTGTTGGAGTATCCTCTGGGGAGGCTTGTCTGGCGGCATGCCCATCCTGGCTGGCCGCGCCCTGGGATTAGGCACGGTCGATTGGATTGGGATCATGCTGGCTTTGTCAGTTTTATTCTGGATCCCAACCCATATAATGACTTTCAGTCTGAAATATCGTACTGATTATGCTGCTGCAGGTATCCCAACCTTCCCATCCATTTACAGCGTCCAGTTTACCCGAGCTACCATTGTTGCCTCCAGCATCCTGGCTGCCCTTTCTATCGGCCTGGCAGCCTATGGAGTGGGTATGACCTGGGGTTACCTGCGGATGCTGATCGTCCTCTCTGCTGGATTGCTGACCTTAGCTGCTGGTAGCATAATACGACCTTCAGAGCGAGCCAATTTTGGGCTTTTCAAATACGCTTCCCTGTATATGTTGTCCTCTATGTTGCTACTTGTGATGTATGGGTTATAAGATGTCTATCCGCGATCGCATCCTGCTCCTGATTACCGGTCTGTTGGCTGCCTACCAAATTGTCGTGGGCATCGATCACATGGGGACTGGGCCAATATGTGCTTACACGGTAGCTTTTGGAGTCCTGCTGCTGGCAGGATTACTGCTAATTATTTTGGGATTTGAAGTGCTTGATAGCCCAATCGTGGTGATTGCAGCGACCCTGATCCCGCTCAGCCTGTCGACTGGCCTGATCTGGCAGTACTTACCAAATTGGCGAAATTATTATCTCATCTTTGCCGGAGCAGGTATGGTCGGAATCATCCTGACTCGCAGCCTGCCCATGCCCGGACGGCTGCCTGTGTTGTTCCTGGCGCTGGTGCATGGGGTTGCAGGCCTGCTGATCACCTTTCTGCCGTTGCACTTGGTACTGCGCGAAGTGACACCGGCTGGCTTTGCTCTGGTTGGGCTTGGAGGAGCGTTGATTGGCCTGGGCGGGTTGCTATTAGCATTTCTCAAAGCAGGCCAGCCAATTTTATCCAAACAAAACATCTTGAAGATCCTGCCAGGATTATTATTACTTATGACTGCTGCGTTTGTGGGAGGCTTTTCATTCGGATGAGCTATCATCCCCCCACCCACTGGCGCTTACGCCAGCAACGCTACCAGCTGATCGGATCAGTCTGTCAAAGCTGCGGCCGGCCACTGTTTCCGCCCGGATATCCATGCTGCCAACCCAGGCCGGCTGCCTCCTCCGGCCTGGAGTTGGTCTGGAGAGGAAAACCAACTGATTGGGATGAGTTTTGGATCAATGGAGTAGAATATGCCGCCCAGGCTTACTAAAATTACGGCATTCCTGGCGTTCATAATTGGCGCCATGGCCATTGTCGCAGGTGGACGAATGCTGCTCGGGCATGACCCTGGCTAAAAAGTCATCCGTTTGTCTCATCTATGTCCATAAGTGTAAAATCAATCGAATGTAATTGTCTCCTCCAAATTTCAGCTCATTTTTTGCTACAATAGCCCTGTAAACATGCGCAAACTTGAGAAGAATCAAATTGGAGGGTACCATGCCCCACCCACTCGTAGATCAGCTTCGCTTTGCCCGGGCCGAGTTCAAACGCGGCTTGAGCGACGTCGTTGGGCCAGCAGCCCAGCAGCGCTTCGGGCGCATGAACTGTATCAGTTGGATGGTCGGTCACCTGGTCTGGCAGGAGCAGCGCTATTGGCTGCAGCGAGCCCAGGGGCAGATCTTGCTGCCGGAGCTGAACGAGCTCCTGGCGTATGGCAAACCGGGCTCGACTCCACCGGTGGAGGAGATGTGGGCGGCCTGGCAGCAGGTCACCCAGGCCGCCGACCCCTGGCTGGAGCAGCTGACTACGGATTACCTCCGCAGCCCGATACTGCAGGGGTTTTCTAGCATAGGCACCTTTATGCTGCGCACGATCTACCATTACTGGTACCACCTGGGAGAAGGCATGGCTGTGCGCCAGCTGTTGGGACATACGGATCTGCCCGATTTCGTGGGAGATATCGACAACCAGGCCCCCTTCCGGACCGAGCAGGGCGAACCCTTGGACGAGCAAATGGATAAAGACCGCCTGATCCAATTGGTGTTTGAGTCCCGCATCCAATGGGATGATCTGGCCAGCCGGGTGGGAGATGAGCGCATGCTTGAACCTGGCCCCAGCGGGCATTGGACACTCAAGGATGTGATTGCCCACCTGACTTGGCACGAGCGTGAGATGCTGGGGGTTTTACGGGAAAGGGCTCTGGTTGGCTCCGACCTATGGCAATTACCCCTGGACGAGCGCAACCAGGCCATTTATGAGCGACTGCGCGACCTGCCGCTAGAACAGGTGAAAAGAGAATCCAAGCAGGTTTCCCAGGAATTAATCCAGGAGCTGGAAAAGCTGGCGGAGGAGGACCTGCACGATCCCAGTCGCTTCCGTGAAATGCCAGCGGAATGGCTACCCTGGAAGCTACTGGCAGAAAACACCTACCAGCATTACCAGGACCATCTGCCTGCCCTTAACGCGTGGTTTGGGAAAGTTTAATAGGAAAACTTACGCAATTGAAGCTTGGGAACTCCGACTTACGGAAATATCTGGCGAGTTGGTAAGCTGGTTAGATGCCTACCATACGGGAACGCTTCGTCCATGCGTAGTAGACGAGCATGGCGGCTGCCAGGGAGATCAACAGCCATTCGTGCGGCTCGGGCACACCCACAAGCGGCGTGGGGGTCGCTGGGGTGGTCTCACCAAGCTCCTCGAACTCGCGCTCGAAGCGGTCGCCGCTCTGCTCCAACTGGTCCAACAGGCGGTGCTGCTCGGGGAGGACGAGCACGATCATGGACGAGTAAGGAGTGACAATGCTGTTCTCAACCGCCAGGGCATGGATCCGGTCCAGAACGGGCAGCTCGTCCAACATGGCGCGGTTGCGCTGCATTTCCGCCAACACCAGGCGCCGGGCGGCGAGGGCGTTGAAGCCATCCTGAACAGGGGCGACGGCTAGACCGGGGGCAATGTTGTCCGCCTGGTCGCTGGGAAGCAGCGCCCAGAGATAGCCATCGACCAGGTCGCGGGTAGCGCTGAACTCAGAGTCGGGGAGGTTGTTTTCAGCAAAGGAGAAAGCGATGCGGGTCAAGGCATCCTCGAGGCTACCGGTCACACCTCCACCGGAAGCCTGGATCGCCTGCAAGGTGATATCGTCGTAGCCCAGGGGAATATCGCTACCCAGGTGCACCATCCACAGCGGGGCGGCAGGGATCTGCGGGCGGGCATCGCTCACACCCAGCTCGTAAGCGCCGCCATCGCTAAGCACGAGCACAGCGGAGTAGTCCTTTGCGGCGCTCAGCTGGTTGAACTGCTGGAGCAGCTCAGCGGGGTTCTGCCCGCCGAAGTAGACGATCCCCTGCGGGTCGAAATCAGCGATCGAAACCACCTGCGGCGGCTCACCGCGGAACTCAGAAGCGGTGAGGTAAACATCCACGCTGGTGGGGAAGGCGGCCTGAAGATCGTTAAAGGCCTGCAAGACTTCGCCGGCGTAAGCCTCCATGCTCAAAGAGCGGTCGAGCACCACCGCCAGGCGCAGGTCGGCTGGCAGCTGTGGGGGCTCGAGCTGGGAAGCGGGGAGCGCCAGGATGCTCTCACCGCCGGGCAGATCCACCCGGTGCGGGGCTGGCTGGATAGCAGCCGAAGCAAGCACGCCCTCTGGCAGCCAGCCTTCGAAGCGGGCGTCCCAAGGCTCGCCGTTCACCAACCTTTCAGTGGCATTATCCCAGAAAACGTTCTGTTTATAAGCCAGGCGCGGCAGGGGCCAGGCGTCATCCGCGGCCAGGGTCCGATAGGTCGCCCACAGGTAGAGTGGGTCGCCTTCGGAAATCTGCTCCCGCCCCATATTCGCATCAAAGGCGAAGCGCATGGGCGTCACCGGGAAGATCCGCAAGCGATATTGGCGAGGACCGATCTGCTCAAGCAAGGCAGGGTCCAGATTCCGGCGGGTCTGCTCGCGGTAGACCCCCTGGGCTGCGCCGCGTGGGGCGACACGGTAATCAAAGGCCTGATCGCGATCGGGGCTATTACCCAGCCACAACCCGGTGAAGACCGTCGACTCAGGCAGGTTGAAGTAGTAGATCACCTCCTGATTGCGGTCAGTGCGGTTTTGGTAGACTTCAAAAATCTCGATCTCCGCCCAATCCCCATGCTCACTTACGGTGACCTCTTGACGCAGCAGGTGGACTTCCCGGTCATCCACGGCCTGCCAGGCAGCCTCAGCCTGACCCGAAGACCAGGTAGAGCGGGCAGCATTTACCAGGGCAGGGCGTTCGCCCTCAGTGATCGGCTGGTCAAAGAAACGCAGGTAAAGTTGGGCAGCCTGGCGGGGCTCTTCGCTAAAGGCGCGGTTATCTTCTATAAAGATCGTCGCGGGCGGGTTTACCGGCTCGTAAATCAACGGAAGGGCCACCCCCTCGTAGATTCGCTGGACGGCAAAAGCCTGTTTGTGGTCGAGATAAAAGACATCACGGTAGATATTGCTGATATGGCGTACCTCTCCCTGGGCGCTGATGTAACGAAAAGACGACAGGTAGGCGTTGAGCAAACCGGCGCGGATGCTCTCTTTTTGCTCGAGCAGGGCTTCTGCCTCCTGGATCGTAGCGGGCGGGTTCGAGAGCAGCTCAAAAGCCTGCCGCTGGGGTTGGCGATTGGCAAGCACGAAAAGCGTAGCCGAGACAACCGTCACTAAGATCACGCTCATCGATGGAAGCAGCCAACCGTGGCGACCAGCCAGCGCTTTAAGCTCGCGCCACCAAGCCCGCAAGCTGAGCCATGGAAAAGCGAGGGGGGCCAGGACGAAAAGAGTGGCGGTGTAAAGCGCCAGGATGAACCCCAGCACGGTGAAGGGGATCCAGCTAAGACCACTCTGCACTAAATTTTGGATACTATGCCAAATATTGCGCAAGAAAGCGGGAAAATCCTTCAGGATGGTCACAAAACCATCCAAACCGAGCTTGCTGAGGGGCAGTGCATAAAAAGCGATCCAAAGAGCGGCGTAAAGGCTGGTGAGAGCCATCAAGGTAAGACCTGCCAGGCGAATCCAGCTCAGCAGCCGGCCGCGCGGTTCGCTGTGCCGGTCGAGCAATCGCCAGAGGAAAGCGAGCATCCCCAGTATGGCTATTGCCAGTAAGAACTGGAGGCCGGGGGTCGCTTGGCGAATTACGAAAAAGCGGATCGCCAGCAGAAGCATCAAAGGCCCCTCGACAACGTAACCGAGCGCTAATAATTGAGCAGGGGCGCGCCGCAGGCGGGTTATGCCCAAAATGACCGCAACCAACGGAATGCTGCTGAGCAGAACTGCATACATCAAGTACCGGACTGGCAGGGTGCCACCGCGAATGGCAAACATCACTTCTGGCAGCAAACGGGGGGCAAAGCCGAAAACCATGAAGGACAGGAAGATGACATTCCACGACCAAAATAAAACGTAAGCCCAGAAATCTAAGCGATTTTTCTTTTCGATTTCAACGTTCATGGTGAACGATCTCCTTCGAGCTTGAGCTGCACGGATTGGCGCAGCGAGCGGTAAAGGGCAGGGGCAGGTTCACTGGTTAGATCAACATCATCATCGAAGACCAGCGTAACCAGCACCCAAGGTTGGCGATCGGGAGCCAGATCAGCCCAGATACGGGCTGCGTAATCCTCGGTGGCGATATCCGCCGATTGGAACCAATAGGCTGCCGAATAAATGTTTTTGCCCTTGCCGTCTCCCAGCGAGACCAGGCGCACGGGCAGGTCTGGGGCTGCCAGGTAAGGGTAGGCATTTTCGATAGACAAACCGTAGACTTCGAAACAGCTCTCGGGACGATGGTGCGATCGCCAGCTATCGCTGATCGCCAGAAGCATGGATCCGCTCAACTCCCTCCAGCGGAAGCGCCAGCGCTCGACCTGCCCGCCAGCATCGCGCGACAGCCATTCCAGTTCAGACGGCGTGAAGGGCCAAGGCTCAACCTGCAACTCGGGTGAAAAAGACCATCCCTGGATAGGATTAGCTGATGCGCTGTGGGGACGAGGGGCATAGAGCAGCGCCATGCCCAAAACCAGCCCGGCGACAAGGGGGATCAGCCAGGTTGGAGGCGGGACGCTCGTGACCCCCACCGGCTGTGCTGGCAAGGGTTGCGTAAAACGGCGCAATAATAAGACAGCGGCGCCACAGGCGCCGGCAAAACCGAGCACGCCCAGAGGCACGTGCAGCATCTCGGCGAACAAGCGCCATCCAGCGACCTGCCCGACCACGACCAAGATAGCCACCCGGACAAGGTTGGCGAGCAGCAGCAAAACAGAGAAAGAAAACGCCACCGTAAACCAACGCAGATCCAGGCGGCGGGCTTCGATCCAGGTTGCGGCAAGCAAGAATAGCCCTCCGGTCCACAGGCTTTTCACACCACTGCAGGGCAGGTCCACCTGGGCTAAACCGCTCTCGAAGACCAGGATGGTGTCTATGCCCAGGGAATGAACCCCCATTTTAGCCAGACCGGCTCCCACAACGGAAGCGGTGAGGAGGCGCACCGGGTAGCCGATGAAGGTCTGCATATGCTCGCCAAAGGGCAACGCCCCAATGAGCAACAAGGCTGCGATAAGCCCTTTACGCCAGCGGATCGGGGTCATCCAAAGCCCAAGCAACCCGTAAGTGCCCAGCCCAAAGAGACTGGCAGAAAGGGTGTTTACGCCCAGGAAACGCTCGTTGGCAAGGTATAAAACGGAGCTACCCAGGACGAGCGCCAGGGCAGCAGGGTGAAGTTGGGGGAGTGTATCCAGGCGCAGGTTGAACTGGCCGCGGCGCACCTGCCAATATAAAAGCAAAGCCACCCCAACCAAAATGACCTGGTTGGTGCGAAACTCCTGCCGGGTGAAGATCACACCCAGGTAAGGATAGACGGCACGATACAAGACTATCCAGGAAGCCAACAGCGCCAGGTTGGCGAAGATTGCCTTGCCTCTGGGTGGAAGCTTAGCTGTCAAATTCAAGGCTATGCGCAAAAGGCGAGAGTTTTGAACTCTTGCCTCACCAGGCTGGGTCGCTTTATCCTCCGGCGGGTGTTCGTCTGATCTCATACAACCTCTTAAAATCCCAGGAAAAGCCCGTGCTTCTCCAACTCCTGATCGCACATCCAGGGTCCGTCAGGAAGCTCCCCCGCGGTGGCGTGGATGCGGATTTCATAGTACGGAGAGAGATTCCAGCGATAGTAACGCTGAAAATACAGGTAACCCAAGCGGTAAAAATCCAAGCCTCCCTGGTAACACCACACCTGACCACGCCCGGTGAGCGGACCCAAAGCGACTTCCAGGTAGCGCGGGGTAAGCTCACGCAAGCTGGAGGGGTACTCGCCGCTGTCTTGGTGATAGCGCTCGATCGCCTGGGTCATTCGTTCGGCGCGCTGAACGGTGATCCCCTGGGCATCCAAAAACCAGCCGAAGGTGAAACCGGCGGCGAGCAGGCCTGGGACCAAGACGGAATAAGCCAAAGTTATAACCATGGAGCTACCGCGGTTCGAAGCGAACATCAGCATACCGGTCACGATCGAGAAGATCAATGGAAAAGCGGGGATGTGGTCTTCGAAAGCTCTCCCGGTAGCTTTGGTCAGCGCTCCATGGCGGAACTCGGCAGCGCTAAATGCCAGTAAAAGGACGGCGACCAAAGCCGGAGCGAGCCATGGGTGGGGGTCTTCACGACTCAGGAAACGGTGTACCATGACGGCGCAGAGCACCAAGGATAAGGCGCCGGTGAGGCTGAGAGTGGCGTTATAGGCAGCGCGGAACAAGGATAGGTTATAAAACGTCGGGGCAGTAAGCATCCCGGTCGCATCCAGGAAGAAGAACAACGCCATGAAAGCGGTGAGGAAAGCACACAGAGAAGGACTCAGGCGCATGGCGATCCCCCAAAAAAGAGCGATCAACAGCCCGATGAGGACGATCACGAAAGGAGCGTAAGGAGGCTGCCCCCCTGAAAATCGCCCCAAACTGGCAACCAGCGCCAGCGCCACGAGTAACAAGATGGACAGACGCAGGCGATCCTGCCTCCAAATAGCAAACACTTCTCGCCAACGAACCAGGAAGGTGGACAGGAATCCCAAGAAAAGCGGGAAGAGGGCGACCATCAACCAGGGGAAGTTCCCATCCAGGAAACGATCGGCGTAAACTGAAAAATATGCCATGATGAGGATCATGGCGACGAGTAGGGTATAGACCGTCCAGCGGGGCTGCTGACCAGCGGGGAGGCTGGCGATGAGCCTGGTAGCAAGCCATACCAGTAGGAGAATCGCGAAAATAGAGGCGGCGATTGGGAGCATAAAATTCATACCAGCCCGCCTGTTTTCGGGGTGGATGGCTCTCTCCGGCAACAGATCGAACTGGATGCTAATAGTTTTGGTAACAGCAGCACCAAGACCATCCAGCCCCACTCAAGCAAAGTGCGCTGCGATTCCAACCTGGGATCAGGCAGCTGAGGGCGCCAGGCAACCCAGTTCGCCCAATCCTGGAGAGGTATGAGCAACCATTGACCGGCAGCAGCGGTCCACATCGCCAGGGACAAACCGCCCAAAAGGGCAAGACCACGCTGCCAGCGTTGAGAACTGTGCAAAAAGAGCCAGGCGCCGGTCGCCAGGCAAAGAGTGCTGGCGAGGGTGAAGGGCTGCTGGCGAGGATAACCGTCGAAAGCCAAAACAAGGGCTAAAGTCGCCCCACTGTAGAGAATATACGAAAACTGAGTCCAGTCCTGGCGTAGGCGACTGAGCAAAGGCTGGAAACGGCGCAAAAGGGAGAGCATCCCCAGTACCAGGAATGCAAGGGTAAACAAGCCAAACCACATCAAGCCCGCCCAAGCTACCTCCAAGCACAGCAGGGCGCTCTGATCCTGGACAACAATACCGTAACTGGCCAGGGCGGCTGGGGCGGAAAAGTCTGCGACCAACTGGATGACGGTGGCAAAACTGGTTGCGGAGAGTACCAGCCCCAGGTAGGGCAAAGACCAACGGGGCAAGCCTCTCACCAATCCGGCGATGAAAACAACTGAAAATAAAACCCCCAGTGCGACAAGCCAAGGGGTGTTGAATAAACCTGAGGCTGGTTGCGTGAAGACAAAAACGCTTGGTAGCAGGAAGACCGCTATTCCCGCGAGCAACTCCAGGCGTTTGGGGGGTCCATCCCAGCTTGCTTGAACGGCGGGGGCTAGCCGGTTGATGTCCAGGCGCTGGCCCAGGGCTGCACCGGGCAAATCTTTCAACTCAGCGTAGCACAGCTTCAGCCAAGCAAATGGACCATCAACGCAGGCGTCTTCCAGCAAGTCGGCGAATACGGATTGCATCTCTTCGGCGAACTCGGCCTGGAAGTGCGGTGGGTAAAGGTGCAATAACCCGCTGTACAAACGAAGCATCCAATGCGTTTTCATTTTAAGCGATCCTTAAGCCTGGCGCTCAAGCTCCCTCTCCGGTGGTGCGCAGGTTAGCCGCTTCGAGCAAGCTCTCCAATCGTTCGATCTCGGCTGCCAGCAGGCTGCGTCCCAAAGCTGTCAGACGATAGCTCTTACGCACCCTTCCAGAAACCACGGAGGAAGAATTATCGCTGCGCGTGATCCAACCCAGGTTGAGTAGGCGCTTAAGCCCACCGTAGAGCGTCCCGGTGCTGAGAGATATGCGCCCTTGGCTTATAAAACGAACGTCCTTCATGATGGCGTAACCGTGCCTGGCGCCGGGTGCCAGGCTGAGCAAGATGAAATAGGTGACTTCGGTCATCGGTAAGCTGGTTGAATCATTCATAGGTGAAGGGTTGAAAGGTAATAAGTCGGTTAGATATATGTCGCCTAGCTACATATTATAACTAGATTGAATCTTTGTCAAGTAGGAAATCTGACGTGTAAACCAAACTTGAAAAGTGAACCATTAAAACTATAATCGAGAAATGGTCTCCCCTTCGGCGATTCTAAATGAACCAAGTTGAAGGTATCACTTTGTTGGTACAATAGGTGAACAACTCATTTTCAACCACCTGATAGGTTTTAAGTAAGTACTCCATCAGGCAGAGAATTTACCCAGAAATTGATGTGCGCAGGGGGTGTACACCCTCTACGCATACCAATTTTTGGGATTTTAACCCAGCGACTGAGCCGTTACGAAATATAATTGTATGAGGGATAATAGATGGGATCCAATAAAGACCGCAACCCCGGAACACCTCTGGACCTGGACTGGGTGATGGGCGCCCACACTAACCGCAGTGCGGTTGAACGACGCGTTGCTACCCTCCCAGCCCGTCGCTCTGTTAAAAAAGAATGGCAGGCGGCCTGGTTATTACGCGCCATTACCTGCCTGGATCTGACCACTCTTTCAGGCGATGATACTCCCGGACGAGTGAAACGCTTATGCGCCAAAGCCAGGCAGCCTTTGCGGGCCGATATGCTGGAGCGGTTGAGTTTAGGAGATCAATATATCACTGTAGGAGCGGTTTGCGTCTACCCAAATCGGGTGCGAGAAGCCGTCGAAGCTTTGCAAGGTACCAGCATCCCGGTAGCCTCTGTAGCTACTGGATTCCCAGCCGGGCAAACCCCCCTTTCCCAACGTGTGGCGGAGATTGAGCAAGCCATCGAAGCGGGCGCAACAGAGATCGATGTGGTCATATCCCGCTACCATGTCCTGACCGGAGATTGGAAAGCCCTCTACGATGAGGTGCGCCTGTTCCGCCAGACTTGCGGAAGCTCAGCGCATATGAAGACCATCCTGGGCGTAGGCGACCTGGCTACTTTAAAGCAAGTCTACCAGGCCAGCCTGGTGGCGATGATGGCCGGCTCAGATTTCATCAAGACCTCCACTGGGAAGGAAAGCGTCAATGCCACGCTTGAATTTGGCCTGATAATGGTACGCGGCATCCGTGAGTACCGCGAGCGTACCGGCGTCAAAGTAGGATTTAAACCGGCTGGCGGCATCAGCAAAGCCAAGCAAGCCCTGGTCTGGCAAGCTTTGATGAAAGAAGAATTGGGCGATGAATGGCTGATGCCAGACCTGTTCCGGATCGGCGCAAGCAGCCTGATCACCGATCTGGAACGCCAAATCTATCACCATCTCACTGGACGGTATGCAGCCCGCCACCATATGCCAATGGGATAAGCAAATTTAGCATCAACCAACCCGGTTTCAGGGTGTGGGAGTGCTGCGCATCTTCCACCCCTGAATCTGGAACTCTCTTTATGGGAGGTGCAAGCCATGCAAGTTTCGGATGTGTTCAAATCAATGCAATACGGCCCGGCGCCTGAAGCAGCAGAGGCTGGCCTGGCCTGGTTAGCAGAGCATAATAACCGCTTTGGTCTTTTCATCAACAATACCTGGCAACACCCGCAAGTAGCCAGCTATTACACCAGTTACAATCCTGCTAACGGAGCAAAACTGGCCGAAACAGCACAGGCCGGACAGGCTGAAATTGACGCGGCGGTGGCTGCAGCGCGGACAGCCTTCAAGACCTGGAGCGTGACGCCTGGAAGTGAGCGAGCTCGCTACCTGTATGCGATCGCTCGAAATGTGCAGAAACACGCCCGCTTGCTGGCGGTGTTAGAGAGTATGGACAATGGCAAGCCGATTCGCGAGTCACGCGATATCGACGTGCCTCTGCTGGCGCGCCACTTCTACTATCACGCTGGCTGGGCTCAATTGATGGAAAAAGAACTGGCGGATTACCAGGCGGTGGGTGTGATCGGCCAGATTATCCCCTGGAACTTCCCTCTGCTGATGCTAGGTTGGAAGATTGCCCCAGCCATAGCCATGGGCAATACAGTTGTACTCAAACCGGCCTCATATACACGTCTGACCGCTTTGCTCTTTGCGGAAATTGTTGCAGAAGCCGGGCTACCGCCCGGGGTGGTCAATGTGGTCACAGGGAACAGCCAGGCCGGG
>JAWOHN010000200.1:0-5265 GCA_046485135.1 Anaerolineales bacterium | reverse complement strand
AGATATTTGCGCAAGCGCTCGGCCAGGCTGGCCGAAGTTGGATCGGCGCAAACCGGGACGCGCGCCCGCCGGGCAATCGAAAAGATGGCGCGAATGGTTTCTTTCGACAGGTTGCAATCAATGAACACCATAGCTGCTTCTTTGATGAGATTCGCATTTTCGCGGATATGCGCGGCTGAAAGGTCCGCCATCACACGCATATCGTCCAGAGCAAATTCGAACTCGCCTGCCGCATTTAAGATGCTCAGATAGGCGCTGGTAGGTTGGTTCTTCGTACACATCACAAAATCGGTGTCCACTCCTGCGGCGTTTAAATTCCGTAGCAGTTGCTCACCGGTGGGGTCTGCGCCTACCACTGACAGCAAGACTACCGGCCATCCCAGGTGCGCCAGGTTTTCGGCTACGTTACGGGCCACGCCGCCAAATGAGATGCTGATCTGGGATGGATTCGACGTATGGGCTTGGATCTCATTTTTCAAACGCCCAATCGTATCCAGGGTCGCCGCTCCAATGACCAGCACCGGCTTATCAGAGCTGATATCTTCAAAATATTGCAGGCGTTTACGGCTCATATGTCCAGCTCCCTGTAGGTAGTTTAAACCAGCCGGTCCAGATGATCAAAGGCAGTTTGCAGATCCTTAGGAGGGGGCTCTTCCTCAGAAGCATAATTTTCCAGAGCCTCTCTGATTCTCTCCCGGTAAGAATGAACCATGGTCTGCATGATCAGCTCGTCCGGCATCTCCTGGTTGATCAAGGAATAAAAGGTGGTCGGGGTCTCATCAACCAACCGCAGTAGCTCGGCTGTGCGAGTCTCCTCTCGCACTTTAAGCAGAGTATGGGGGCTCCTGCGCACGCGGCTTTCATAGCTTAACCGCCAGGCCTCCATATGTCGTTCCGGGATAACCTGGGGAGGCAGCACCCATGTGCCCACACCAATCCACTGCAATTCCACCCCTCGCTCGCGGGCCCGCTCAGAAAACCCACTGGCAAAATCAAAGAACAGGTCGCTCAGCTCATCCCTGGGAGTCAGGTTGGAGGTCTGTACATCCACGTTGGCAGTGGTCAAGAATTCACTGAGGGTGTGTTGCGAGATGAATTGTACCAGTTCTCGCTGGATCATTCGGCGCAGGCCTTCAAACCAGGGGCCGCGCTCTTGTTGGTAGACCAGATCCAAGACAGCTTGTTCTGAGAAAGGATAGGGCTGGTTGTAAGCTTGTTCCGGCTCTACCTTCTTCTCTCCGCGATAAATGCTAAAAACCAGGCGAACATCTTTAGCAGTGATGGGGATTCCATCTTGTGTTCTGCCGCTGACGGTCATTTCAACCACCTGGTCGCGCAGGTCGACCACCTGGCGCAAGCGCTCAAAGCCATCCAGGATCAGCGAGCGGTTGATGGTCGGCGCTGCAACCCGCGGGCTGCCATCGACTTTTTCGAATAGAGCAGCGTTCTCCAGGTGCACATCTACAATTCCAGGGCCGCCAATTTGCACGACAGGAGAGTTCAGGTGATCCGGGTTAATACCCCCGTTGGAAATGCTGATGCGGCGGTAAAACAGGGCGAATGCCGCCTCCAGCACAAACAGTTCGGCAATGGACAGATTATCAAGCTCAAAGATATCGTCCAGGTAAACAGCTGTGATGATCAGCGCCAGCCCTAGAGCCATGCCTAAGGCCAGGAAGTGGCGCAGGATGCGGACCGAGAAGAAAGCTCCCAACAGCTCACTGAGCAACGGCTGGTCGTATGGGCTGCGCATGATCAACGCAATAGCCAGGATGGTCCACATGATCAGGCTTGCCAGGATGAAGAACATCAACCTGCGATGGGCCGCGCGCTGGTCATAGGCAAACAGCCAGTTGGTGACAACTCTTAAACCCTCTCGTAGCCATCCGGTCATCTTTCCCATATCCTGCCGGAAGACCTCCCTTGTGCCTGGTATTTCCTCGTTCAGCCTGGATGGCTTGGCCATATTTAGGGCTTCTCCGTCCACTCGATGATTTCAGTCAACGAGCTGATTTGACTGGTCAGGCGCTGCCGCAATTCTGGCTCGCGGATGCATAGTTTCAAAGTCCCTTGTAACAGGATGCGCAGAGAGGCCGGCAGGTTTAGCTCATCTGCCAGGTCTCTCTGAAGCAAGGCAGCCGCCAACATCTGGCTGGCAGCGCCAGAATATTCCTTCAAGGCCTGGCTTTGGGCAGCCAGCTTTTCTGTGGAGTGCAACGTTTCCACCTGACTATACTCAAAGCGAGCCCGCTGGAGCCAGGATTTATTCCATTCATCGATGAGCTGCTCTTCCACTCGCTCGGGAATGCGCAGATGGCTGATGTCTACCGAGTATACTTTCAGCCCATGCTCACATAATATGCGGAATTCTTTGCTGGGTTTTGATGAGCCTGTCCTGCGCCCAAACTCATCCATATCTGGGACCTTGCTCATCGTCAGGCGGGCCTGCACCATCTCCAGGATAATGTCATAGGCGGTTTTACGTGGCTCGCTTGGGTCCTCTGGCGAAGATGGATCAGGTAGGCTAAACAGCTCATCCAGGGTAAACTTTCGCAGGTACTCTCGCCACAAATCCGCAGCCAGATGGGGTGGTAACCAAATCCAGGGCAGGTGGCGGGAATGAGAATCCTGTGGCTCCTCAGGCAAGATACCCTGCCTGGCTACCGCCAGCCAAACAGCCTCAGGGTTATACCCAAAGCGAGAATTACCTGCGATGCTATCCGTGTTCAGACCAAAAATCGCGCTGATGCTAGGCACAATTTCAACCCCATCGCGGGACAGTCCGCTGGTGTCGTAGCGCCGCCTCTGTCGTTGCTCGAATATTTCAGGGCGCTCATCTTCGCCTATCGGTTTGAAGGGGTCCTCATTTTCGCTGGGTCCGATGCTGCGGATCTGCCGGTGCAGATCGACCGACCCTGCCGGGAATTCATTCTCAGCCGTAAAGACAATGCCGGGGCCAGCTGAGCGCGTGAAGGCATGCGCGTTGCGCATCACCGCCGAGCTGGCGGTATCCAGCAGCACCACTCCGGGGCCGCGCCGGTCCTCTTCTTTGTGACTTTGGCGGATGACCCCATCCTTGATGAAGATGGCTGGACCGTGCCCGCCGCGGGTGTAAATGAGCAGGCGGTTGATAGCCCGGCTGCGATCTTCCAACGTGCGCACTGGCAACACAAACTGGACAAAAAAAGCCAGGAAGAATAACAAGGCTGCCAAAAACAAGAACAGGTCCAGCCCAATATATAAGAGGGTCTGCCACACTTTCCCTTCAACGATCTCCCAGCGTCCTGTTAGGATGGACACAGCAGCCTGTCCCAGTTGCCGTAATGATGCTTCCCCGCTGGTCTCAATGACCCCCGCTTCAAAAAGGCCATACACGCTGGAGATATCGATGATGCGCACACCGTAAAAGCCATCAGCCACGTATAGATATTGCCCATACATCCCCAATGCCTGGGCTTCCCCTGGAGTATCCAGGCCAGACAAGAAGACTGGCGCAGTCGGAATAGAGACGTCCACAATGCTGATGCCTCCCTGCCCATCCGCCAGCAAAGCGTATGTGCCGAAAAGCTCGACGAACAAGGTCCTACCAGGCGTCTCAAGCGCACCGATTTCCATAGGCTCGAATGGATAGGATAGATCAACGATCCGCAGGCCGTTTTCTCCGGCAGCCACAAAGGCTAAAGATCCCACTACTTTGATGTCCAGAGCTTCCCAGGGGGGGTCGAAACTACCAACCAACAAAGGAGAGATGGGCAATTGAACATCAATCACCTGCAAACCGCGCGCGCCGTCGGCTACAACAACGTACTGCCCAACGATCTGAGTCTCACCTGGCTGGTCTGGTATCGGACTCGGGAGTTGGATGGTAACCGTTTGGAAGTCCACTGCCTGGGCCTCTCCCGGGGTTTCCAGTCTCTCCACTGGCAATGGGTGCAGGGAGTTCGAGATATCCACCACCTGTAGTCCATAACCGGAAGCCAGGTAGGCATAAGACCCGTTCAAGACCACATCGCGGGCTTCTCCATGAATTTTTGTGGACCCCAGCGGCGCCGGGGACCTGGGGTTAGAGAGATCTACCACTTGCAACCCGGCAGCCCCATCGGCGATATACATCAGGCTGCCGGCGCGAGCCATGCGCTCCGCTGATCCGGGTGTGTCATATCCCCCCACCTCGACGGGATTGAGCGGGTCCACCAGGCTAAACAACCGTAACCCGCCGTGTTCCCCAAAAGAGACAAAGGCGTAGCCCTCGCCAATCAGCACAGCGCGCGCCTCCCCCTGAGGTCCCAACAGGAACAGGTAGGCGATCAGAACGATGAGGATCAGAAAAAAAGCCTGCCGGCGGGGACGGTGTAAGATGGACCTGCGCTCATCCATGCTACTGATTGTATACTAAATTTACAAATCAGGGGTCTGCGTCTTGGGACAATTCAGGCTCATTGGGATATGCAATTAGAATATCCCAGATTTGACGGTGCCCACCACGGCAATTCCCGAAGACCCACAAGTCAGGGCATTCTTATCTCAAAAAACTTGTTACAATAAACCATGCGTCTGGAATTTCACTGCCACACGGACCACTCCAGCGACGGATTGATCAGCCCGCGCAAGCTGGTAGATGTCTGCCGCCGCAAGGGCATCGACCGGATTGTGGTCACAGACCACAACACCATCTCCGGCGCATTGGCAGCCTACCAGTTGGACCCGCATCGGGTCATTGTGGGAGAAGAGATTTTAACCCAAAGCGGTGAGCTGTTGGCAGCCTTCGTCCGTGAAGAAATTTCATCTGGGTTAACCGCCCTGGAAACCATCTCAATTTTGCGAGAGCAGGGAGCCTTTATCAGCGTTTCACACCCCTTCGACACCCACCGTAAGGGACATTGGAAAGTCCCGGCCTTGTTAGAGATTGTCCCTCTGGTCGATGCTATCGAAGTATTCAATTCTCGCTGTATCTTCCCATCCTTCAACCACAAAGCGCGCCAGTTTGCCCAGCAGCATGGCTTGCTGGGAACGGTCGGCTCAGACGCCCATGCCGCCCGTGAGGTGGGCCAGGCCACGCACCTGCTGGCGGATTTTTCTGACGCCGCCAGCCTGAAGAGCGCCCTGGCATCTGGCAGAGAAGACGTGCGCCTGTCCGGCTTCTGGGTGCATTTCTATTCCCGCTATGCGATGTGGGTGAAAAACCGAAAGAAAGCCAATTAGGCGAGGTTGGGGAAAACCTGTTTCTCCGCTAACCATCTATAAAATTTAAGTGTAAAATCACTC
>JAWOHN010000247.1:0-3880 GCA_046485135.1 Anaerolineales bacterium | reverse complement strand
TTTGATCTCCGGCAGCTCCGCAGGTAGTTGCGGTGGGGTGGGCTCAGGTAAGATTGGGGCTGGTGGTGATGGCTCAACTGGCGCAGGGGTGGGCGCTCCGGCGCATCCACTCACGACCAGTAAACCTAAGACCAGAACAGCATGGATGATACGAATTTTCATTTTTCTCTCCTTCATATTCTTTGGCAGGTTGTTTTTACAAACGTTTTGCCTATATGCCCTTAACGCCTGAAATGTTAATAAAGTTCCCCGGCGGGAAAACTTTAAGATTAAAATATTCAGAAATGGTTGACTTTGCCTGCTGGATTTGCTATACTGAATTTTACAGGGAGCTCTGAAGAATTCGTGAGCTGTCTCACCAGAGCAGAAAGCCATCTGCAGTTCAATTTCCTGAAATTCGAGAAATCGGTTTCTGCGAAAGAGAAGCAAATGGCAGAAGCACTTTCAAAGCGATGAAGCTTCAAAGGTTGTAGGCAAAGATGCCTTCTTTTAGGAGGGGGTGTCGGGTCCGGAGAAGTGGAGCAAAGAAAGTATAAAAGGTATTTGTCTCCAGTATCTCTACCGTGAAAGCGGTGGTGACCTGAAGGCAAAACCAAGAAAATGGTGAGAGTGGCGGAGGGTTACTCGGAGCCCCTGTATTTATTTAATTGAGTTTGTCTTGCCCTTAGCCTTTATTGCCGCTTTGGAAAACTTCAGGCTTTAGCAGGCCTACAAAGGGCAGGTTGCGGTATTTCTCCCGGTGGTCAAGACCATAGCCAACCACAAAGCGATCCGGAAGATCGAAACCCTTATACTTGATGGGAATATCAATTAATCTGCGCTCTGCTTTGTCAAAAAGCACACACACTTCCAGGCTGGCTGGTTGGCGGGCACGCAGATTGTTGAGGATATAGTTAAGGGTCAGACCCGTATCAATGACATCTTCGATGAACAGGATATGCCGGCCTTGGATTGGAATCTCCAAATCCTTTACCAGGCGGACAAAACCCTGCCCTCGTGTTTCAGGGGAATAGCTGGATATGGCAATAAAATCAACTTCAACGGGAATGGTGATAGAGCGCAGCAAATCCGCCATGAAGAAAACCACGCCCTTAAGCACTCCCACCAGCAGTGGGTTGGATCTGGCATAATCCTTTGAGATCGCTTTTCCCAATTCGGCAACTCGTTCTTGGATGGCTTCCTGCGATAAGATGATTTCCGAGATATCGGTTGCCATCTCCCCATACACATCATCAAATATGCCGGTCACCCGTTCTTCTCCTGGGCTTCGGAACCCCGTATGCGTTCTGCCTCGCTGTCCAAACCGTATTTAACCATCATTGTGTGCATCTCTCGCCGTTTGAATAGCTTAATATTCACCTCTGGATACAACTCTTTCAAACGGCGGATCTTGCGATTTTTATGAGAGGATAGTTGCGGGCGAAGGGTGGTCAACTCGATGTAGAGGTCCTGTTGAGGCAGGTAAAAGTCAGGTGCAAAGGCTACCAAAACTTGCTTGTTTTCATCCCACTCGAGGGGGAAAGTTCGAGGCTCGTACTGCCATTCGATCCCATAATAATCCAAAATAAGGGCAAAGGCTTCTTCAGATGGATGTGCAAATTCAAGTTTTTTCTTGTTGCTGGGGAGGCTCAAATTGAGGTCTCCTATCAAAATGTTGAAAGCGTTCCGGTGGGCGTGTACATGGAGACTGTCTTAGCGATAATCGCAGCAGCCGATTGAGGGGTGACGCGGTCTGTATTGATAATCAAATCGTATAAATTTGGATCATCCCAACGGGCATTGTAACAGCGCTTCAAATACAAGCGCCGGTTACGGTCACTGGCATCAACCTGAGCACGAGCACCTTCAAGGGGAATGGCGCGTTCTTCTGCGATTCGCCTGGCGCGTAATTCATGCGATGCAATAATCTGGACATGGATCACGTTCGGGTAGCCGCTTAAGATTACCTGACCTGCCCGTCCGATGATCACAACGTTTCCTTCTTCAACCAGCTCTTGCATCACCTCTTCCATGGCCTGTTTATAGATTGCCCGGTAGCGGGCCGGGACGGTTATACCTAGAAGGCCCAAATCGTCGATGCAATCCAGGGCAAGTTCGGGCGCTCCTGAGCGTTTACCGGCCTCATTGATGAGCTCCCTCCACACCACGCGATATCCCAGGCGGTCTTTTACCGCTTGGGCTACCTCACAGCCCATGCTTCCGAGCTGGCGCGAGAGCGTAATGCTGATTTTACTGCCTGTGGGCATGCTTTTAATCGCCGTCCTGAAATTGGTTGATCAATTCTTCAGGCGTTCACATTCACCAAGTTGTTAAGATTATAACACTACTCCTAATTGGAGCTTATAATTCCAGCACTCTTGCGCCATAAATCCCAAAATAACCGGGCTTGAAAGTGCAGGCGAAGGATCGCATCCCCAGAACTATGATATTCCTTGACGGGGATTACGATTGAGTTGCTTTTGAGGTGGGCTGTCCTTTATTCCAACGCCAGGGCCAAACAGCTAGGATGATGGCAAAAATCCCTGTACCCAGCCCCAACAGGACCAGCAGCCCGCCAAGCACTGCCAAAGGAGCAAAGAGTGGCACCGCTAAAAATGAGACCAGACCCAACACAAAAAATACAATGGCAATTGCCAGAGACACGCCGGCCCAGATCCAGCCCTTGCGTTGGGAAGCCAGGCGGATCCCGCCGGCGACCCCTGTCTGCCCATTGATATACACCGGATGGGTCTGGCCCTGATCATCGGTATAATATGTAACGTACAACGGTAGCAAGAGTTGTGTCCAATTGATCGATTCATACCCGGCTCGCAAGTTGAAATTCCGCACATGTTGTGCACCAGCAGCCTGGGTACAGTCAATGCCGGCAGCACGATCCAGATTGGTTTGTGCTATTGGCCAGGCAATTTCAGGAGGTAGGTCAGGTACCCGCAAGGAAGCTTGCCCAATCTTGGCCGGTTGGTATTCAATTACCCGATCCATGGGGAATCCGCCAATAAGTTGAGCCAGGCGCTGGTGTTCTTCCATCCCTGGCACGCGAATGTTGTCGTAGCTGCGGGCGATCTGGCCTGCCCGCGCTTCCCAGCGCACACGCGTTTCAATCACTTCTTTGGTTTGCCAGTTCCCAGCGCGATACAGCTCCTCAGAGCTCTTTACCTGGTAATCATAGCCCATCTCAGCACTCCAATAACCCACAACAACGCTATCAACCAACCATTCAGGCCAAAAAACAGGCATCAGGCGTTTTAGGAGTTCATCGGGATTAAAATCATCGGGGCGGATCCATACACCATTGCTATAGTTCTTCAGAATTGTGTATAGCTCTTCCCTCGATTTGCTGAATGGAATCAGACGTTCAGGTTGTTCCTGGCGAAGCACGGCGGGCTGGGACTCTAGTCTGCCGCGCACACAATGCGGGCAGATTCCCCCTAACCGGGAGGCTTCTACCAGATGGACTTGCTTGCAAAGAGAACATCCGGCTGGTTGGCGCGCTACTCCCCAAATGTCTACCAGGGTGTCAACAACAGAAGTGGCGGGTAGATCAGGCGTGGGCATCAGGCGGCCTCCGAGGCGGCAGCTTGCTTGTAAATAGCAACAGAAACGCCACCGCCGATCAGAAAAAAGATAAAAGCCAAGATTAACGGAAAAATTCCAATTCCCCCAGCCAGCAAGAAGGGTAGGCTGAACAACCCCAACAGCAGTCCAGGTGAAAGCAGGGCAGCAATAGCAAGCCAGATCTTCCACCAGGCCACCGGTTTCTGCCCGGCTACCACACCAGTTTGCCCGTTTACCATCACCTGGTAAACCTTGTCTTCAAACCGGTACGCAGCCAGATAAACGGGCAGCAGAATATATCGCCAGACCTCATTCGAAAAATCTG
>JAWOHN010000077.1:0-7323 GCA_046485135.1 Anaerolineales bacterium | reverse complement strand
TCGGGTCGTAGCTATCGGCGCGACCACAGCCATGCTGGGCGTACTTCTCAGCCAGTTACTCGGCATTAGCCGCATGATTTTTGCCATGTCTCGCAAAGGAGATTTGCCGGCTGTATTTGATCACGTCCACTCAAAATATGGAGTACCGGACCGGGGCATCATCCTGGCTGGTTTTTTCGCTATTCTGGTGGCTCTTTTTGGCACATTCGAGACAATCGTGGCCGCAGCTGCCTTCACAATCCTGCTTTATTACAGCATTGCCAACCTGGCTGCAATGAAGATGAGGGAGGAAGATAAGCTCTTTCCCAACTGGATACCGGTTGCTGGTTTTATCTCCTGTTTGCTGCTCGCTTTAACCCTGCCTCTCAATGTGATCGCTTCAGGATTAGGCCTGCTCGCGACTGGGTTTATTTGGCGAGTGATCTACCGGCGCTGGATAAGTTAACGACACGATCCCAGACACGCGGGGTAGAATTCTTCAAATTCACAAGTGAGTCTGTGATTGACTTTTCTTGCCCCCTTCCCAAAATCGGCCCAAACTGATATGATTTAGTTTGTACTTGAACGTTTCACACGTCTCGATACATGCAGGCAGATCGCCGGACGACCTCGGCAGCAACCGCCGGGGTCGTTATGTGTTGAGATAAATCCTCCCCAAGGATTTCGTTAGCCAGGCCTGATGGAACATTGAACCTGGGGGACGGCAGAAGGAATAGCTTTACTATGATCGTTGAAAGAACTGACCTCCGCAATATTGCTATCATCGCCCACGTCGACCACGGCAAAACCACTCTGGTGGACGGCTTGCTGCGCCAGGCGCACACTTTCCGCGAAAACCAGCAGGTTGCTGAGCGAGTGATGGACTCGAACGACCTGGAGCGTGAGCGCGGCATCACCATCCTGGCCAAAAACACCGCCATTACCATCTGGGACCCCGAGATCCAGGGCCAGGTCAAGATCAATATCGTGGACACACCCGGTCATGCGGATTTCGGCGGCGAGGTCGAGCGGGTGATGAACATGGTCGATGGGGTGTTGCTGCTGGTGGACGCGGCTGAGGGGCCGATGCCGCAGACCCGCTTCGTGCTGAAGAAGGCTTTGGAAATGGGCCACCGCGCTGTGGTGGTGATCAACAAGGTCGATCGCAAGGACGCCGATCCACTGCACGCCCTCAACCAGACCTTCGATCTTTTCATCGAGCTGGGCGCCAGCGATGAGCAGGCCGATTTCCCGGTCGTGTACGCCAATGCCGTCACCGGGCGGGCCGCGCTGACCCCTGAGCTGGGTCCCGACCTGCAACCCCTGTTCGAGGCCATCCTGCGCAGAATCCCCGCCCCCAGGGTAGACGCCGAAGCCCCCCTGCAGATGCTGGTGACCTCCCTGGGCTACGACGAATACCGGGGCGTCACCGCGGTGGGGCGCATCTTCGCCGGGACCATGCAGGCCGGGCAGGCCGTGGCGCGCATGACCCTGGCGGGCGAAATCATCCCCGAAAGGGCGCGTTACCTGTATGTGCACAAGGGGTTGGAGCGGGCGGCGGTTGATTCTGCCCAGGCGGGCGAGATCGTGGTTATCGCCGGCCTGGAGGAGATCGCCATCGGCGAAACGCTGGGCGACCCCGAGAACCCACTACCCCTGCCGGTCATTCAGGTCGAAGAGCCGACCGTGCGCATGACCTTTGGGGTGAACACCTCCCCCTTTGCGGGCCGTGAGGGACGCTGGGGCACCTCGCGCAAGATCCGCGAACGCCTGTACGAGGAGCTGCGCCGCAACGTGGCTTTGCGTGTAGCTGACACAGACAGCGCCGATACTTTCTTGGTCTCTGGCCGGGGCGAGCTGCACCTAGCCATCCTAATCGAAACCATGCGCCGGGAAGGCTATGAATTCATGGTCTCACGGCCGGAGGTGATCTTCCGCCGAGGTGAGGCAGACGAAATCTTAGAGCCTTTTGAGGAGGTCTACATTGAAACCAGCGCCGACTCGGTGGGGGTGGTGGTAGAGATGCTTGGGTCACGGCGCGGCCGTATGCTGGAAATGGCTGAGAACCCCGATACCAGCGTGCGTTTAACCTATATTGTTCCCACGCGAGGCCTATTAGGTTTCCGTTACCAGTTCCTGACCGCCACGCGCGGCATGGGTGTCATGCACACGATCTTTCATAGCTACCTGCCTATGGCGGGCAGCCTGGCGG
This sequence comes from Anaerolineales bacterium, assembly GCA_046485135.1. Classification (GTDB taxonomy): domain Bacteria; phylum Chloroflexota; class Anaerolineae; order Anaerolineales; family UBA4823; genus CAZAQS01. The sequence continues at coordinate 5,132 of JAWOHN010000077.1, read as the reverse complement.
GGCGGTCCTCCGGTTCGCTGGTGTGTTGGGAAGCGGGCGTAACCACCACCTTTGGCTTGAAGAATGCCGAAGAGAGGGGCATGTTGTTTGTCGGCCCTGGCGTTGAGGTCTACCAGGGTATGGTGGTCGGTGAGCACCAGCGTCCCGGCGACCTGGCGGTCAACGTAGCCAAGAAGAAGCACCTGACTAACGTGCGCCAGTTCACCCGCGATATCGACGTGCGCCTGACCCCTTCGCGCCAGATGAGCCTGGATGAGGCCATCGAGTACCTGGCCGACGATGAATTACTTGAAGTCACGCCAATGGCGTACCGCATCCGCAAGCGGGTGTTGAACACTGAAGAGCGCGGCAAACAGACCAAAAAGGCCAAAGAGGCGTTGAAGGAGTAAGTGCATGGATAGCAAGAAAAGAATAACCGCCAAGACTCCAAGACTCCAAGAGTGCTAAGGGTTCGTATTCAGGTGTGACGCAAGTCGGTTCCTTAGGAAAAACGATTATACGCCTAAAAAAACCTAACGGTCATTAGTATGATAATAGAAATGGACACGGTAGGCCGCCTGTCATTAGTGGGGAGGACGGTCGGTGTCCGACGAAGCAATCTATTTCCTTAGATTGCCAGAAGGTTAGATTGCGTCGCTACGCTCAGGTAAAAATTGCCTCGCGATGAGAGCTTGATCCATATAGGAGAGCGGTAAGATGGCATCGAATTTCTATGTACCCACCAGTGCCTTGGTGATCGTGGCGCACCCGGATGATATCGAATTCTCCTGCGCGGGCACGGTTGCTCGCTGGACGCGGGCCGGCGCCCAGGTGGCTTATGTACTGTGCACCAGCGGCGACGCCGGCATTGATGAGCCGGGTATGACCCGGGCCAAAGCCACCGAGATCCGGGAAGCCGAGCAGCGGGCGGCAGCCGAGATCGCCGGGGTGCACGAGGTGGTCTTCCTGCGCCAGCCGGATGGGTTGCTCCAACCCACGCTCGAGCTGCGCAAGATGCTGGTGCGCAAGATCCGCCGCTACCGCCCGGAGGTGGTAGTGACCGGCGACCCTACTGTGCTGTGGGCGGGGGACGATTACATCAACCATCCCGACCACCGCGCGGCTGCAACCGCAGCCCTTGACGCGGCCTTCCCGGCTGCTGGGCAGCCGCACGTCTTCGAGGATCTGGCTGAAGAAGGCCTAAAACCTCACAAGGTGCGCAAGGTGTACATCTCTGGCTGGAGCCAGAGCGACCTGTTCGTCAACATCGATGAGACCATGGATATCAAGCTCGAGGCGCTCAAAGCCCACAAATCGCAGATGCGCGATTGGGACCCCTCCGATATGGTGCGGGGCTGGGCTGCGGAGCACGCCAAGGGCAAAGAGATGGGTTACGCTGAGTCATTCCGCGTCATCACCCTGGTGGATGACCAGGCCTGGGAGAAGAAGCAGGCCCACCTGACCCGCCCGGGCAAAGCCACCGGCGAAGACTAAACCCCCGGCTTTCGGTCATCCCTTTACGTAGGACAGCTATTCGGCGATCTTACCGTCCTGAAAGCGGAACACATCCACACCGCGCACATGCCCAGCGATCCCTTGGTCATCCATCCAGTGGTAGACCCAGCGCTGCATGCCTCGCTCCTGGCAGACGAACATCTCCTCGATCTCGATGCGCGCCTGGGGCGACGAGGCGAAGAACTCTTCCCAGAATTGTTTCACGCTGGAAAAGCCCTGGTAGCGGGTTCCATTTGGGGCAGGGTAGGTGTTTTCGAAGAGGGGCTCACCGGTCATCAGCGCCATCATGGACTCTTCGTCGTGGCGGTCGAGGACTTCATTGGACTGCTTTAAAAGCAAGGTCTCGTGTGCTGGCATTTCATGATCTCCTCTAGATCAAAATTTCCCTCCTAGAAGTGAATTATAATAATTGAGATATACAAAGTCAAATATGTTAGGATTTATCCACTGCGAACGAAAAGGCTCGACAATTGGGATGTTGAGCGAGCCTAAATACGTTTGTGAGGAGGGCTGTGAAATGACTTCCCAATCGATGGTGCAGGCGCTGTTCGGCTTCAATCAAACTATGAACGAACGCCTGTGGACAATCATAATGGAGCATCTGACCGACGCGCAGTTCACGCAGGTAGATGGCTATTCGCGCGGATCGATTCGCAACCAGCTCGTGCACATGGCAAACGCTCAGCACTACTGGCTGAGGGGTTTGCTGAACATTGCGGACCTACCCGAGCTCGACCCTGAGGACTATCCGGCCCGCGCAATTGCGCGCTCCATCTGCCAGAAGGCCGATCAGGAATGTCTGAATAGCGTGTGCAGCCTGAGCCAGGCTGATCTGGAACGGATGCCGGACGGATGGAGCCTACCGGTATGGGTGGGAATGCTGCAACTGGCGCAGCATTCCACCGATCATCGCGCCCAAATCCTACGCGCCCTGCACAATCTCGGTGCGCCTACGTTTGAGCAGAATTTTGTTATTTATATGGAAAACGCCACGCCGGTGATCGTTCAGGATCTGATCGGGCAAATCGGCGCAAAGCGCGCGGAGTGGGACGACCTACTGAGGCGAGTTCCCGACGGACAGATGGATCAGCCGGTGTTGGATGCCTGGACGGTGCGCGACGCCATCGCCATCCTGACCTGGAAAGAGCAGCAGGTCGTGGAGATCATGCGCAAACGCGCAGTCAGCGAGGCCAGCTTTGGGCAGTTGCCAGAGGCCGAACAGGCCAGCCTCCTCACAGCGAGCCGTGCGCTGCCCCTGCCAGCGCTGCTCGATAAGCATCAGGCGACCCACCGCGAGATGTTGGAGGCGCTGCAGGCGCTAACAGAGGATGAATTGAACTCGGAGGACGTGGACGGGCTGCCCCCCGATGAGCGGTTCTGGAAGGCCATCGCAGGGGCGACATGGTGGAGCTATCCGGCCTTCTCCGGGCCTCTGCGCCAGATGTTAGTTGAACATCCCGAAGGGTTATCGAATCGAGCTTGTGGGTAATCCCAACCTGTGGGACGTTCTTCCAAGTACCATGGATTTTATTGCTTATTAAAAAAATTTACAGTTGAGCGTATCACTGCCATATAGAAATTCGTACGTGCCGGCTTCGAAGATCACATTGCAATTCGCGTCGAAGACGATTCACCCCGTATCCCGGTAGACAATGCCCATGCCAGGTATGGTAAGTTTATAAATCAGTCCAACATACGTATCTGTGCCCTCCCTGATATTGGATTGCAGCATGGCATATTGAGGGTCACTCAGGATGAGATCTGAGCCGGGTCTGGTCAGGGTACCGGCGTACGCCACATGGATTTGCATCTGTATCGGATCACCGAACCTGTCGAAACAGGTGACAATCCTAAATTAATCCCATCCTTCTCCTTAATGAAATATTTCGCCTTGTCCACCCCAAATCCGGTGGGAAACAAGATAATTATGGTAAACTAAATGGAGTTAAGCAAGTTGCAAGGTTCAGGTCTGTACTGATTTACAGAATATATAAATACCTTATGATGGGAAAAACAACCTAAAGGAGGTTCTTTTGGCAAAAGCAGAAGACGAGATACTTGATGCCGAGGGTTATGGTTTGATCTTCCGTAAAACCGCTCAGGATACCCAGGGTGAGTTATTGGAGATGGAGGCTTTTTACCGACCTAAGGGTGAATTGCCTCCCCAACACTATCATCCACATCAAGAAGAATATTTCCAAGTTCTTGCAGGCACGTTCCTTGTGGTCATCGGGACCGATAAATTGACCTTTTCGACCGGTGAGGATTTTAAAATCCCGGCCGGCACCTCGCATGCTATGCAGAATGTCTCTGCTGAGAAGGGACAGCTCCTTTGGCAAACGCGACCGGCTTTGCAATCGGAAGGTTTTTTCGAAACGGTTTGGAAGATGGATCGAGATAGTCCGTCAGACAAGCGAACCTTGGGGCAAATCTTGCAGTTGGCTCTGATTTTCCAAGAATACAGCCGGGAGGTCCACCTTTCAAACCCATCACAACGGATCATCTTAAAGTTATTGGCACCGGTCGCTCGAATCTTGGGTTACAAAGCTCAGTGGAGATCGCCCCAAGGCCAGGTGCAAACCTAGGGAAAGGGTGCGGCCTTGCTGTGAAAGGGGGAGATGATCAGGCAACGTGCTTGCGTACCAGCGCTTCAATCCACAAGGCGTTTTCTTCAATTAATCGTTTTTGTTCGGGCCAAAACATAGCCGGCAGCGCATTGATGGGGAACCATTCGCAGCGATAGCCATGGGTGGCATCGGTTGGTTGCCCACTCGTTTGGCGAGTGAAATACAGGAAATAGTGGATCACCTTCCAGGCTTTGCGCCGGTAATTCAAGCGCTCTTGCACACCCAATTCAGCTAAGAATTCCAGCCGGCTGAGCCCGGCCTCCTCCTCGATCTCCCGCCGGGCTGCCTCTTGCAGGTCCTCCCCCTCTTCGACGCTGCCCTTGGGCAGGATATAGTCCAGCAGCTCCCCCTCCCGCACCAGAGCAATCAGCACTTGCCCATTTTTCAGGCGCGCCACTACCCCGCCTGCCGCCAGGCTCTCTTTTTTATCAGGAGGTTTTTCATACCAGGATTTGTCGATCATGGCTACCTTTTATCATTTTTTACTTGGAACAGTTTAGCCCAAATTCTCCATCTCGTCAAACTGTGCGGAAATGAACTCCAGGGGAGTTGCGAGGATTACTGGTATGTTTCTCTTATTGAGACTTCGGTTGTAGCTCAAGAGAGATCGGGTCGACAGTAAGACGCCCTGGGGTGCGCTTAAGTCTGAGTAGTATGATTAGGGTATAATACCTTGGATCATGAAAAGGAGACTGTTGAGATGCCAGAGACTAATAACAGCCTGTCTTTAGAAGGCCGTGTAGCTATTGTAACTGGGGCTTCCCGTGGCATCGGCAAGGCTATTGCGCTTATCCTTGCCCAAAGGGGAGCGGCCTTTTGGTGCACTTTTCTGGTGCGTCAGAAAAAGCAAATGCACATTGCCTGTGCACGATGTGGCGACCGGCCCTTGTTACACTCACGGCACAGACAGAAGGAGCCGACATGAACCCGAAACCCCGCTTTCCCGACCCATCCTTCATCAACGAGATCGCCGGCAGGCGACTGCTTCAATACTTCGCCGAGCTTGCCGGC
>JAWOHN010000076.1:0-4374 GCA_046485135.1 Anaerolineales bacterium | reverse complement strand
GTCTCAGCTCCCCACACTGCGATAAAATCTACGGCTGCATGGTACAGGATGGCCAGGAGGATATAAAACCAGCCTTGTCTGCCCCTGCCGGGGATAAAGGCTTGCCACACCATCAACGAGAAGGTTACATGAGCAGAGATCGCCAGCAAGCGTTCCAGGAGTGGATAGATAGCCTGAAGTGGATTTCCGGTGAGCGCGGCCAATTGCAGGCGCAGAATTTCCAATTGTCCCGCCTCCAGACCTAAGGTGGATAGGTCCACTGCGCGCAATGGTAGCAGCGCGCTGACGGAGGCGGCTGTCACCACTCCCACGATCATGGCTTCGATCCCACCGTGACCAAGACCCAACATGAGCGCATCCTGTACTTGCAGCCAGGCAGGTTTGAAACGTTTGATCAGCGCAAAAGCCCCACTGCGGGCCAGCTCCTCACACAGGCCGGCAGTCAAACCAAGCGTGAGAGCCAGGCGGAAGAGGGGCAGGTCAGGAGCGGCCTGGCCGCGCAACCAACCAATATCGGTAAGCCAGTTGTTCAACGGCAGGTGCAGCGCCTGGGAGAGGATGAAGGTCAGCGCGCCCAGGCTGAACAACAGCCAGGGGGTGGACGAGTTGCGTCGTAACCAGGCTGCCAGGCCAAGCGGGATAAAGACGATCAACAAGATAGCCAGCGTGTAGGTCAGGATGATCATGTGACTATCTCCTCTCTCACGCGCTCAACTGCAAGAAGATATCTTCGAGGGATGGTCGTACCCATTCGTAGCGATTCAAAGCCAGCTTGTGCTCAGCTAATAATGGGATCAACGCCCGCTTAGCCAGGGGAACATCGTGAACCATAATGCGTAGCACAGATCCTTCTTGGATGGCGTTTGCCACCCAATTGCAATCCTGCAGCGCTTTTTCGAATTGGAGCAGGCTGGCATTGTTGCCCACATGGCCCATATCGATATCCAACTCCACGGCGTTCACAGCATACTGTTGCAGAAGCTCGTCCCGACTAGAAACCAGGATCAGGCGCCCCTTATGCAGGACCGCCAGGGTATCGCAGACCCGCTCAATATCGGTCAGGATATGGCTGGACAGGAAAACGGTGACTTTGCCTCTCAGGCTGGAAATCATATCCAGGACATCGTAACGCCCAGCCGGGTCAAGCGCGCTGGTGGGTTCATCTAACAGCAATACGGGTGGGTTACCGATCAGCGCTTGTGCAATCCCCAGGCGTTGCAGCATGCCCCCAGAGAACCCCTGAATACGGCGGTTGGCGGCTTCCTGTAGATCTGAGAGGGCCAACAAGCTTTCGATCTGGCTTTTTCGTTCCAGCGGAGGCAGACCCTGGATCTGGGCGACGTAATCCAAATACTCCCGGGCCGTCATCCAGGTATAGAAGGCCGGGTCCTGAGGCAGATATCCAAAACGGGCGCGGGCCAAACGGCTGGCGCTGGTGGTTTCCAAGCCTGCTACCCAGCCGCGCCCGGAGGTCGGGATCGCCAGGCCAGACAACAGGCGCATGAGGGTGGTCTTTCCGGCGCCATTGCGGCCCAGGAAACCAAAGATTGACCCGTAAGGGACAGACAGGTCCAGATTAACCAGCGCTTTGACCTCACCATAGTGCTTAGACAAACCCTGGCAATAGATGGCGAAAGCAGATGGATCATCTGACCCTGCTGGGGGGTCACCTGGCCTGGCTGGGGAAACTGTGATTGGTGAAGTAACTGGCATGGCTAGCTCTCTTCTCTGCCAGCCAGGAAGTAGATAATTGGGCCGATGGTGGTAACAAATATCACCACCAACACCCAGACCCATTGAGGGCCTTTGGTCCTTTTGTGGCGGAAGATATCGATCAGGGCGGCTGCAGTGAGCACCAGTTGCAGGAGAAAGAGGGGTATCAGCAGGGGAATATATTGGGTCAACTCTTGCATGCCGTGAATCCTTTCGTGTCCAGGAGCAATCGAATATTGCCAGCTAGAAAATTTTACCTGATTATTCGTTTGCAAAGGTGCAACTTGTGGTTAATTTGGGCTAGGTGCAAATTATTTCTGTAATTGCGCGGAGCGGAACGATAAATAAGAAAATCCGAAAACAGGTAATTTTCGGATGGGCTGAGCAGTAACAAACAATCTCTAAGTAGAATCAGATGATGGTTTGGAAATATCGGGGCGGCGACAGTTGCGTAATTTACGTTCACTTTTGGGGATATTGCCGGTGATGTGCTTGGCTGCTCAGTCCGTCGTTCCCATTTCGAGCGAGTGCGGTTCCCGGCTGAGCAGCATCAGGCTGAGGGCAAAACCGACCAGCATGACGACTGCTCCGCTCCAATAGGGGAAATTTAAGTTCAAGTCATACACCAGGCCGGCCCAAACCGGACCGATGATGCGTCCCAAGGATTGGTAAGAGTTGTTCAAGCCCATGACCAAGCCCTGGCTTCCCTCAGTTCGTTTGGAGATCAGCGACGAATTGGCCGGGTTGAGCATGGCATTCGAGATGATAAAGAAGCACACGGCTGCGATTACAGCCGGCAGGGTATTGACCTGGGTTAAGATAATGAAACCAGCTGCACTTGCAATCAGGGAGACGCGGATGACGTTGGCTTCTCCCCAGCGACGAGTGAGCGGGCCGGTCAACACACCCTGGACAAAGGCGGAAGTAACGCCGATGACCATAAAAAGAATACCCACCAGCCGGGGAGTATAGCCATAGCGATCGGCTGAATATAAACCAAAGATGGCTTCAAAATTGGTCAAGCCGAAGGTTAGCAGAAAGGCCATAATGAGCAGGAAGCCGAGCGGACCAAAGAGGGAGGTCCACATCAAATTGAGCTGCGGGCCGCGGAATTTTCCAGAGACTACAGTGCGCTTTTCTTTTGGAAGGGATTCGGGTAGGAAAACAGCGATCAGCAAAAAGGCCAGCATGGACAATCCGCCAGCGATAAAAAACGGAAGGGACAGGTTCTCAGAGGCCAACCAACCGCCCAAGCCGGGGCCGAGGACCATGCCAATCCCAAAAGCCGCCCCAATCACACCCATGCCCCCACCGCGCTGCTCGCGGGTGGTGCTATCTGAGATGAAGGCCATGGCGGTAGGGAGTGTGGCAGACGAGAGCAAGCCGGAAAGGATGCGCGCAGCAAACAACATCCACAATTGGGTAGATAATCCAAACAGTACCTGGGTGGCAGCGTTGCCCACTACGCCGAGCATGAGGATCTTTTTTCGACCGTAACGGTCGGATAACTGCCCCCAGAAGGGGGCAAAGATGAACTGCATGACGCCGTAGGTAGCCATGAGCAAGCCTAATGCGCTACCACTGGCGCCTAGTTGTTTAACATAGAATGGCAGGATCGGGATGATCATGCCAAAGCCCATCATGATGACAATCAGTGTAAAGAACAGGATAATAATATTGGTATTTTTCGCTTTCATATGCTTTCCAGGTAGCTATGCACCCAATCGTGGTCGTGATGATCACGGTTCAATTTAAAGCTACCGTTATCCAACCCGAAATTGATAAATTCAGAACGGGGTAATTCTACACCTGATCTGGTTAACAATGATAGGAAAATTTTGGATAGATATATTGAATTGGCCATCCTAAATCTCATCAAACCTTAATTGTTCACCAAGCGTATACTATTGACCCACTTTCTTTTTGCGATTATGCTTAAGTTTAATTTCTTTTGGCCGTACGCACTTCAAAGAAAAAGATTCTGGAGTTGGAGCCTCGAGCAAACATACGCTGACCTAGCGTTCCAATGCCCGGACTTCTGATGATGAATGAGTTGTTCTTTAGATAGCCAGAAAATTGGCGGTAATAAAATGACGGCAGATATCGTCTATGTTGCAGGTCGCACAAAGACGGAGGCTTTTCTGTTGAAAACTATGGTAAAAGTTGGCAGGGAACTGGTCAGAGGCGTAAAGAAGGGCAAATGAAACGATCGTACTCAACTTTTTCGCGGAAGGATTTCCTGAAGTTGTCGGCAATGGCAGCGGGGGGGGTAGCGTTAGCGCCACTGGAAAGGTCTTCCTTGACAAGATTATTCAGGCTGCCTGAATTTCCAGAAGGCGAGCGGTTGGGGAGGGTTTGCTTTGGTAAATGGGATCTCAAAGCGCGCCCGGACCAGGATAGCCCCACAGTCGGCTCGGTGATGGATGACGCGGTGCTGCCCTGGATCAGAGAGGCGACGGGGACATTTTCAATCTATCGCAACAATAAGCGCTGGGTGGAAACACCACAGGGATATATCTGGGGCGCTTACGTTCAACCGGTGCGCAACCAGCCTAACCAGCCCCTGACGGAATTGCCCCAGACCTCCATTGGAACGGGTATGTGGGCGGAGGTGACCGTCCCTTATGTGGATGCCATGATGATCAACCCACCGCCCCGGCA
>JAWOHN010000015.1:0-20398 GCA_046485135.1 Anaerolineales bacterium | reverse complement strand
TTTAATTGAATCAACTGGCCGCGTTGAACACAGGCATTTTCCACCTGCTGGAGCAGGCTGCCGCGCTGCTCTGGTGAAGGCGCCTCCACCCACTGCATCACCTGGCGCCAGACCTGATCGCGCCAGCCAGAGATCAAGCGGGCGATCAAGAGCTCATCCAGGCGACCAAAAAGGCGGTCTACCAGCTCCATAGCGGGCGAGTAGCGCTCCAGGACCTCGTCCTGGACTTCGTCGATGGTATGGGCGATGATCTGATTGATGTGGCAGTGGTCGGCGTAACGTTGGAGGCGGCAGGACTGGTCCAGGGTCGCCCATTCAGGTTCCAACACATCGATCAGGGCCAAAACCAGGTCGTAATTGATATGGGCGTTGACACCCAGCATGAGGTGCTGCAGCGAGCGAGTGCGAGGGTCTGCCGCAGCGCTGAAGGTTTGCTGCCAGATTGCGGGTGAGGCCAAAGGGTTGCCGTTATAAGCGTCCAGGGCGTTGAAATAATAACCGGCGAAATGCTCCAGCAGGTCATTCACCCAGGCGGGGTCGTTGAAAACGCCTCGATCCAGCGAGGCCAGCATATTGCGGGTCATGCGCCAGTAGCAGGCCAGGAAGATGGCGCGGCGGTCAGCGAGCGGCTCCCATTGCTCGAGCAGGCTTTGCATACGGGGCAAGGCAGATGAAGCTTGTGCGGCAGGTTTCATTTTAAGTATTGATCATAGAACAGAATGGTCCGGGTCATGGCCTGGCTGAAATAATCTGAAAGGTTGTGGTTGTCACCATCGTAGATATACAGCTCCCCTATCTTACCAGCCGACTGGAGTTCCTGGTAGAGGATTTGTGAAAATTCGAGCGGGACGCTCTCATCGGCTGTGCCGTGGTGAAGCTGGAGCGGGCCAGAGAGGTCAGCCAGGAAGGAATTGGAGGAGATCGAGGACCAGAATTGCGGGTTTTCATCGGGAGCGCCGTAGGCCTCGATCCAGCTGGCGCGCCAGCTACGTCCGGTGATCGCGCCGGGCGTGGGGGTTGGCCCACGCCGCCAGCGCGTGAGCAGGTCGGGATATGAAACCACCACACCCGCCCAAATCACCCCGGCTTTGATATTGGGGGAGATGACCATGGCGCGCAGCGTCAGGTAGCCGCCCATGGAATGGCCCCACATGCCGATACGCTCAGGGTCTGCTTGAGGAAATTGCTTAAGGGCTGCCACCGCGTTCAACACATCGATGGTATACCCTGGGCTGCCATAAGCGCCGCTGGCAACGCCCTCCGAGCGGTCATGGCCGCGGTAATCGATGCGGAAGACCATATAACCGGAACGGGCCAGGTTGTCTACATAGGCTATATAGCGTTCAGTGGTGCGATACTGGGCGGGAGGGATATAACCATGGTTGAAGACGATGGCAGGCCAGCCGGTGGGGGGCGCCTCACCATTGGGGAGGGTGAGCAGGGCATAAATCTTGAGCCCTTCTGACATATAGGAGGCGTAATAGCGGCGGTAGTTCGCGCCCGGCTCCAGCTCCTGCTTGATGACGATCTGGCTGCCCGGATAATCTCCCAAGCGCATCGCTTGAATGCTCATCGGGTGCAGGGTTGGCGTCGGGGTAGGTGTGATAGTAGAAGTGGGCGCGAGAGTGGCGGGGGGAAATGGCGTATGGGTAAAGGCGGGCGTAGAGGAGGCGGCTGGGGTGGCGGTTGCCGGCAGGATTGGACTGGTTGGCAGGTCTGGCCTGGGAACCTCACCCACAGCCTGCTGGGAGCTGCAACCCACTAGAAAAACGGATAGAACTATGAAAGTCAACAAGCTAGAGATATACCGGTAAGATTGGGTCATGAGATTTTCCGAGTGAGCCAGGCTGGTTTGAAGTTTCAAGCAGGTAAATTATATCGGATAATAAATACCCTGTTTAACTTTTTTCCCCGGGTGAGTGTACTGATAAGTCATTGGGGTCACAAGAAGAAAGCTGTGGATATTTGTTCATCTGTAATGGCTGTACCGTTCAGGTTCGCATCGCTCAGGTCAGTTCCCTTCAAGTCGGCGTCGGTGAGATCGGTGTTGGTCAAGTTAGCGCCTCTCAGGCTGGCACCGATCAGGCTCACCCCTCTCAGGTCAGCTTCACTCAGGTTGGCCTCGACCAGCCTGGCCCTAAACAAATCAGCGCCTCTCAGTTGGGCTCCTTGCAGGTCAGCGTTGCTTAGATCGGTTTCACGCATATCAGCTCCGATCAAAAAAGCCTGGTCTAGTTTGGCTTTACTCAGATTGGCCCCTTTCAGGATAATTGCAGTGAGGTCAGCTTCGCTGAGCCTGGCTGCGCTTAAATCAGCCTCGCTCAGATTTGCTCCAATCAGACTGGCTTTGCTCAGGTCAGCATTTTGGAGGCGGGCTTTGCTCAGGTCAGCCCCACGCAGGTCTGCACCGGTCAGGTCGGTTTCGCTGAGGTCAGCGCCGCCCAACATAGCCTCGCTCAAGTCTGCTCCGCTCAGGCTGGCCTTTGCCAAGCCGGCATTACTCAGTTGGGCTTTGGTCAGGCGAGCCCCGCGCAGGTCAGCATCGACCAAATTGGCTCCAATCAGGTTGGCCCCTACCAGGATGGCCTTTCTCAGATCAACCCCGCTCAGGTCAGCCCCGCGCAGATCGGCATCGGAAAAATCGGTACCAGTCAAGTTGGTCCCGCGCAGATTGGCTTCGCTCAGGTTGGCTGAGCGCAGGTCAGCTTTACTCAGATCGGCTTCAAACAAGTCGGCGTCGATCAGCTTAGCCTCCTGCAGCATGGCTGCAACCAGCTTGGCGCTGTTCAGATCAGCCCCGCTCAGGTTGGCTCCACTCAGATCGGCGTGGTCCAGGTTAGCCTGGCTCAGGATGGCTTCACTAAGAGTAGCCTCGGACAAGTTGGCTTCGCTTAGATCGGCTTGGACCAGCTTAGCAAACCACAGCCAAGTTTTATTCAGGTTAGCTCGGCGCAGGTTAGCTTCACTCAGATCAGTTCCCTTCAAGTCTGCCTGCTTCAGATTAGCTGCGGTAAGGTTGGCTTTACAAAGCATAGCCCCGCTCAAGTTGGTTTCGACCAACTGGGATTCGCTAAGATCGGCTGCGGTAAGGTTAATCTTGCTCAGATCGGCTCCGCTCAGGATAGCACCGATCAGACTAACCTCGGATAAATTTGCCCCGTTCAGCCTAGTCCTGGTCAGCTCGACATTGTTTAGCAGAGTTCTATTCAAAGTGGCCTGACTCAAGTCGCTCTCCGTCAGGTCAGTCCCACTCAGGTCAGCATCGCTCAGGTTTGCCCCAACCAAACGGGCTGCGTTGAGATTCGCCCCACTTAGGTCGGCTTCACTCAAGTCAGCGCCACTCAGATCCGCCTCGATCAGTCCAGCATTTCTCAGGATGGATTTTTTAAGGCAGGACCCTCTCAGGTCGGCCAAACTTAGGTCGGCCTCGATTAGACTGGCTTCACTCAGGTCGGCCTCAACCAATCCAGCTTCACTCAGATCAACTTTTACCAAGGAGGCTTTTACAAGATTAAGAGAGTTCAGTTTTGTTTTGCTCAGATCGGCTTCATCCAGCTTGGCTTCAATCAGAATAAACTTTTCCAAACCTGAGTCTCTCAGGAATTGGAGTAAAAGGTTTTTGCGCGCCAGATCTACAGTTCTCAGCGAAGTGATGAACCGTATTTGCGCCGCTTTTACAACTGGATCGTTTGGCGTTTTCTCTTTTTGTAGCAATTTTTCTTTTAAGATCAGATCTGAAATTTTGTCCAGGCAGTTTTGCAAAACTTGCTCTTTTTGATAATCAAAGGCGATGGTATGCTCAGTTTCTTCCTGTCCAACAGCAGTACCGTAATCATGCTCTTTTTGTTCCTGCGCAGACTCCAATTGGCGCTTTTGTTGGGATTTGGTGAAGAGAAGCGCAGCAATGATCAAAACGAACGGAATTATCAGCAAGTCCAATAGATCCCAGAGGGTCTTGGAAGGGTAATATTCCCCATTGGGTGCGTAATAATCAGAAAAGCCGAGCCTGAACCTCCACCCAAGATCATTCCCTAATATGACAATAAGAAAAACGGCAAGGATAACAAGGGTAAGGATGGATATATATTTTTTCATGCCGATCCCTCCTCGACTGTTAAGGCGAGGCCAAACTTCTGGGCGCAAATGAAAGTTAACAACCTGCTGAATTATGAAAGCATTGTTTAGATGCATCCAGGCTTGCTTGTTGGCATACCCAAAGTCTATCACAAACGACTGTATGAGAACTTACACACTTCGTTTAAAAAGACGCGGAAGTTACCCCTATTTGATAATTATAGACCATAATCGTCGTAAATATTAGGTCTATTTACATGACAGGAGCGCTCAAATGTTGTAAGCAAGTTTTGGGGTTGCGAATAGCATGGCTGATATGGCCGATGAGGAGCTATTGTAGGAGTACCCGGATTTGACTGTGATATGATTTAGGTAGTAAACGGAAAAGAGACTGCAAGGTGAAATCGATCGAAGAGCGGATCTATCACGTCAAAGGGGACAGCCCATACCAGATCGGGCAACAGATTGGCAGGCGAATGGGAGAACGCTTGCAGGAAAATATCCGGCATTATATCCGCAGACGACCTTTAGCAGATGAGGTTGTGGATATGGGAAAGCTGCAGGCAGGCGCGCTGCCATGGATGCGCAGCTTGCCTAACAGGTTTCAGGAAGAATTAGAGGGTCTGGCGCAGGGCGCCGGCATCCCCCTGCAGACGGTTGCGGAATGGACGTATCTGGAGGAATTGCTGGCGATGAACTGCAGCGCGGCGATATGTACATTCGACGGGCAGGCCTGGATCGCACGCAACAACGACACCCTGGTGCCCAAAGCCTGGGGATATGTCACCATCCGTGAAATCAGCGGGCTGATCCCCACAATTAGCTTTGGCCTGGAAGGAGATGTCTTTACACCAACCGGCATCAACCAGGAAAGGCTGTGGTTACATTATAATTACCTGCCCGCCTGGGATAAACCAGCCCCTGGCAAGACCAGCATGCCCGCCTATGCCTTCATCCAATTGGCCCTAGAGACCTGCCACAGCCTGGCAGACCTGGAAGGCAAGCTGGAGGAAATCGACCGGTCAGATGGGATGCTGTTATTTGCGGTGGATGGAAAAAACAACCGCTTCGTTGTGTATGAATGCACCTGTGGTGAGCACGCCAGAATCGATCCGAGCGGGGATTGGCTGGCAGGCACAAATCACCATTGCCGGTTTCAGGCTCCTGAGGACATTCAGACCAGCGCTGGCAACTCGATCCTACGCCTGGAGCGGATGAACGAATTGATCGGCAACTTATATACCCCGGAAAAGCCAAAGCAGTTGCCGTGGAGCCTGGTAGAGATCCTGGGAGATGAAATAATCGAAAGACGGGGAATCGATATGGCTACTGCTTATGCAAATGTGGCCTGCCCGGCCCGGGGAGAGCTGTGGTACACCTTTGGCGGGTTGCCAGCCGCCAGCCAGGGCAACTGGCAGCGGTTGCCCTGGCCCTGGGATTGATCTGCTGAGATTCGCACTTCAAAGAAAAAGGTTCGGGAATTGGGGGATGTTCATGACCAATATCCCGGCAGACCAACAGGATTTTCCGGCGCCCACTTATTTGGATGTTCAGGGGAGAATCTCATGCAGAAAAACGAAATTAACTCCTATTTTGGCTATCAGCCTGACAGCTTGGACCTGGAAACCTCCGCAAAAAATCAGGCTCAGAGCCTTTATACCGGCATCCTAGCCAGAGGAAAAACCAAACGGCTGCGGAATTTCTTAAAAGGCAGATCAGTGGAACTGCTGAACCTGGACTTTGTGGTCAAATCTATCTGTCTGGGCAACCGGCATTATTCAGGCGTCCAAAGCGTAGATATTAACAAAATCCGGGGCAGCGAGGGGCGCAGCAAGGATTTCGATATCTCGTTCCGCCCGCTGCTGAAAAACCACGCTCAGCGCTGGCAGAGAGTAGCTACCGCCCGGCTGGAAAACAAGCCACTGCCACCGGTTGAGCTGGTACAGGTGGGGAACACCTATTTTGTCAAGGATGGTCACCACCGTATTTCTGTATCCAAAGCCTTGGGGGAAGAATTTATCGATGCAGTGATTGTCTCATGGGATCTATGCGATCCCAAGGATGCAGCTCATCCAACGCTTTCCACCTAATAAAAAGCAATATCTCAATACCTGCCCCGCTCGAGCTTGGCCTGGGGGTCGACCAATTCTGCTTCGTCTGCAGCATGAATTTGAACGGCGCAGGCTTTGAACTCGGGTATTTTGGCCTGAGGGTCCAATTCATCGATGGTGAGCAGGTTGGCGGCGGCTTCAGCAAAGTGGAAGGGGATAAAAACAACCCCGGCGGTGGTCTTGTTGGTTACGCTGGCTCTGAGAACCAGCGAGCCGCGCCGGGAAGAAACCCGCAGAGTCTGTCCATCTACCACGCCCATCAGATCGGCATCCACCGGGTTGATTTCCAGACGGGCCTCCGGGTAAAGGGTGTTCAACTGGGAATGGCGAGTCATCGTACCCCCGTGCCAGTGCTCCAACACCCGCCCGGTGGTCAAGATAAAGGGGTACTCGTCATCGGGCAATTCAACCACCGGCACATAATCCAGGGGGTGGAACTTGCCCCTGCCGCGCGGAAAGCTCTCACCAAACAGGTAAGGCGTCCCATTGTGGGTATCGTCCCACACGGGCACTTGCAGACCAACTTTTTCAATGCGCGGGTACTTCACCCCGGCATATTCAGGCACGACACTGCTCAATTCTGACAGGATCTGGTCTGGGTGCTGGTAATCCCAAAAGGCTGAGCGGGTCACACCCAGGCGCTGCTCGATGCGGACAGCCAGGTCGCAAATGATCTGCCAATCGGGGCGAGACCCGCCGCGCGGCGAGAGCGCCTGGCGGACGCGCTGCACCCGCCGGTCTGTATTGGTGAAGGTGCCCTCCTTCTCGGCCCAGGAGGCAGCCGGTAAGAAGACATCCGCAAAGGCGCCAGACTCGTTGATAAACAGATCTTGAGCCACCAGAAACTCCAGCTGTTGCATATGCTGGCGGGTGCGGTTCAGGTTAGGCTCTGACATCATGGGGTTTTCTCCCATGATGTAGAGCGCTCGCACCCCACCGGGATGGGCATGCGAGAGGATTTCTGTGGTCGTCAGCCCGCGTTTGCGATTCAGACCACCCGCTTCGATATTCCAGGCGGCCTCCCACCTTTCGGCGTTACCGGGTTGATCCACCAGCATATAACCGGGGAAATGATAGGGCATGGCGCCCATATCGGAAGCCCCCTGGACGTTATTCTGACCGCGCAATGGATTGAGCCCGGTTCCCTGCCGCCCGATATGCCCGGTCAGGAAGGCCAGGTGGATCAGAGAAAGGGCGCTGGCAGTCCCATGCGAAAGTTGGGAAATCCCCATGCCCCAATAGATAGCGCCACGCTCGGCGGTTGCGTACATACGAGCGGCCTGGACGATCAGGTCACGGCTGACACCAGAGACCATCTCAGCATATTCCGGGGTGAATTTCTGCAGCGACTCTTTGAATTCAGCGAAGCCTTCCGTGCGTTGATCGATGAACTCCTGGTTGACCAGACCTTCATTGATGATCACATGCGCCATAGCGCTGAAGAGCGGCACATTTGTGCCGGGTTTCAGAGGCAGCCACAGATCGGCGAAATCACACAGCTCCAGGCGGCGCGGGTCGATGACGATCAGTCTGGCTCCGTGTTTTTGGACTGCTGCCTTCATTTGTAGAGAAATGATAGGATGATTTTCGGTTGTGTTCGAGCCAGTCACGATGAAACAATCGCTGTGGATCACTTCAGCAGCCGTATTGCTCATTGCAGACGAGCCCAAGGCCTGCTGCAATGCCACTACCGAGCCGGCATGGCATAAGCGGGTGCAATGATCCACATTATTGGTGCGAAAAACCGCCCGGAACATCTTCTGCATCAGGTAATTATCTTCATTGGTGGCCTTGGCGCAGCAATACACCGCCAAGGCGTGCGGACCATCGCGGCGGTATATTTCCACCAGGCGATCGGCCACAAGATCCAAGGCCTCGTCCCAGGATACCGGCTGCCATTCATCCAGATCGAAGGCCTGCCGGCGCGCGCCAGCGGCCTGGGCCTGTTTGCGGATCAAAGGGGTGGTGATGCGTCGAGGATGGTAGATAAAATCATAACCAAAACGCCCTTTGACACATAAATTACCCTGGTTGACAACAGCGTCAAACGGCGAAGTAACCCGGTAAACGAAATCGTCTTTGAGATGGAGTTCCAGGTTGCATCCCACGCCACAATACGGGCAGGTTGTGGAAACAATCCGGTCAGGTTCTGGCATAAAAGCCTCCGAGATGAGGTAGGAATAGACTGGATGGATCAATCAGGGCGCCGGCGCTTTTTTCGTTCAGGCTGGGTCATTTGCAAAATTTCATCTAAAGAAAGATCTTGTTCGAGCAGCCATTCGCGTTTGGGTTTCAAAGCGCCGGTTGGGCACACCCCAATGCATTGTCCGCAGAAAACACAAGAAGTCGCCGGGAGAGGTTGGTCAAAAAAGGTAGCGATCTGGGTTTCATAACCTCTCCCTTTAAAATTGATGGCAAAGGCATATTGAGCATCATCCGCACATACCTGGACACAACGCCAGCACAACACACATTGGGAATAATCCCGGACGAACATGGGATTGTCATCGAGGAATGGCACAGAGCGAGGTTCCGCTCCAGGAAAACGATCCGGCTGCGCCTGATATTCCTGGATAAACTCCATAATCTCGGGCGCTTCGGAAAGATCCACGGTTGAGTGGAGCATTTCCAGGATCACGCGCCGGCTACGCAGCACCCGCTCACTGCGGGTTTTGACATTCTGACCCTCTGCAACCGGGGTCACGCAAGCAGGCGCCAGGACCCGCGCGCCCTCAACTTCTACCACACATAAGCGACACAACCCATTGGCAGTACAGTGTTCGTGATAACAGATCGTAGGTATCACTTCCCCGATCTGCCTGGCAGCCTCCAACAAGGTCGTGCCGTTGGGGGCCGTAACTGGCTGTCCGTCAATTGTCAGGTTAATCAAATTGCTCATTCTGGCTCCGTTAAGGAAGGCTGTGTCGGGAAAACCGCGTTGGGGCATTTCCACGGGCACTCCCAATGAGACTTGAAGACATCATTCTTTGCTAAAAGCAGACTGTGCCTGGAGTCCATTAGGCTTGGGCTGTTGGGCTTGTGGCAACAGCAACCGATGTGGATGGGCATAAACTTTCATCCGGTTGCGGCGCACATACCCACACAGGGTGATATTCCAGGCCCGCGCCAGCTCAACAGTCAGGCTGGTCGGCGAGGTGCGGGAAGCAACCACCGGGCAGCCCATCTGGACAGCCTTGTTGATCATTTCAGATGAAATGCGCCCCGAAGTGAGCAGAATCAGACCATGCGGGTCGATGCCTCGCCGGAGGCATTCGCCGCGCAAACGGTCGATGGTATTGTGGCGGCCGATATCTTCGGCAATCACCAGCAGCTCATGGCCATTACTGAGAGCCGAGGCATGCACGCCGCCCGCCCGCGCGTACAGGCTGTCACGCGACTGCAGCTGATTTAACAAGATGCCAAGCTGTGCAGGGGAGACAGAGATATCGCTCTCCACAGGGGTTTGAGAGGCGGCTAAATCCCTGAAGGTCTGACCACCGCTGCACCCAGATGTGATCACCCGGCGGCGTGGTTTATCCCAAATCGAATGAGCCAGCCAAAGATCAACGCACCCCCCACCGCTGCAAACATGGCAGATTTCAACGTCCGCCATGGATTTGATCAGTCCTTCATTTGCCATAAAACCCAATGCCAGCTGAGCAGGATCGCTAGGCGTGCACATTAAGGCGACCAGCTCGCGGCCATTCACAAAAATGGACAGCTGCCGCTCTTCAATAACTTCAGCCTCAACATCCTCCCATTCCCCATCATAAGAAGATAATTCATAAATTACGGTGCCATCAGTCATAGATCTACTTTCCATTTGGCCCAACAAACAAGCCAGGCCAGCGCTTGATCGCGCTCAACACAGCCGAGGCGGCGGTCTGACCCAGGCCACACAGAGAGGCATCAGCCATGGTCCAGCCTACCTCGCTCAAACGTAATTCATCTCCGTCCAGGGCCTGTCCGGCTGCTATACGGGTAAGAATCTCATATTGTCGTTGTGTGCCGATCTGGCAAGGGAAACACTTGCCGCACGACTCTTCAGCAAAAAAACGGGCCACCCGGCGCAGGACATCGCGCATATCGCGGGTTTCATCAAATACCATGATCGATCCCGACCCCAAAACCAATCCGGCCGAGCGCAAATGTTCAAAGGACAGGGGTATATCCAGGTCTTCCGCGAGGGCAAAGGTCCCGGCTGCCCCACCGAGCAAGACTGCACCTAAACCTTTCCCGTCTGGCAGGCCACCCGCCTGAGCGTATAAGAGGTGGCGTAAAGTCACACCAAAGGGCACTTCATACAAACCCGGCCTGACCACGTCCCCGGAAACGCAGAAGAGCTTTGTGCCGGTCGAAAGGGCTGTCCCGAATTTCCGGTAAAATTCAGCGCCTTCACGGAAGATAAATGGGACGTTGCACAGTGTTTCAACGTTGTTGATGACGGTAGGTTTGCCAAATAGGCCGTGCGTGGTGGGGAAAGGCGGCTTGATGCGGGGAAAACCGCGCTTTCCTTCGATTGACTCGAACAAGGCGGTCTCTTCCCCACAAATGTAGGCGCCAGCCCCCTGGCGTAGCTCAAGCTCAAAGCTGAAAGCAGATCCCAGGATCGTTTCTCCCAGCAAACCAGCCTGCCGGGCTTCAGTAACTGCACCTTGCAGAGCTGCGAACGCCTGTGGATACTCACCCCGCACGTAGACATATCCCTGCCGGGCCCCGACTGCATACGCCGATATAAGCAGACCTTCCAGCGTGCGATGCGGGTCTTTTTCCAATAAAATGCGATCCTTAAATGCCCCGGGCTCCGATTCATCTGCATTACAAACAACGTACTTTGTGTCATCAAGGGCCTTGAAAACCGCTTCCCATTTAATGCCGGCCGGAAAAGCCGCCCCCCCTCGACCTAGCAGCCCAGCAGCCTTTACTGCAGAGATCACCTCTTCCTGAGACATCCGCAGCGCCCGGCTCAGACCCTGATAACCATTCCTGGCCCGGTATTTATCCAGGTTCGTTGGGCCAGAGCCGCGACAATTGGCAGTCAATACCTGAGCGCTGCCGGAAACCCAATCCTCATGCCATTTGCCGCCCCCGTTCAGTAACTCTTCCAGCCCGCCAGAAGCAGCGAATCCAACAGGTCTCCCATCAATTTGCACAGCAGGAGCCTGGTTACAGAGACCCAGGCAAGGCACCCGCTCTATCTCAAAACGACCATCGGCGCTCACCTGACCTGGCTCGACGCCGGCGCGCTGGCACAGGCTGGCCAGCAGCTCATCAGCCCCCTGTAAAGCGCATATCGGATCACTGCAGATCTGCAGGCGAGTTCGCCCAGGAGGATGGGTGGTAAGCAGAGAATAGAACTCGATCACCCCGTAAACATCGGCTAGGGGTACACCTAAGGCATGGCCAATCTCAACTGCAGTCGCTGGCGAGATATAGCCGCGCTGGTTCTGGGCTGCCAGCAGGAGCGGCAAGAGGGCGGGTTTACCCTGCCCAGCATACTCCGCCAGAATGCTTGTTAATGAAACGAGGTTTGCTTCTATAACTGGATCTCCCACAGGTGATCTCCAACCCACATATCAGCTCAGAATCCAATCTGGATCGATAAATTCATTTTATGGGGAGGCACTAAAAGGGTTTCAGCACGACGGTCCCCAATGATCAATAAATTATATCAAATACATCCAATTAAAGGCAGATTCAGAGCCAGCGGGTGTACGAACTGTTTTGGGGAACAGCCTTGGAGTGCTCCCGAGCCAGCTACATTTTACACGAGATTGCAGTACAATGTTGAAAACAAGCACAAGGATGGATGAATTGGAAGCAGAGAAAAAGAAACCCCAAATCTTGCTCACCAACGATGATGGAATCCAGTCGCCGGGTCTGTGGTCAGCCGCAGAAGCACTCTCCAAAATCGGATTTGTACACGTCGCGGCGCCCCGGGAACAGTACTCTGGAGGCGGGCGCAGCATGCCCAGCAATTCGGATGGGATCATTACCCCTCTCCAGGTAACGGTTAACGGGAAGGAATGGACGGTGCACAGCGTGGGCGGCTCACCTGCGCAGACCGTCCAACACGCAGTGTTAGAAATCCTGTCTGACCCACCTGACCTGGTTGTGTCTGGAATTAATTATGGTGAAAACGTCGGCACGGGTGTAACCATCTCCGGAACGGTCGGGGCAGCACTGGAGGCAGCTTCAATGAAAATCCCTGCATTGGCTGTGTCCCTTGAGACTGAGGTAGAGAACCACCTGTCTTATTCCAGTGATGTGGTGTTTTCAGCCGCCGCGTATTTCACTGCCTTGTTTGCACAGATGTTGTTACAAAAGCAAATGCCGCAAGATGTACATCTGTTAAAAATTGACGTGCCAGCCGGCGCCACCTACGAGACCCCCTGGGAGATAACCCGCATCTCGCGCAAGCGTTATTACGAAGCGTATAAACCGGACCGCAAAACATGGGACATTCCCAGCCTGGTTAAGTACCGGCATGGAGATGATCCGCGCACAGACGCGCCCACTACGGATGTGTATGCCCTGCGGGTAAAAAAAGTGGTTTCCGTAACCCCACTCAGTCTGGATATGACCTCTCGAGTCCATTTGGATGAGCTGGAAAGCCTGCTGCGTGAGGACAAATAGGAAATTGGATATTTATTTTTCGCAAAAAAGAGTGTACAATTGTTCTGTAAAAATGATGTGTAAATCCTTATCTATCCCGGGCGGTGGTCGTCCGGAACCGAAAAACCAACCACTCATCATAACGTAAAGGAGAACTTCCCATGTACCACACCGTCATTCTTGTAGGAAATTTAGGCAGAGACCCGGAAATGCGCTATACGCCGGGCGGGCAAGCCGTGACAAACTTTTCTATCGCGATCAATGACAACTATACCAACAGCAGTGGTGAAAAAGTCGAGCGAACCATCTGGGTCCGGGTATCCACCTGGGGAAAACAGGCCGAAAGCTGCAACACATATTTAAAGAAAGGCAGTAAAGTGCTGGTGGAAGGGCGCCTGGTGGCTGATCAGGCTACCGGCGGGCCACGTATTTGGAATCGCCAGGATGGAACCCCAGGGACAAGTTTCGAAGTTAGCGCTCAGACCGTTCGCTTCCTGTCCAGCCGAGGCGAAGTCGATTCAGGGTATCCCGAAGAATCCACTGGCGCCGCCGGCGATATCGACGATTCGATTCCGTTCTAAAACAATCCGCTAACGGCCATCTTTGGCTGAATTGTGTAACACCTAAACTTAATATTCCAGAGGGCAGCCCATCTCACCAACCGCCGGCTGTCCTCTGGACTGGAGTATTTTATGTCTTCAAATCCCAACAAACCTGTCCATCATCCAGCTCCTACATTAGAGGTCCCAGCAGACCTTGAGGCGACTTACGTCAACTTGGTGAGGATTGCGCATTCCCCATCTGAGCTGGTGTTCGATTTCGCCCATTTATTGCCCGGATCCTCCCCTGCCCGGGTTAAAACCAGGGTGGTCATGTCACCCATGGGTGCGAAGCTGTTGCATAGGGCACTGGCGGAAAACCTGACCCGCTACGAAACCGCCTTTGGGGAGATCAAGATTCCCGGCGACGCGACACTGGCAGACTCGCTTTTCCGTCCCCCTGCCCCACCCGAAAATCCACCCAATGAATAATCGTATGGACCAATTGGAGGAAATCGCCGAACGCATTCACGAATCCTTTGAGGCGCGCACCATGGCGAGGGATAACGCTCTGGCACATGCGCGGACTTTAACCCGGCATTGCGCAAACGCAATCCGCGCCATCCACCGCGAGGAAAACGAGCTGGCTCAGTCGCATATCAAGGAAGGACGCCAGCTGGTCGATGCGCTACGCAGCAACCTGGCTGAGAATCCTGATCTGTATTACGCCGGTTATACTCAAGACTCCCTGAAAGAATTTGCTGAAGCGAATATCGTTTACGCCCTGATCAACGATCACCCGCTGCCTTCTCCGCAGGACCTCAGCCTGGAAAATGCTACCTACTTGCAGGGGTTGGCGGAGGCGGTTGGTGAGCTGCGCCGGCGCTGTCTGGATATCCTGCTGCATGGTCATTCAGATGAGGCAGAACGTCTATTGGTTCACATGGATGATATCTACTCTATCCTGGTAACGATGGACTACCCCGACGCGATCACGGGTGGCTTACGCCGGCTTACCGATATTGTGCGGGGAATCACAGAGCGCACACGGGGGGATATGACCATCAGCCTGCGCCAGGAGCATCTCGAACAAAGTTTGCGCCGTTTCGAGGGTCGCCTGGACGAATGAACAGATCTGGACCCATCCCCCAACACGATCGGGAACCAGCTGGATCGAACCGGTAAGCTCGTGCGAACCCTACGCGCTTCAGAGATAGCCAGTTTCGTATACTGCCGGCGGGCCTGGTGGTACCAAAGACAGGGAATACAGAGTGAAAACCAGGCCAGTTTGGCTGCGGGCACGCATCTACATACCAGGCACGGCAGGTCCATTTTGGTCAGCGGCTGCCTGCGCTGGCTGGCCTATGCCCTGCTCCTGGTAGCACTGATCCTGCTAACAATTCATCTCACAAGTGGATTTTTCCCATCCTAAAACCCTGATGTTTACTCCTTAGATACCCCTGATGCTCTACCTGGCAACCTTCTTTTTTATCCTGGCAATACTGCTGCTTTGGGAAGCTCGCCGGCGGAGGCAATCCGCTGGAATACCCGGCGGGCGGGTGATCTATACAGATACCCGTGCATGGGGAGCGGTAGAAAAGCCCCTTTTTGATGCAGAGACAGGACTGACCGGTAAACCGGATTACCTGATAGAAAAAGGAAGCCAAATCATTCCGGTTGAGGTCAAGTCGAGCACTCGTGCAGAAGGACCTTACGACTCACATATCTACCAGCTGGCAGCATACTGCCTGCTAGTAGAGCGTGTCATGGGCAAACGCCCACCTTATGGGATCTTGCACTATAGCGGGCATTCGAAAGCAGGCCGGACCTATGCGATCGATTACACCCCAGGCCTGGAGGCTGCTTTGCTTGAGCTCCTGGAAGAAATACGCGTCCAAGATAAGCGCCGTGATGTCGATCGCTCACACGAATCTGCTGCCCGCTGTAGTGGATGCGGATATCGTTCGATTTGCGAGCAACGATTATAATTAAGCGACCATGCATGACAATCATCCCATCTTAGAAAATGTACTGGTACTGGCGCATCCCAATCTGCCTGAGGCGTTTTCTGAAGCTTCCCAGGTGGCCTGCTTTTTGGAAGAGAATGGGGTCAGCGCTGATTACGGACCGTTGTACGATGAAGACCTACGCCAGAAAGCGGCAGCAGGTGAATACCAACTCCTGATTGCTTTGGGAGGCGACGGCACCATCTTACGGGCGGGCCATTTAGGGGGGCCATGCGATATCCCGATCCTGGGCATCAATCTCGGTCATTTTGGATTTCTAACCGAGATCCACCAGACCCAGTGGCGCACAGTTCTACCCAGTTTACTCAGCGGCAAATACTGGTTAGAACGACGGATGATGTTGTGCACTGAACAATGGCGGGGCGGCGAACGGCTGGGGAGTTGGGATGTTGTTAACGAAGTGGTCGTCTGCCGTGGTAGTATTATGCGACCTGTCCATCTGATTACCAGCTTGGATGGACTCTACCTGACCACCTATGTGGCGGATGGCCTGATCGCCTCAACCGCTACCGGCTCGACTGCTTATGCACTTGCTGCGGGAGGGCCCATTTTGCCGCCTGGGCTGAGGAATATCTTGATCATCCCGGTGGCCCCACACCTGTCTGTGGAGCGCGCCATCATTTTGGCCGAAGGATCCACAGTAAGCATCACGGTCAAGACAGATCACCAGGCGGTCCTGAGCGTGGATGGCCAAATACCGGTTGAGCTGGAAGACGGTGACCGGGTAGATGTCTATGCTGGCGAGCATACTTTAAAATTTGTACGCTTTCAAGATCCGGGCTATTTCTACCGGAACCTGACTGCGCACATGAATCAAAACCCAATCACTGGTATCCATCGATGAGTGAAGAACAAATATTATATTGTGTAAACCACCCTCAAACTGAAACAACCTTACGTTGTAATCGCTGTGAAGACCCCATTTGCACGCGCTGCGCTGTGCGAACCCCAACAGGCTACCGCTGTAAAAGCTGCGTGCGCGGCCAGCAAAAAGCATTTGAAACCACGGAATGGTATGATTTCCCATTGGCTATTTTGATCGCAGCTGGGTTATCCTTCCTGGGAAGCCTGATTGTACCCAGATTAAGTTTTTTCACGATCTTCTTAGCGCCCATTGCCGGGACGATCATTGCAGAAGTGGTGCGGATGGCCTTGCAACGCAGGCGCTCTGCGCAACTGTTCCGCCTGGCAGCATTAGCTGCAGCTCTTGGCAGCGCGCCCATGCTCCTGGTTTATCTAGGAGATACACTCTCGGGCATCGCAGGGGCGGGAGGCTTGTTCAGGCTGCTCCCGCTGATTTGGCAAGCCCTCTACACGTTCATGGTAACATCTACCATGTATTACCGTCTGGCAGGTATCCAGGTCCGCCGCTAACACCTGCATGTTTACCAGGAGCAAAGTGCATCTCTCGTGCAAGTCAAAACACAGGATGGAATAAACCGTGCTGAGCGAGTTAAGCATTGAGAATTTTGCCATTATCGATCATTTAGAGCTGCATTTCACCCCGGGGCTGGTCACCTTCACCGGGGAGACTGGCGCGGGGAAATCGATCATTATTGATGCCGTAGAGGTCCTCCTAGGAGGGCGCGCAGAGGCGGTCATGATCCGCAGCGAGGCCGAACGGGCTATTATTGAAGCCGTTTTTGAGATCCCTGAAGCCATTCAGCCCCAGCTGATGGCTATCCTGGAAAGAGAGGCGCTGCTGGAGGAGAAAAACCGGGTCACGTTGGGGAGAGAGATCCGCCGCAATGGTCGTAATGTGGCCCGCGTAAATGGGCGCAACGTAAACACGGCTCTGCTGACAGAAATCGGTGAACTGCTGGTCGATGTGCACGGGCAATCGGAGCATCTGTCTCTGTTACGGGTTCGCAAACACTTGCAACTGCTGGATAGCTACGCCAATGCAGAAGACTCCCTGGCCGATTATCGTAAAACTTACCGGCGGCTCCAATCAGTCCGGCGCTCTTTAGAGGAGCTGCGCCAGGCCGAAAGCGATGCAGCCAGACGAACAGATCTACTGTCTTATCAAATCAACGAGATTGAGGCCGCCCGTCTACAACCCGGCGAAGAAGATGAGCTAAAGGAAGAACGCAACCGGTTGGCAAATGCAGAAGGATTGGCAACCCTGGCCCAGGAAGCTGTACAGATTCTGGACGAGGGTATGCCTGAGGCCGCTTCGATCACTGACTTGCTGGGCAATGTGACCCATGCGATCAGCTCTTTATCTAAACTGGATCCATCCCAAGAGACGCTGGCAGAACAGTCCCAAGTGCTATTCGAGAATCTGGCGGATCTGACGCGCAGCTTGCGCCTGTACCAGGAGAGCATTGAGTTCAATCCCAAACGCCTGGATCAGGTGGAGGAGCGCCTGGGATTATTGCATAACCTGAAGCGAAAATATGGCAAAACCCTTGAAGAGGTCCTGCAGTATGCTACTCAAGCCCGGCAGCAATTAGACACGATCTTGCATGCGGGTGAAAAAATTCTACAACTAGAAAGCGAAGAGGCTGAGCTGCTGCAAACACTGGCGGAGAAGGGCCAGCGCCTATCAGAAATCCGCCGCAGCGCTTCTGCTCAACTGGCGCGGGCAGTTGAGGCTGAGCTGGCGGACCTGCATATGAACGGCGCTCGCTTTGAAGTTGATTTTAAGCAACGATTGGACCCCGAAGGCGTAACCTTGCAGGATGGCAGCCGGGTTGCATTTGACGCCAGTGGAATTGAGCAGGTAGAATTCCTGGTAGCCCCCAACCCGGGCGAAGGACTGAAACCCCTGGTAAAGATTGCTTCAGGTGGTGAGACCTCCCGCTTAATGCTGGCTTTGAAAAATGTCCTGACCAGGGCGGACCAGATCCCAACCTTGATCTTTGATGAGATCGACCAGGGCATCGGCGGGCGCGTTGGCACGGTGGTGGGCCTGAAACTGTGGAACCTGGGTCGAATGCACCAGGTGCTGTGTGTAACTCACCTGCCGCAACTGGCTGCATTTGGCGACCAGCATTTCCAGGTTGCCAAACATGTCCAAGAAGGGCGCACCCACACGGTGGTGGAAGCACTCACCAGAGAAAAGCGGCTACTGGAACTGGCACAAATGATGGGCGAGGTCAGCGAAGGCACCCGTCGTTCTGCCCAGGAACTCTTACAAATGGCAACCGCGCACGCCTCGGCGGATAAACCATCTTAAGCAGGTTAAAACAATGGAAAGTCTGCGGGTACTTTTGCTGGGAACACCTGAAATCCATTGGGGTGAAGAGACCTTGCCGATCCAGCGGCGTTACCCGCGGGCGTTGCTCTTCTATCTGGCATCTATGGGGGCAATGATCGGTCGAGAGGAGCTCTTGACGATCTTCTGGGAGGATCAAAGCGAAAAGACAGCTCGTTTGCGCTTACGAGAGACCCTCAACAAGCTCCGCACCGCCTTGCCTCATTCCACTCTGTTAATTTCTCAGGATGACCGCATAGGTTTGGACTTCAGCAGGGTGTGGGTTGACCAGCTTGCCTTCGATAGATGTTGCGACTTATATTGGAACGAAGCTAAGCAAATTCCCCGCCAGGATCCACTGCCCGATCATATCTATGCAAGCCTGAAAGAATCAGCCGAATTGTGGCGTGGGCCGCGTTTCCTGGCAGGCGTCAACCTGCCCAGCACGAATTTGCTGGATGGATGGCTCTCGCGCACATCCCAAAGAACCGAGCATGTCCGCGGTATGGTGTTACAAAGATTATCGGATCACGCCTTTGTGACCGGAAACCTGGAAGAATCTCTGCGGCTGGCTCGCTTGGCCCTTGAAAACGACGAGCTTAGTGAGAATTTACACGAACGGATTTTGCAGATCCTGATTCGGATGGACAGGCGCAACGAAGCCAGGGAACATTTTAATTATCTGTTGGAGGTAACTCAGCGCGAACTGGGTCAAAACCCCTCTCCCCGGCTGTATGCCCTCTTTCAGCTCACCCGTGCTTCCAACTCGTTTGTCCCCATTCCACCTAACCAGATATTAAAAGTAAAATCGAGTACGCAAGCTCCCTTTGTAGGCCGCCAGGTCATCCTGGCGCAATTAAATAAAGCGCAGAAGAGTTGTGGTGCAGTATTTATTTTAGGCGAGTCCGGCCTGGGAAAAACTCGACTGTTACAGGAATTTATTGCCCAACTTTACCTAAAACCACGCCTGCTGATAGCTGGCTGCCGCCCGTATGAAAGCAACCTGCCATTCCAACCCATTATTGATATTGTTCGAAACTCAATTCAACCAGAAGAGTGGATTAATTTCCCAGTGGCATGGATCAACAACCTGCTGCCGCTGGCGCCTGATCTGGCTGATCTACGCCCAGATGCTGACACAGCCCTCGAGCTGGTGCCCGAACATGGACGGTCTATGCTGTTTGAGGCAATCCGTCAAATTCTTGCCCATATCGCCAAACAGCAACGCCTGATCGTATGTATCGACGACGCTCATTGGGCAGATGAAGCCACACTATCAACCATTGCTTATTTGCTAGAACGCCCCCCCTTCCTTGAGGATGCGTTTCTCATTATTGCCGCGCGTTCCGAGCATACTAACCCCCACCTGGAATCACTGATGCGATTTCAAGAAGAAAGGGGTAGAGGCAGCCGCCTAATGCTGCCCAGGCTAAGACAAACAGAAATCCACCAGCTGGCAAGTTTTAAACTACATACGTCCCCATCCAATGAATTCATTGCACAGTTGGCCAAGGAAACCGGGGGCAACCCATTTTTTATTTTAGAGACGCTTAGAACACTGCTCGAACGAAATTCCGTTCATGATGCATCCAGCCCAGCAGCATTTCCACTTCCCAGGAACATGTACCTGCTCATCCGCAATCGGCTCAGCAACCTCAGCTCCCTGACTTATTCTGTTCTAGAAGTTGCCGCCGTGATCGGAACCGAATTTCACCCTGAGCTGTTAGGTAGAGCAGGAGAGTTTTCCAGCAAAGAAATTGTCCAGACGCTGATGGAGTTAGAACAACAGCAGCTGGTCGAGTGCGTTCACACCAAAAGTGGGGAGCTTACTTG
>JAWOHN010000217.1:0-6287 GCA_046485135.1 Anaerolineales bacterium | reverse complement strand
GCAATATCCACCTGGATTTCCTGTCCATCCCGCTCGACTCTCGCCGTTTGGGGGGCCATGGCAGCCAGGTCTTTAACCGCCCGCCGGGCCCGTTCGGCAGTGAATCGTTCGGCGTAATCGCCGGCCCGCATCAAAAAGACGATCACAGCCGCAGTCGCCCACTCGCCAACCAGGATAGCTGCCAGGACGCCTACCGTCATCAAAGTATGCGCCAGTACCTTGCCTTGCAGCGCGGCGCGGATCACGTTTCTAAAGATTGGGAAGCCGCCCAATAAAACCAGCGAGAGCATGATGGGCCAGGGTACCTGCTCGGTAACCGCGGAGATCAGCCCCAGCCATTCTCCGGCGACCACCACAAACAGGACGAAACCGAAAATGGCTCCAAACAGGGTCAAAATCGGGCGGGTGAATTCGCTGGCTTGAAAGCCTCCGGCTGAGTCTCGATTGGGAACGCCGGTCTGATAGCCCGCCTTCTGCACCGCTTTCTCAATTGTTTTCAGGTCAACGATTTGAGGGTCCAGGTCTACCACTGCTTTTTCGGTGGTCAGAAAGACCTCTACGCCTTGCACGCCTGGCAGCGCTGCAATTGCCTTTTGTACGTGCAGGGTGCATTCGGCGCAGTCCATACCCTGGATCGGAATATCTAGCGTTGTTTGCATCAGGTTGCCTCAATCCAACGGGTCATTTTCATAGCGGGTGCATTCATACACGCCGCGCGCCACTTCCGCCAGCAGCGCATCAGCGGTTACCAGCAGTGTGACCACACGGGGGTCGCTCAGCCGGTATTCTACAAAGCGACCCTTTTGATCGCGGGCTACCAGTCCACAACCATGCAGACAACTTAAGTGATTGGAGACGTTCGATTGGCTCAAGCCGGTTGCTTCGATGATCTCGCTGACCGTCAGCGGACGGTCTCGCAGGGCTTCTAAGATCGATAGACGGGATGGGTCGGCAAAGCCGCGGAAGAGTTTGGCTTTAACCGTGGTGGATAAGGTACTGGAAGAGATGAGCATTGAAGACCTCGCTGGCTGATTAAATAGTATATATATCATTATATCAGCAATCAATGATATTAAATAGGAAAAATTTCAAAAAACAGGTGTGCGCAAAGCTTTGCGCACACCTGTTTTTTGAAATTTTATTTACTGGCCAGCCTATTGCTTCTCGTAAGGCTCTCCATCTGCCGCAGGCATCTGGCCGCGCCCGACCACGCCAGCTAGAACGACCATGGTGGCTACATAGGGCGCCATCAACAAAAACTGCGATGGTATCTGCACGTTCAAGATGGCCAGGCGGGTGGCCAGCGAGTCGGCAAAGCCGAATAAAAGGCCGGCCCCAAAGGCGCCGAAGGGGTTCCAGTTGCCGAAGATCATAGCCGCCAGACTGATAAAGCCGCGCCCGGCCGTCATGACCTCGTTGAAGCGTCCCACCGAGCCGAGGGTGAAGTAGGCGCCTGCAAACCCGGCCATCATACCGCCCAGGATCACCGCCATATAACGGGTGCGGAAGACGTTGATGCCCAGGGTATCCGCCGCGCGAGGATGTTCACCCACCGAGCGTACCCGCAAGCCCCAGCGAGTTTTGAATAACGCCACGTGTAGCAAGATCAAAAAGAAGAACATGGCGTACACAAACATATTGTTGTTGAACAGGATCGGACCCAAGAAGGGGATCTTGGATAAGATTGGGACCTCGACCACCGGGAAGATGCCGGGCGCATTTAAGTTCCGGTTCACAGTTAAGAATTTTGAGGCGATATAAGAGGTCATGCCAATAGAGAAGATATTGATCACCGTGCCCGACACAATTTGGTTGACCAGGTATTTGATCGAAAGGACCGCATGGATGAAGCCAAGCAAAGCGCCGGTCAAGACCGCTGCCAGCAGACCGATCCACAAATTGCCAGCTACGCTGCCCACCACAGCAGCTACAAGCGCCCCAGCCAGCATCATCCCTTCGATGGCGATGTTTACCACCCCGGCCCGTTCGCACAAAACGCCTGAAAGCGCCCCCAGTGTGAGAGGAACGGCCTTGGATAAGGTTGTGTTCAGCAGGCTGGCCAGGTTCAAGGATGATCCCGCCGCGGCCCAGGTTAGAAAGCCAAAGATGAAAAAACCAGCCACGGCAGCCAGGACCAGGTTGGTATAGCGGCCAAAGCCGCCCGCTCGCATGAGCTGCACGCCCCCTAAAAAGGCGCAGATAAAGGCCAGGACGTTCGAGGCAACGACCGTGGAGAACTCCCAATCTCCCAAAGTTTCATCGAATCGGCCAGGGGTGAGCACGAAGGTCGTGATCAGATCTGAGTCGGTTGGCCGGCTGAAGAAGAACCAGATGGAAAAAGCGATGGCCAGGAAAATGATACCCATCACTCGCTGGCGAATAGGGGAGATGTGCTCAACTTTGCGTCGTAAAGCGGTGGTAGTCATAGCTGGTTAACCTCCCCACCCGCTCACTACCAGGCCTTCCTCCTCTACAGAGGGTTGGCGCAGGCGGTAAATGGTGCGGATAATGGCCGGCGCGGCAATGAACGCCAGGATCAAGGCCTGTAACACGGATATGATATCGATGGGGATACCGGCGGATAATTGCATGCGCACGGCGCCATTGCGCAGGGTGCCAAACAGCAATGCAGCCAGCACGACTCCCAATGGGTGGCTTTTCCCTAGCAAGGCCAGGGCAATGCTGTCAAAGCCGTAGCCCGAGGAGAAGGCCATGGCCAGGTTGTAGTTCACGCCCAGCACTTCGTTGGCGCCAGCCAGCCCGGCCAGCGAGCCTGACAGGACCATGGCGATGATGATCCCCGACAACACGTTCATACCCGCATAGCGTGCGGCATGCGGGTTGGCGCCCACCGTGCGCAGGGAGAAACCCCATTTGGTCTTGAACAAGAACCAGTACACCAACCAGGCCACAAATAAGGCGATAAAAAACCCGATATGGAAGCGGATGGGTGTATCGAACAGCCTTGGCAATATGGCGGAATTCTGAATGGTCGGGCTGACCGGGTTGAATGAGTCAGGCCGCTTCATTGGCCCGCTCAACAGCCAATCGCTCAGGCGGAAGGCGATATAGTTCATCATGATCGTATTGATCACCTCGTGCCCACCGGTCTTGGCCTTCAGCCAGCCAGGGATGAAACCCCATAAGGCGCCTCCCAATGCACCAGCGGCCAATGCCAGGGGGATATGGATGATGGCCGGCAGGCCGGTCACTGCGTAGCCTACATAGGCTGCAAAGATCGCTCCCACAAAGAGCTGTCCTTCCACCCCGATATTAAAGAGGCCAGCCCGAAAGCCGAGTGCTACTGCCAGTCCGGCAAAAATGAAGGGTGTCGAAGAGACCAGGCTTTCGAAGATGGGATTGATCGAGCGGCGGATTTCCAAGCCGTCTCCGCTTTGCAGGGCAGCGATGATCCGGGCTGGATCTCCCAGAGAACCGGTGAATAAGGCCGAATAAGCCGTTCCCACCGCTGTTAAGCCTTCTTGGATCGCTTGTAGGGGCGCTTGACCCAAGAGAGACCAAAAATTTTCCGTGGTCAGGATGATAATGATCGCGCCAACCAGCAAACCACTGACGATGGCCAGCAACGGGATGGTCAGTACCTGGATGATCCGCCGCCACCAGGGCAGGTGACTGGGTGGCCCTGAAGTCAGCTCCTCGATGAAGATTTCGGCGGCGTTTTTGTTGGTTTCTTCGTTGGGCGTAGGTTTGTTTTCTTCACTCATGCGAATAACCTTTTGGGATGCAAGCTGGTTCAGGCCGGCTGTGCTTGTTTGGCTTCGGGTTTGACGCCCGCCATCAATAAACCGACCCTTTCTTTGGTGGCTTCCTTAGCGGAGAGGATATCGACGATCTTACCCCGGTACATCACCGCGATGCGATCGGACAGCTCCATGATCTCATCCAGTTCCGAAGAGACCACCAGGACCGCGCAGCCCTCGTCTCGTTTCTGAAGGATGCGTCCGTGAATGTATTCGATCGAGCCCACATCCAGTCCACGCGTCGGTTGGGAAGCAACCAATAGCTGGATGGGACGTGAAAACTCGCGCGCCACAATCACTTTCTGTTGGTTTCCACCCGACAGACTCCCAACGCTGGTAAGGGCGCTAGGGGTGCGGATGTCGAACTCCTGGATCAGTTTATTGGCTGTATCCAAGGATACATCCTCCTGCAATATCACCCCTTTACAGAAGGGCTCCAGGTAATAGGTGTTTAAAACCAAGTTATCCGCAACTGGGAAACCCAGCACCAGCCCATCTCGCTGGCGGTCTTCGGGAACGTGGGCGGAACCGAGCTCAGTAAATTGGCGCGGTGTGAAGTTGGTCACATCTTTACCCAATAAGGTGATATTGCCTTCTTCCGGTTGGCGTAGCCCGGTCAGGGCTTGCACTAGCTCGGTCTGCCCGTTGCCTTGCACCCCGGCGATCCCCAGGATTTCCCCGGCCCGCACCTCAAAGGATACATCGTCGACCGCCACCTGATCGCGTTCATCTTCCACGATCAGATTACTGACTTTTAAGATGGTATCACCGATCTTATGGGGGGTTTTTTCCAGCTCCAGGTTCACTTCACGCCCTACCATCATCTCCGCCAACTTGTTCTGGTCTGCTTCCTGGGGCGTGGTTTCGCCAATCACTTTTCCACGCCGGATAACGGTAATGCGGTCTGCAATCTCCAAGACCTCGCGCAGCTTGTGAGTGATAAAAATGATCGATTTACCCTGATACACCAGCGAGTGCATGATCTTGATCAACTCATCCACCTCCTGGGGGGTCAGCACTGCGGTGGGCTCGTCCAGGATTAAAATTTCAGCTTCTCGGTATAACAATTTGATGATTTCTACTCTTTGCTGCACGCCCACGGGCAGGTCTTTGAGGTAATCGTAGGGATTGACTTGTAGGTTGAACTGGTCAGAAATCTGGGAGATTTTCTCAGCAGCAGTCTTGTGGTCCAGAAAGCCACCCGTTTTGGTTGCTTCTTGGCCGAGCATGACGTTCTCTGTCACCGTGAAAACCGGGATGAGCATGAAATGCTGGTGGACCATACCGATGCCGGCTGCAATCGCATTACTGGGCGATTCGACTTTGATTTCCTTGCCGCGCACCAGGATTTCGCCTTCGTCTTGCTCATATAGACCATACAAGATGTTCATCAGGGTTGTCTTGCCGGCGCCGTTCTCGCCCAAGAGGGCATGGATCTCTCCCTGGTTTAGTGTCAGGCTGATGCTGTCATTGGCCAGGACGCCGGGGAACCTTTTGGTGATATTGCGTAGTTCTAGAATGGGCGCCATAGATTTCCACCATCCATCTTCTCTATACTGGGACTGTCAAACCCAGCTTTAAAGCACATTCCAGGTAACGACCTAAGAATGAAGCTGGCTTCCACCAGCTCCATTCTTAGATCTTTTCAATCAATCACTTACAGTCTTAGTTTTCAACTTTATGGCATGACCTGGATATTGCCGGCGATAATTTCTTGTTCAAGAGCGTCCAGCTCGCCCTGCAGTTCAGCAGATACCATACCAGCCAGATCGTGGAAGGGAGCCAGGCCTACACCGTCATTTTCGAGCGTTCCAACGAACAAACCACCAGCAAAAGTGCCGTTCACCACCTGTTCGATGGAATTATAGACAGCTACATCCATGTTCTTCCTCACAGAGGTGAAGGTGATCGACCTGTATTCAGGTGAGCTGATGGTCCAGTCGGTGTCAACGCCAATGATGTAGACATTTCCGGCTTCCATAGCAGCAGCAGCAGTACCCAGGCCAACCGGGCCGGCTACCGGCATGATGATGTCAGCGCCTTCGCCCATCAGAGCTTCTGCCTGGGCGCGTCCATCATCAAGGCTCTCAAAGTTGCCGGTGAAGGAACCGGTTTGGGTCTCTGGATCCCAACCGACCACGCGCACATCTGTGCCCTTCTGTTCATTATAGTATTTCACGCCCATGGCAAAGCCGTCCATGAACACGGTCACTGGCGGGATCTGGATGCCGCCAAAGGTGCCCACTACGCCAGTTTGGGTCACGGCAGCCGCAGCGTAACCAGCCAGGAAAGCCGCTTCTTCGGTCGCGAAGACCAGGCCCAAAACATTGTCGTATGCAGGATCATAAGCATAGTCAACGATCGAGAATTTCTGGTCTGGGTTTTGTTCTGCCATCGCTGCTGTGGCGTCACCGAGCAGGAAACCGACGGTGATGATGATATCGCAGCCTTCTTCAATAAAGGCGTTGATATTTCTCTCATAGTCTGCCTGCTGTTGCGATTCAAGTACTTTAGCTTCCACACCTA
>JAWOHN010000174.1:0-12050 GCA_046485135.1 Anaerolineales bacterium | reverse complement strand
AATCTCAGTTTACCCGCCCTGCTGGGTTGAGTCAATGTAACGAATATCAGGTGATTGGTTGAAACCCGTCATAATATTAGATCTGAGCCAACCGGTCTCCACTTTCTCCATAGACATCAAAGCGCACCTGTGGTTGGCCACTGTTGCTGAAGTCGACCCGCACCACCCCGAAATTGTTCTCTGCAATGGTGAAATAAATTCTCTGGTTACGGATTGACCCGTCGCGGATTGGGACATAGGTATGCCTGGCAAGCCAGTTGGATTGTTGCTCAAAGGGAGAGGAGCATAGCTCCCACAGTGGCAGCGCCCGTTCTTGTGGCCCATACAGTTCAGCGGAAATAGCATGGCTGGAGTGTAAGTCGCCGCACAGGATGTAAACGCCCTCTATACCGTTGGCAGCCAAAAAATGTAGCAATCGCTGGCGTTCTTGCGGAAATCCTGACCAGCGATCCCTGGCGAGGTCTACCCACATCTGGAACAACACTGCTCCAGATGAAACCAGAAATTTCAGTGGGTATTCATCCTTAACTGCAAGCAGCCATCCTTCCAAGGCCTGCCATTGATCTTCACCCAGGATGACACGTTTGTCCCTGCTTTTGACTCGCATCGTGCGAGTGTCCATCACAAAGAATGCAGCTGCCCCAAAGGTGAAGGTGTAGGCTAGCGATCCGGCATTACCAGGATCTAAAATATACTGGTTCCGCTCATCCAGACCTGGCGGCAGTTCGAGGGATGACGTGTGCATGCCCTGGTGTTCCCAATAGGCTTGCAAGGCATCTTGAACTCTCTGTTGTGGGATTTTCCACTCAAATGGCGCTCGCCGCCTCAGCCAACGCAGGATGCGGTTCCAAATGGGAATCTGCGCTCGTTGGCGCTTTGCGTCTGCCCAGGTCCAGTCATCGTCAACCTCGTGGTCGTCTAAGGTCATGAAGGCAGGCAGGTTTTGCAGCAAAACCCGCAGAGGTGGGTTTGCCCAAACGTGCTGGTAGACCTGGCGATATTCGTCCAGGTTGCAGGCTACGGAGCCTAGACCGTTGAAGTTGTAATCATCAGCGTAGATTTGATCGCCGGTCATCAGTATGAAACGCAGCTCATCTAGCTTGCGGCGCTCTTCCAGCGCTTGAAAGATTTTCCCGCTGTGTTCACCAACAGGCCGGAAGCAGGAGCCAAAGGCAAAGCTGAAGGGGCGTGGCTGACCCGGCAGGGGAAAGGCAGTAAATTCAGGGTAAGGGCCGTCAACAGGGTCGGGAGGTTGGTTGCTGAGGGTCAGGGCATAATAATAACTGGTGTCAGGGAAGAGCCCCGAGACCGGTGCAACCCCGGCAAAGCCATCCTCTGCTCTCAATGGAAAGGATTGGCCTGCCAGTCGTGCGTCTACCAGGAAAGGCTCCTGTCCGAGCCAGGCATGCAGGACTCCCGGACCGTCCGCTTTACCCCATAGGTGGGCGCGCCGGTGGGATAGTCCCCCTATGATTGGTCCTAATACCAAATTTTGCATTGACACCAGCGCTTACCCTTGATCGGCTTGACTGACCCCCAGCGCAGTAGCTGAAACCGTCAGGTTGGCAAAGTTGTCGAAACTTAAATCGCGGAATGTAAAGCCCAGCGCGGTACGTGCCCGGTCAAACAACACCATATAACTGTCCAGAATACGTGTTTCCCAGTCCAATCCTAAGCTGAACGCTGCTTCCTGGATAGCTGCCCCGCCAGGGCCTTCGATTTCTGCAAAATGACCGTATGGCATTTCATCCAGCGTGACCAGCACATCCCCCAAAGCATATACGGCGCGGTATTTTTCATACATCAGCTCAACCTGGTACCCCAGCGCTTCCAAAAATGCTTTAGCAGTGTCGAAGTCTCCCACTGTAAACTCAAGCTCTTTCCGTAACCGCACCCCATCCAGCGTTTGTTCGGGGCCTTTGTAAGTGAGCCGGTAATCCCTGTCTTTGCGCAGTCGCAAAACTTGAAAGCTGTGCTTTAGGTCCTCATTAGCTGTGTCGAAGCGCAAGTTCACTTCATGCACTCGCTCCTGAACGCATTGCGCTTCCATCGCTTCTAATTTTGCTTTCAACCCTGGTAGATTCCCCATGTAAAACTTTACTTCGAGCTCTTGATCTTTAGATGCCACCAACTCCTCCTTAAGTAAGTTATACGGATTCAGATCGTCTCAACCGGGCTTAGCGCTGGTGAGCTTATATCACCGAGAGCAGGATCTGTTTTTGTTCTACATTGTCTCCGGCCTTCACCCGGATGCGGGTAATAGTCCCATCGCGGGGCGCTTTGAGTTCGTTCTGCATCTTCATCGATTCCAGGATCAGCAGAACATCCCCTTTTGTTACCGGCTGCCCTTCTTTGACCGGCAGGGAGACGACCAGACCGGGCATAGGAGAGCGCAACTGGAATTCCCCTGAGGCGCTCATTTGGGCGCCCAGGGTGGTCCTCAGCCTTCTTTCGCGCTCGTCCTCCACGCGTACAGGATAAAGCCGGCCTTGTAACAGCACCTGCCATTCTTCTTCGGTCGTATAGACATGGGCTTCGTAGGATTGTCCGTCCAACAGCAGGGAATAGACTGGCTGCCCGCTGACCACCTCGAAATCAATTTCGTACACGGTTCCATCTACCGAGACATGCCCTTCGTCGATGATGTCGACCAGGTATTCGCGTTCATTGATCGTGGCAATATATTTCATCGCTGCAGTCTCTCCCAGCGGCTGAGCCATTTCCAATTGCTGGTATCCCGTTCGCCGCGCTGGATGATATGGGCTGCCCGCTGTGTTTGTTGGTGCGCTACCAGGCTGGCAACGATGGCAGCAATCTCGGGTTGGTAGACCTTGCTCTCCTCTGCTGCTTCCATAGAAAAGCGTTCCTCCACAAAGCGAGTATCGTATTGCCCGCCCATGAAGCGGTGCGAGTCCAATAATGTCTGGTGGAAGGGAATGTTCGAGCGGACGCCGATGATCTTATACTCCTCCAATGCCCGCCGCATACGCAAAATGGCCTCAGCGCGTGTTTCTCCCCATACGATCAGCTTGGAGATCATTGAGTCGTAGAATGGAGAGATCTCAAAGCCGATATAGACGCCGGTATCCACACGGATGCCCGGGCCGGTGGGCAGCAGGGTATGCGTGATTCTGCCGGTGGAGGGCAGGAAGTTGTTGTAAGGGTCTTCGGCGTTGATGCGGCATTCGATGGCCCATCCGTTGATGCGGACATCATCTTGGGTATACCGCAACTGGCGACCGCGAGCAATGCGGATCTGTTCCTTGACAATATCTACGCCCGTAACCATTTCTGTGACAGGATGCTCCACCTGCAGGCGGGTGTTCATCTCCATAAAGAAAAAGTTCTTGTCTTTGTCCACCAAGAACTCGATGGTGCCAGCGTTGACGTAACCCACCGATTGGGCCGCCCGGACTGCTACCGAACCCATTTGCTGGCGGAAGGCCTGGTCTTCTCCTACAAAAGGAGAGGGGGCCTCCTCCAATAGTTTTTGGTGACGCCTTTGAATAGAACACTCACGCTCCCCCAGGTGAATGACGTTACCCTGGGTATCCGCCAGTATCTGGATTTCGATATGGCGAGCACCTTCCAGCAGTTTTTCCAGGTAGACGTTTCCATCGCCGAAAGAAGCCTCGGCCTCGCGCCGCGCCGCCACCAGCAGACCTGGCATTTCTTCCAACTTGCGCACCTCACGCATGCCTTTCCCGCCTCCACCAGCAGTGGCTTTGATGAGCAAAGGCAAACCAATTTGGGGAGCCAGTCCTAGCAGCTCGTCATCTCTTAGAGCGCCTTCCCCCTCTGTCCCCGGCACAACCGGCACACCAGCTTTCGTCACCGTAGCTCGCG
This sequence comes from Anaerolineales bacterium, assembly GCA_046485135.1. GTDB lineage: Bacteria > Chloroflexota > Anaerolineae > Anaerolineales > UBA4823 > CAZAQS01. The sequence goes on along the minus strand of JAWOHN010000174.1, from coordinate 8,204 downwards.
CCACGGCTTTGTCACCCATCGCGGCAATCGATGAAGGTTTTGGTCCCACAAAGGCGATCCCGGCATCCAGGCAGGCCTGGGCAAAGTCTGCTCGTTCTGCCAGGAAACCATAGCCGGGGTGGATGGCTTGCGCGCCGCACTTCCTGGCAATGTCCAGGATTTTATCCCCTCGCAGATAGGACTCCCGCGATGGCGCAGGTCCTAAGAGATAGGCCTCATCGGCATAGCGCACGTGTAGCGAATGCCGGTCGATCTCGGAGAAAACCGCCACCGTCGCCAGACCCAGTTCGCGGCAGGCCCGGATGATGCGTACAGCAATTTCGCCGCGGTTTGCAACCAGGATTTTATTAAACATTCAAGCTCCTGTTTTCATTATCCTTGAAAATCCCTGCTCGCAGGTCATGGGCCGGCGCCAGGAATTCCAAAACCCGCTGGTTGAAGGTCTCTGGCAGGTCGCGCGGCAGCATATGAGAACCACCCTCCACCAGCCATAACTGCGCCGATGGGATAGCGCTCGCCAGATCTATGGCATGTCTGGGGGTGGCGTGCTCATCCTCCTGCCCTTGCACCACCAATACCGGGCAGGCAACCCTGTGCAGCAGTGGGCGCATGTCCCAGTTTAATGTGGCTTCGTTCACCCAGCCCTCATACCAGTTCCAGAATACCCGTTCCCATTTTTCACCATGCACCCGGCACATGCCTTCCCGGAATTTCGGTTCCCCTTCGAAAGCTGCCCGCAGCTCCTCGATCCCGGGCGCCATCTTGGGTTCCACATAGATATGGGCCGCGACAATTATCATTCGCTCAACCAGATGAGGATATTTTTCGGCGAAATAAAGCGAGAGGGTGCCGCCATCACTGTGACCGATCAGGCTGGCTGTGTGGATCCCCAGCGCTTGTAGCAGAGCCAGCAGATCATCCAGGTCATCCTCGAAGTAAGGCAGCGTTAACCGCTCACGCGAGTCTGACCTGCCATAGCCCCAGCGGTCGTAAGCGATGACCTGTAAGCCAGCATCAACAAAAGCCGGGATCTGCTCTTCCCAGGCCTCCAGCGTACCCAGCCCGTGGTGCAGCAAAACCACCGGCGGACCTGACGGCGGACCATACTGCTCGTAATAAATCGAGTGCCCTCTTACGTTCAGGTTCATGGTATTTTTACCCTGGTTCGCCAGACAGACCGGGCAGGTTTGTCAGGGAGCTGAGGCGATGTTGCTTGACCAATGCTTTGTAGACCAGCTTCTGCATATCCAGCTTCTGGTTGAAGAGATCGTGCCCTGTTTCGGTTTCCATGACGCGCCTGCTCCGGTAGCCTTCCAGCCGGGGATAGCTTTCTACTGAGTACGGGTCTTGGCTCATGTTGACCTTTGCTCCGAATATACCTAGAGCGGAATGCAGCCGTGCTTTTTGGGAGGGTTGCTGTCGCGCTTGTTGGACAACATCTCCAACGCGTTGACCAGGCGTTGCCGGGTCTCGCGCGGCTCGATGACATCATCGACAAAGCCGCGAGAGGCAGCAATATAAGGATTGGCGAATTTTTCGCGGTATTCGGCCACCAGTTCCGCCCTCCTCTTCAACGGGTCATCCGTTTGAGCAAGCTCTTTGCGATGGATGATGTTCACTGCCCCTTCCGGACCCATGACCGCGATCTCAGCGCTGGGCCAGGCCAGGTTAACGTCCGTGCGGATATGTTTGCTGCTCATCACGTCATAGGCCCCGCCATACGCTTTGCGAGTGACCACGGTGATCTTGGGTACCGTTGCCTCGCAGAAGGCATATAGCAGCTTTGAGCCAGAGCGGATAATGCCCCCGTGTTCTTGACCGGTGCCGGGCAAAAAGCCGGGCACATCGACAAAAGTGATCACCGGGAGGTTGAAGGCGTCGCAAAAGCGAACGAAGCGGGCAGCCTTCTCAGAGGAATGGATGTCCAGCACCCCCGCCAGCACGGCCGGCTGGTTAGCGACAATGCCAAGGCTGTGCCCGCCTAATCTGGCAAAACCGACCACGATGTTTTGGGCATAGGCTTCGTGTATTTCTAAGAACTGCCCGTCATCGACAATCATGCGGATGGCATCTTTGATATCATAGGGCTTACTGGGGTCGTCGGGCACCAGGGTATCCAGGGCTTCTTCCATACGTAGCGGGTCATCGCCATTTTTTACAAAAGGTGGATCTTCCATATTGTTCTGCGGCATGTAGGACAACAGCTTACGTACCAGGTAAAGGGCATCTGCCTCGCTATCGGCTGCCATATGGGAGACACCGGATACTTCGGAATGGACATTCGCGCCTCCTAGCTCCTCAAAAGAAACCTCTTCATGGGTGACCGTTTTGACCACCTCGGGACCGGTGACGAACATATAGGATGAATTGCGCACCATGATAATAAAATCGGTTAGCGCGGGTGAATAAACAGCTCCGCCAGCACAGGGTCCCATGATAACGCTGATTTGGGGAATCACGCCAGAGGCCATGGTATTACGCAGAAAAATATCTGCGTAAGCGCCCAACGATACCACCCCCTCTTGAATGCGCGCCCCGCCCGAATCGTTCAACCCGATCACAGGAGCGCCATTCTTCATGGCCATGTCCATAATTTTACAGATCTTCTCAGCGTGTACCTCCCCCAGACTGCCCCCGAAGACGGTGAAATCCTGGGAGAAGATATAAACCAACCGTCCATCGATCGTGCCCCATCCTGTGACCACGCTGTCCCCCAAATACTTTTGTTTTTCCAGGCCAAAATCGGTGGTCCGGTGCACCACAAAGGCGTCGACCTCGCGGAAGGAGCCTCTGTCCAGTAAAAGGTCGATGCGCTCACGGGCCGTCATACGGCCGCGCTTGTGTTGCGCTTCGATCCTTTCTACGCCACCCCCCTGACGAGACTCGCTCTTAAGCTGGTGCAAACGCTGGATCTTCGGGTTTTCTGTCATCAATCTCTCCTGAAATAGGCTCTAACCCTCGGGCGGGATATTGTCCAATACACCCATACCAATAATATCACTGTAATCAAAGCCGAGAACCCCCAGGCAAGACCTACAGCCAGATTGCCTGAGCGATAAGCGGCAAACAAGCGGTTAAACCAATCGTATAGGATATAAGCTGCGGTCATGGAACGAACAGTGGGCAGGGCAGGTGGCTCTCCCCGCCAGAGTAATATACCCAGCGGAAAGCCTACCACTGCCCAGGCCAAACCGGTCAGAGCCAGGTATAACGGCGGCACACCGGGCAGTTCCGCCAGAAAATCCCAGTTTTGGATGGTCTGGTACAGGCGAAGTAGATGGATCCCGGCTATGGTTAAAACCCCAATAGCCAGCAAGGTTACGCTGAAGGGCCGGCGGGGCCTCTTCTGTGCCGGGCGATCTGGGTTTTGTGTCAACGCCCTTACCCGATTGCCAGGGTGATCTTGCCGGTGTGTTCTCCCTTTTCCATCCGCTCATGCGCTGCGGCTGCTTCAGCCAGAGGGAAGGTCCGGTCGATCACGGGTGTGAAATGGCCTGCAAAGACCATCTGCATGACTTTATGGAAATCTGCTTGGGTGCCCATGGTGGACCCCAACAAGGACAGGTGTTTTCCAAAGATATAGCGGTTATCGATTTCGAACTTAGCTCCGCCAGTATTACCGACGGTCAGGATGCGCCCGCCCTTGCGAGCGGCCCGGAAGCTGAGCGGGTAGGTCGTGCCCACGTTATCCACCACCAGGTCGACGCCGCTTTTTCGCGTCAGGCGGAATATCGCTTTGGACCAATCTGCTTCTTTGGAGCGGTCGATCAGGAAATCTGCCCCGAGCGATTCAGCCACAGCCAGCTTAGCTGCTCCTGATCCCACCACGTAGACCGTAGCGCCAGCCTTTTTGGCAATTTGGATGCAGGCGCTGTTAACGCCTCCCGCTGCGCCTACGACCAGCACGCTTTCACCCGGGCGCAGCTGGCCGCGTTCGATCAGGGAATGCCAGGCGGTATGGAAAACCAGCGCAGCCGCGGCCGCTTGTTCTTCTGGGAAACCACCTGGGATTGGATAAGCATGGCTGGCAGGAATAGATACATATTCTGCATAGGTGCCGCGGCGCGTCTCTCCCAACAATTCCCAACTACGGCAACGGTTATCTTCCCCGGCGATGCAGAAATCACATACCCCACAGCCAAGGTTCGAATTGATCACCACCCGTTCCCCCACTTGCCTGCCGTTGACCTGTTCTCCCAACGCGACAACCTCCCCGGCGCCATCCGCACCGGGGATATGCGGGTAATCCAGCCTGATCCCCGGCCAACCCTGGCGGACCCACAGGTCCAGCCGGTTGAGCGCAGCGGCTTTTAACTTTACCAGCACCTGCCCGGGTCCCGGCTGTGGGGTTTCAATGTCGCTGTATTGAAGAACTTCTGGCCCACCGTGATTGTAGAACAGGACAGCCTTCATTTGAGCTCTGTTTCCAACCGGGCAATGACAATCCGCTGGATCTCGCTGGTGCCTTCGTAGATCTGAGTGATCTTGGCATCCCGGTAGTAACGCTCGACCGGCAATTCTTTGCTGTAGCCCATGCCGCCGTGGATCTGGACGGCCTCATCGGCGACGAAGGTGGCGGTTTCGGAGGCGAAAAGCTTCGCCATGGAAGCCTCCAGGGAGAATCTTCCTCCGGTGGTCTTAGAGCGTTCTTTAGCCATGGCAGCGTTGTAGGTCAGCAAGCGCGAAGCCTCGATACGGGTTTTCATATCGGCCAGTTTGAAGGCGATGCCCTGGAACTGCCCGATCTTCTGCCCGAAGGCCTCTCTTTCGCGGGCATACTCCAGGCTGGCCTGGTAAGCTGCCTGGCTGATTCCCAGGGCCTGGGCGGCAATCCCAATCCGGCCTGCGTCCAACACAGCCATGGCGATCTTGAAGCCTTCGCCTTCTTGCCCCAGGCGATTTTCAAGCGGAACTCGATAATCCTCGTAGGCAATCTCGCTGGTGGCCGAAGCCCGAATACCCAGCTTGGGCTCCTTTTTCCCGCGCACAAAGCCCGGTTGGTTCGCTTCAGTAATAAACGCGGTAACGCCGCGGTGCTTTTTCTCAGGTTCGGTCATGATAAAGAGCAATATAAAGTCAGCCACCGGCCCGCTGGTCACCCATGACTTGCGACCGTTCAGGATGTAGTCGTCGCCGTCACGTACAGCGCGGCTGCGCATGGCGCCAGCGTCCGAGCCTGACATTGGCTCAGTCAGGGAATAGGCGCCAATCGCTTTTCCAGAGGCCACAGGTGTAAGATATTTTTGTTTTTGTTCTTCTGTGCCAAACTTGAGAATAGCGTAGCAGAACAACGAATTGTTCACCGACATGATCGTGCCGTGAGAGGCGTCTGCTTTGCAGATTTCCTCTAATGCTAACACGTAGGCCAGGGTATCCATGCCCGCGCCGCCGTATTCCTCGGGCACCTCGATGCCCATGAAACCCATCTCGCCCATTTTTTTTATGGTTTCAGAAGGGAACTCTCCGCTTTCGTCAAACTCCGCCGCAATCGGCGCGATCTCGTTTTGGGCGAAATCGCGGGCCGCCTGGCGGATCATCTCGTGTTCCTGAGTGAATGGAAACAGTTCTGTACTGCTCATATGGTTTCCTCCTGTTTGCTGTGAGCCAATCTGGCGGATGCTTCTGTGATTATAGCATGGCTGAAAAGGTTGGGGCAGCTCATGAAGCCGCCCCACCTTGCTCTCGATGTTCGATCTTGATTTATCCCCACTTACGGGTTGTAGATTATTGAACTTTCTGATTTCAATTGTTGCCCAGGAATTGGGTTGGTTACAGGAACGCAATTTTCTTCAAAGGATGCACCGATCGTTCCTGATTGATAGATCTCATCCGGGGTAAGGAACCTTTTTGCAAAGTTGTCAAAGCGAGTATCAGCTATCGGGTATCCATCATAGGGGATAACGACCAATCCTACACTCCTAGGCCCAATATTATCAGGATCATTGGTGTCTAAAACAATTGTGCCGTTGATTTCCAAGATAAGGTTTTCAAATCTACGTGTTACTTTTAGATGATTCGGAAGTGTGCTAGGGTAAATGGCTGGTGTACTCTGGTAAGAATACTCATTGAGATAGTCGTTTATGTACACATAGTAGCCAAATTCTCGATAATCAGTATTGATAATGAATAGGTTATACTGGCTCCAGTCTTCATTTATTCCGTACACGAGTCCATAGGCGAATCCAGGTTCTCCAACCCAGCGTGCATCTACTTCAAGCTGGAAGTATTGATGCTCGCAGCCAGGCGATCTGAACATATAGAAATAAGTATCATTTTTTGTGAGCACACGATATTCACCCTCTAGGTATTCTGAAAGGACATCGTTATCTTCGCCAACTGGCCAACCTGTGGTTGGATTGCTGAAATCATCGTAAATATTCCCGCAGAAATCTTTGTCAACCAGTGGGAAATAACTGTAGAAGAATGGGGTTTCATAGATAGTGTTAAGATTAAAATCAAGGATGGTCAAAAGAAGGAAGTTGTTATCGTCTCGTGATATTACCAGGATTCCTTCAGCTACTTTAAATATCCGTATAGCAAAACCAGGCACTTCTTTAGACACCGCCAATCCGTCGAAAGGATATTCCCATTTTTTTAATAAAGTGTTGCGGTTTGCTTGATTAAATTCTGCTGTAATTAAATCGTCATCATGCCATAATGCATCCGAAAATTTCCCACTCAGTGCATATAAGATATGTTTCTTTTCTAAGGTGGTTGCGTCTAATATTGTGCCAGACCCAAAAAAAAGTAATGACCCATCTGGCTTTACGCGCAGAGGGCTAGTGATGTATTCCTCAGAATGATGCGGAGGTTCTATGCTTTCAGCAATTATTCCATCTAAACCGATTTCATCCCACTGAAAATCACTTGGATAAATGGGGTCGATAAAATAATACAACTTGTGGTTGGCAGGACTCCAAACGTGGTATGCACCGGGTGTTGTGCGATCAACTTGTGATATCAGAATTCCTTGTGGGTTATAGGTGTTATGTTTTAAAGAGTCGCTTGTAAAAAAGAAACTACCCGCCATGGTCATCCCTTCAACTGTCCGCAAAGTAGTTGTAAAAGGGGTTTCTCTCAAAGGTTTCTCATCCAGTTTAATTTCTGTGATCCTGTTGTTTGGGTATGAAAGATAAATGCTGTCCACTTCCTCGGAATAGGTAATTAAATCTGGAGCGGCTGCGAGAGATATTGTAGGAAGATACTTGCGTTCAACTACCGACCAGCTCTCTAGGTTTTGGTTCTCTCTGCTTAGCATATAGACAACTTCATCTTTGGTAAGAACGATGAAATGAGAATTTCCTGATAATTCTAGCGGATCGACATCTTGGTTACTCAATGGAGCGGCAACGACAGCTTGTCTGTTAGGACCTGCAATCCCCTGAACGCAAGTGATCAGGATGGCAGTGATTAGTAAACAGAAAGGTAGAAGATGCTTTGTCTTCATTCCCAGATCTCCTTTTCGGAAGACACGACCAAGGTTCGCTTATAGCTTGAGACTTACCTAGCAAGAAGCCCATAAACTCATGGTTCTTGAGAGAAGAAAAAATGCACTCATACGCGTTGGGAGGATTTGGCGGTTGTTTACGCAAAGATAATTCCTCACGAACGTACCACATGCCCCTTTATTTACTTCTAGCGAATAAGGAAAGGGATTACGCTAATATTATAGCATTTATTGATGCTTGAAAAACAGGTTGTGGCACTAACCGGCGAAAATATCGAGCATTTTGTCCAATAAGGCTTCAGCCCGTGCTGTGCTCAATTAATCACGGAGCCTCCAGGTTGTCCCCGGAGGCCATGGAATGAAATATCTTCTTGAGTAAAGACTAGGGTCGGATGCGGTTTTCGTACAGCGCCTGGTAAAACGGCATGGATTTTTCGTACATCTCTACCAGACGGGGGACATCCTGCACCGTGAAGTCAAACGGTTCCATATCCTTGATAAAGCCGGTGCTCTTGGCTGCGTCCAGATGCCAGACCTCCCAGGTCTTCCACTCGGGCTTGAACTCAGCCCCCCAGGTCAGGGATTCGGGTATGAAGGGGATCCCCACCATTTCGCAGTAGCCCTTCACAACCGTAAAGGGATTTTCGATCAGGTCCTCAGCGTCCACAATAGCCGGTTCTTTGCCGGTGATCTTTTTCACCATTTCGTACATTTTGAATTGCGGTTCGTAGCCGGCCTCGGTCAGGGTGAACTCTGG
>JAWOHN010000132.1:0-4778 GCA_046485135.1 Anaerolineales bacterium | reverse complement strand
GCCGTTGGATATGCAACAGGCGCTCAACCAGCATGGGGTCAACATCACCAATTTGATCTCACGGCTTGGCGATTATTTCATCTGTGGGAATGAACGCCAGCGAGACTTTTGGTTGGGGTTGTTAGCTGCCAACGGTCGCATTAACCCCAGAACATTTTCTGCTGATCCCAGCTTACGAGCATTGATCGACGTGGTAGGCATCGGTTTCCCAGACCGTCCCCTGCAAGCCAGCCATCATTTTATCCGCGGCGTACACCCAAACATCCCCGAAGACGCACAGATTGTCCTGTGGGGCGGCGGCATCTGGAACTGGCTGGACCCGTTGACCCTGATCCAGGCCTGGCCCGAGGTCATCCATCAATTTCCCAAAGCGCGCCTGGTTTTCCTGGGCACCCGTCACCCCAACCCCCTGGTGCCAGTGCATGAGATGGCCACCAAAGCCCAGAACCTGGCTGAGGAGATTGGGGAAAAGGATCGCAGCATCATATTCATCGAGTGGGTCTCCTACCAGGAAAGGGAATTGCTCCTGAATGAAGCCGATATTGGTGCATCCTTGCATCCCATACATGTAGAAACCCGCTACTCGATCCGCACGCGGGTATTGGATTACCTGTGGGCGCGCCTGCCGGTTCTGGTCACCGATGGGGATATCACCAGTGAATGGGTTAACCAATACCAGCTGGGGGAAGTCGTCCCGCCATTTGCCCCACAGGCAGTATCCGAAGCGTTAATACGCCTGTTGGAAAAGCAGAAATCCGAGTGGAGACCAGCCTTCGAGCCCCTGATCGAGCGTTTTCGCTGGCCGCAAGTGGTTGCACCGTTGAAAGCTTACTGCCTGCAAGGTGGATATGCACCTGACCGGCAGGAAAGAGGCGCAGCGCCTCCACCAGCCGGATCAGCCCCAGCTCCTTACAGCCCCTGGGCGCGGGCTGTGTATATTTGGCGAACCGAAGGCGTCAAAGCCCTTTTCCATCGCGGCTGGCGTTATATTCAATGGCGGCTATCCCGACCTTAGGAGTATTATGAAAGTACTGCACGTGGTTCAAGGCTATTTTCCCGGTATCGGCGGCACAGAGCTGGCCATCCAACGCATTTCTGAGGGATTGGCGCAGCAGTTCGACGACCAGGTGACCGTTTTCACCACCAATTGTTTTAGCGGCGAAGCCTTCAACCATCCCGAATTGCCACGCATGCCCACCGGTCGTGAGGAAATCAACGGCGTAACCGTGCAACGTTTTGCAGTCATGAGCCAGCTAAGCCGGTTCCTGCGCCTGCCGCAGGCCAACCTGGGAGATTTCAGCCTGCCTGGGAACCAATACTGGCGCACCTATTACCAGGGTCCCTTAATTCGCGGGTTGACAAAGTCGATCCAGGAAACCGATTTCGACCTGCTGGTGGCCTCATCCTTCCCCTTGCAGCACATGTACCAGTCATTAAAGGCTGCCCGCCTCAGCCAACGACCTTGCATCCTCATCGGCGGTCTTCACCCTCAGGACGAATGGGGCTTTCAACGACCAATGATCTACCAGGCTATCCAGCAGGCAGACGGCTATATTGCCTACACGCCTTTCGAAGCCGAATACGTCATCCAACGCGGCGCCTCTCCAGAAAAAGTCTACACCAGCGGTTTAGGGGTGGATCTGCAGCATTTTCAAACGCAGCCAGACTACCAGCTAAGAACCCGCCTGGGTATTCCGGCAGAGGCCCCACTGGTTGGCTATATCGGGCAGCTAGGCTGGCATAAAGGCGTAGACACCCTGCTGCAAGCCATGCCCAAAGTCTGGCAGGTCTTCCCGCAAGCCTATTTACTGATTGCTGGCGCGCGCGCCTCTTTTGCAGCCGTGATCGATCGTTTTTTGGAAGAATTAGCGCCTGCCCAGCGTCGTCAGGTCGTTCTACACTATAATTTTTCTGATGAAGAAAAACCATCCCTGTTCAGTGCGGTCGATGTTTTCGTCTACCCCTCCGGTTACGAGTCCTTTGGGATATCCTTCATCGAAGCCTGGGCAGTCAAAAAACCAGTAATCGGCTGCCGGCGGGGAGCAGTACCATGGGTTGTCACTGCAGGAAGAGATGGTCTGCTGGTTGAATTCAAAGATGATCTGATGCTGGCTGAAGCGATCCTGGCGCTGCTGCGCAATCCAGGCTGGGCAAAGCAGTTAGGTGAACACGGCTACCAAAAAGCCATCCAGCACTACAATTGGCCGGCGGCCATCCAGCGCTTCCGCAAGATTTACGAACAAGTCCTGGAAAATTACCACAAGCAATAAGCCCGAAACAGACTCGTGGTAGCAAAACGGCTGGATTTCTTTGACAAAGAAATCCAGCCGTTTTGGTTAAGAGCCCAACCGCCCGTTGTTCCCACCCGTGTACTGCCTCCAGGCCAGTCCATCCGCCGAGTTGTATCCCCAGGCGCTGGCAAAGGAACCATAGCTGCCCACCTGGCGCAGCTCGCTCACCAGGCGGCCGCGGGCGTCGTAGCTCCAGCTGACGCTGCCGCTGGCGTCGCTCATGCCGGTGCGCTGCCCAATGCCGTTTACCCCCTGGTCGTAGCTGTAGCTGACTGGGGAGGCGTTGGCAGCTATGGCAGCGCAATTCCCAGCGCGGGCGTTGCTGTAGCTCTTTCCCAGCAGGCGATTGAGACTGTCGTAGGTCAGGCTGGTTACGCAGCCGCGCGCATCGGTCTGTTCCACCTCAATCCTTCACATACCAAAGCCCCCTACTGCGTTCATCGTAAGCATACCGATCGGCTGGGATGAGCCAAAGGTTCGTTAATTGATTGTCCTCCACTACTTTTCTGAAACGTTCTGAGACTATGAAGGGGGTAGGAGCATTTCTAGCCTTGAAAATATCGCTTCCATTCCAGGAACCTTCCTCGATTACGATACGATCCTGCTTCTTCCAGGTGAAACCGGAACGACAAAATCCACATTTTATTTTTTCGGGCATCTCATGGGTCAAACCCGAAGCCTCATCGTTCTGGTTAGCGCCGCCCCAGAGAATATGGATCAGATGATAAACAGGTGGAGGCGTAGGGAAGTAACCTGATTTCAAATTGCCCAGGCGGACTACTTCGACCGGGGAGGAGAATTCTGCGATCCCGGATAATCCTTCCTGTTCATAAATATCCTTGAACCTTTTTGAGACAAGCAGAGGAAAACCCGCGCCCCATACGAAATCACCCCATTTGGCAGGCTTTGCGCTGGATAACTTGATTCGACGAGGCGGCAACCATTTCAAGCCACTCACGGCTCCACCACAAACCGGGCATTTCTGGTAGTCACCTCGATTGACCGGAGAGATTAAATCCCCATAAGCCCACTTTCTCCCAAACCTGATCCCTTCTTCTGGTTTCAAAACATAGAATTGGTTCATTTTATCTCTTCCATAGTCATTTGTATCAACTGATCAGCATCGGGGAACATTTTTTGCATATCTGTTTGGTTGTACAAATCCAGTATAAATGATAAGAACTCTTCGATAGTGGCCTGATCATGTTCCAATAACCATTCCACAACCTTATCATCATATTCTCGGTGCCATGTCTGGTATCCATTGTGACTGGCTTTGTCCAATGTTTGAACAAGAAGATCATTTCTTTCGAAACCCCCTTTTAAAGTGGCGTGTTCATTCAATGCTCTCATTATTTTTTGAGAGAACACATGATGGAGTTGACCTGTTGTTTCAACAATGCCTGCTTCCTTCGCCGCTATTCTCGCTGCATCTGCAGCATCATCCAGACCACCATTAACAACAGGTAGGATAGCAAATAATATATCTACGCCAGAACATTGGCCTTGAAGACATTCCACTCCTGTAAAGACGGCATCAATTGGATCTACAAACCGCAGTGCTGCATCTCCAACTGCTGAAGTAACTGGATCTACCTCGTAGGGCCCTGTGTCCCCGGGGATTGTTGCGATAAAGATAAGGATGGGGATCAAAAGCCAGGGGAAATGGCCTGTGGGATCGGTGTACTTTAAGGGATTTGCTCGAGCATACTGGTAGCGGTCCCAATCGAGCGGGTTACCCGGATCGGGCACAATGCTATCCGGCTGGGAAAAACGGCCTAAATGGGGGTCATACCATCTGGCCTTATAATAATACAGCCCGAACTCAGCCTCATACGAAGCCTGACCGGTGAACTGGTACCTCCCCGGCAGACTGCCCTCGGCAAAACGCAGCTCACCCCAGGGCAGGTACCCCTGGCGGCTGAGCAAGCTGCCGTCCGTGTTGGTAGCCACGCTGGTGCTGCCCAGGTGATCGCCCAGCAACCATACGGGTGAGGCGCCGCCCGTACGTACGCTGCGCCAACAAGTTGGCGACCGCTGCACCCCGGCGTAATAATAACGAGTCATACTCCCGGAGGCGACCTCCCACTCGAAGACCTCCCCGATGTACACCGTGACAGACCCATTGATCAGGCTGGCCACGCGCTGTCCGTCCCCGTCGTACATGAAGCTGGCTTGCACTTCCCCAGAGCTGACACTCACCAGGCGGTTTTCAGCATCATAGGTATATAAGATCTCCTCCAGCGGGACGGGCGTAGCTGTAGGCGTGGGAGTAGATGTGGGCGTAGGATCGGGCGTGGATGTGGCTGTCGGCGTCGGATCGCCGGGCGGTGGATAAGCCTGCAGCAGTCCGGCTGCCTGTGCGGTGTGCTGTCCACTAACGAAAAAACGCACCAGGAAGTCCCAGGCGCTGTGCAGCCAGGCAACCAGCACAGAAGGTTTGGTCCGGCTTTGCTCTTCAGGCAGTGGGTAGGGGGAGACCGGCGC
>JAWOHN010000072.1:0-6172 GCA_046485135.1 Anaerolineales bacterium | reverse complement strand
TGAAAATCGCCATCAGAATAATGCAGGCATAAACAATGGTCTCGACCAATGGCTGGTGGCGCTTTGGTCCCATTGGAGTGATATTCGCCGTAACCATGGCCACCTGCCGCCGTTGCACCAACCGGTCCAAGATGAAGGCAATCCCGGCTGGGATCAACAGCAAAGTGCTGATCGTGGCGCCCATTTGAAAGTCTTGCTGTCCAATCACCTTGTTATAGATATCGGTTGCCAGCACATCAAAGTTACCACCAACAACCTTTGGCGCGCCAAAGTCCGTGATCGCCAGGGTAAAGACCACAAAAGCCGCGCTCATCAAGCCGTACTTAACCCCCGGCAAGGTAATGGTCAGGAATGCCCGCCTGCCGCTGGTTCTGAGCGCTTCAGCTGCCTCATACAGGCGCGCATCTGCTAAGGACAGCGCCGTACTCAGGATGATAAAGGCATGTGGGAAGGCGTAAAACACTTCAGACATGATGATGCCGCGCGATCCATACAAGCTGATATTGATCCCAAACATGCGCGTGAAAATCCCGTTGTTGCCAAACATGTATATCAAAGCCAGAGCTTGAACCAGGGAGGGGATAAAGATCGGCAACAGGGCTATTCCTTGAAAGATGCGTTTGCCGGGCATCTTCATGCGGGTAAGCCCATAGGCGTACAAGAATGCCAGAATAACCGTGAAAATCATGCTTATCACGGATATATACAGACTATTTGGCAAAGATTCGCGCGTCGTGGCCGAAGCAAAGTAGTTGATATAGTTGGTCAGGCCTATAAAAGCGCCTGTCCGGTCCTGGAAGCTGCGCATCAACCCCATGATCAAAGGATAGATCATGAAGGTGAACAACCCTAAGGCGATCAAGACAAATAAGCCCCTGCGCAGGTAGTCTTCAAAGCCAAGCTGCTGGCGAACCACCTGCTTCTTTATCTTTTCCAGATCTTGTGCTTCGCCAAGCGGCAGTTCAGTAGCCTGAGCGCTCATGCGTGCATCCCTACTTTCCCTGGATAAACCCGCAGCAGATCCGGCGGCAGATGGACAAAAACCCTGCTACCGATTTGAATAGACATATCTCGCATACGGTTGTTGGAAACCTCCGCGATCAAAGGCTTATCAGAGTAACCTTCAAGCTGCAAGGTCAGCCGGTAAAATGCGCCTAGAAATTCAGCTTCCTTTACCTGCGTTTTGCCAATATTATTACCACCATTAGGCAGTTGTACATCGACGCGGATATCTTCAGGGCGCAAGGCAACGGTGACCGCTGCTCCCCGCCCAATCTGGTGCGCTTCGCTGCAGGCCAGGGAAAGATTACCTACCTGGATCGATTGTCCATCTTCAGCGACGCTACCCGGCAAAAAGTTCATCGCCCCCACGAAATCCGCCACAAAGGGCGAGGCAGGTCGCCGGTAGATTTCTTCCGGTGCGCCAACCTGTTCAATCGTGCCCAGGTTCATGACCACGATCCGGTCCGCCATTACCAGCGCTTCTTCTTGATCGTGGGTTACGAAAACGGTGGTAATACCGAGGCGCCGTTGCAGGTGCTTGATCTCCAGACGCAAGGTGATCCTTACCCGCGCGTCCAGCGCCGATAAGGGCTCATCCAGGAGCAGCAAGCCTGGGGAAGTCGCCAGAGCGCGCGCCAAAGCGATGCGCTGCTGCTGGCCTCCCGATAATTGTGCTGGGTATTTATGTCCTACATCCGGCAGCCCAACCAGCTTGAGCAGCTCAGTCACCCGTTCAATGATTTGGTTTTTTGGAACTTTTCGGTTTTCCAGGCCATAAGCGATGTTATCCCGGGCTGTCAGGTTTGGGAAAAGCGCGTAAGATTGGAAAACAATCCCAAAATCACGGTCTCGGGGAGGCAGCTTGGAAATATTTTTACCAGCCTGGTAAATTTCCCCGCTGTTCTGTTGTTCCAAACCTGCAATGATCCTGAGCAGAGTCGTCTTGCCACAGCCGCTCGGCCCCAGCAGACAGACAAACTCCCCCTCACTTACAGCCAGGGAGACATCATTCAGTGCAACCAAATCACCGAATGTTTTGATCATATGCTGGACGTCCAGATAAGGACCTTTACCATTCGATTTCGCTTGATCCATAAGTTTAATCCTCAAGGAATAACTCCCGGCCTTCCCATTCACCGGTCCGGCCGGGAGTTTCTTTAAATACTTACATATTTATGTTCAGACGCCGGCTATTCCTCTGCCTTGGCGGAGAAATTGTTCAGCCAGTTGGCCAAGATCTGATCGCGGTTGTCTGATGACCACTTGAAGTCCATCGGGAAGAGCCGTTCGGCGATATCTGCCGGGATGCCTTCCGGAACATCAAAGCCTGGCTTCGCCACCACGCCAAAGAACTCAGCGTACAGCCCCATTGCTTCGTCGCTGATCGCCCAATCCAGAAATTGCTTGGCGGCCTTTTCGTTCTTTGTCCCCTTCATCAGGGCGTTGACTTCCATCTCAAAGCCAGAGCCTTCCTCAGGCAGGACCAGGACCATCGGCGCGCCGGATGCAATCTGCCCGGCGGCTACAAACTCGAAGGAGATACCGATCGGATACTCACCCGCACCGGCCATTTTGCAGGGTTTGGAGCCTGACTTGGTGTAAATGGCCATGTTCTTGTCCAATTCCTTCAGGTAAGCCATGCCCTCTGTCTCACCCATGCCCTGCAGTACGCTGGAGACAAACATGAAACCTGTCCCAGAGGAAGCCGGGTTCGGCATCACGATTTGACCCTGGTAAACCGGGTCAAGCAGGTCAGCCCACGATTGCGGGATCGGCAGGTTTTGCGCTTCGGTCATGGCCGTGTTGACGCAGAAAGCTGTCACATAGGCATCTACGCCTACCCAATAGGGAGGATTATTGCTGTCCTTGAATTGGGCTAAGATCGTATCGGCGCCGGCCGGTTTGTAGGGTTCGAGCATACCCTCATTTTGGAAGATCATCATGCTGGTTGCTGCTGTGCCAAAGATGACATCAGCCTGTGGGTTATCTTTTTCTGCTAGCAAGCGAGCTGTCAGGTCGCCAGTGGAGAGGCGCAAGACTTCCAGGGTGACATCTGGCATGGCTGCCTGAGCTACAGGCAGGTACTTTTCAATTTCTTCGTTCTCTTTAGCAGTGTAAATGACAAGCTTGCTGGGTTCGCTGCTTTGCGCACATGCTCCAAGCAGCATCGACACGATGACTGCCAGGACGAATACGACAAACAGGCGACTACTCTTTGTAGACATGTCTTTCCTCCTATACTTATATGGTGAAGGTTCAATTCGGCTGCTAAACGTCTCAGCCTCCAGTGAAAGAGCGGATTTGGGTCTTACTGCAACATTGTCCTGTTGCTCTATGGAAACGAGCTTCGTTTCTGTTGTTTGGACAGGTTCGCTGGTTATCGCTTAACGGCATTACCTCCTTTCAGATAGCTGCAATTTCGCCCTCGACCATCCGCCTTAACAGTTCCAGGGGTGAAATTAGATATGGCTTGCATAATTGTGGGAGATTGAAGGGCACATGGTTCGCTTGCTCTCCGGCATTAATCATTGATGGCGGATAAGGAGTTCCATTCGCGAAGGGCTTTAAACCGGATATTTGCATAGTATACATTAACAGAATCCACTTTGACAATCTGTTATTGATTATATTAATCAATGACAAATTACCCGATCACATCCATTTTACGACGATATCACCGATCACGTTGGCAGCCTGGTCACCACGGTCGGCGGCGTTGGAAAGATGGCGGTAGATCTCACGCAGTTTCAACATCTCCATGATGCCGTCCAGATCGCGCGGGTCCTTGAAAAGGTCCGCCAGGGCTTCCCGGTAAACGCTCTCCACCCGGTTTTCCAGCGCCTTTGCGCGCACAGCATGATCATTGGCTACGTTGGGGTGGTCCTCCAGGCGCTGCACCCCCCGGTAGATCTCAGCCGCCGCGTCGGATAGCAGCGAGACCATTCGCTCCAGGTAGGGGTTGGTTTCTACTTTCAGCATAACCATTTCATCGACCGTCGATTCTGCATAATCCAGAATATCATCGATAGAGAGCGAGAGCGAAAAGATATCCTCCCGGTCGAAAGGCGTCACAAAAGTGTGGTTGAGCTCATCGATCAAGATGCGACGCACCTCGTCAGCTTCGGTCTCAAGCTGGCTGACTCGTTCAGCCAGCGCGCTGTCGGGCTCTTTGACATACTGCTTCAAAGCCTCCATCCCCTGGACGGCAAACTCTGCCTGCTGGATGATCAGTGCCAGAAAACGATTTTGTTTTCGATGCCGGGCGAATAACTTCATGATTGACCTCTCAGGTGTTGAGATGTATTGAATAAAATCCAAAAATGGCAATCAACGAAAATCTACAACAAAACCTCCAGCAAGGCATACAACAATGCTGCCAGGATCATATTCGCTGGAATGGTGACCAGCCAGGTGGTCAGCATATTTTGACCCACTTGCCAGTGAACTTTGTTTACCCTTTCCGCCGCACCAGCGCCCATTATGGACGAGCCAACCACCTGCGTGGTGCTTACCGGACCTCCCAATAGAGCAGCACTGAAGATCACACCCGCTGAAGCCGCCTGAGATGTGAAGGCATGCACAGGTCTGATCTTATAGATCCTGCCTCCCAGCGTGCTGATCAGGCGCCAGCCACCTAGAGCCGTGCCCAATGCGATGGCGCCTGCGCTCACTGCAATAACCCATAATGGAACGTGAAAGGTCTCCTGGTAACCGGCAGTTACCAGACCCAGCGTGATTAACCCCATCGTCTTCTGCGCATCGTTCGTGCCATGCGATAGCGCCAGACTCAGGGAGGTCAGGATCTGCATCCGTTTGAAGACAATATTGATCTTCGGAGTGGCGCTCTTAAATAACTGCAGCGTGATCTGCATGAAGATATAGCCAACCAGCAGTCCCAGCGGTGGTGAGATGAACAGGGCGGCCAGGATCTTCAGCAGGCCACCCAGCTGCACCACCCCTACGCCCTTGGCCAGGATAGCTGAGCCCAACAATCCACCAATCAGGGCATGCGAAGAGGAAGAAGGGATGCCGATATACCAGGTAAACAGATTCCATAGGATCGCTCCAAATGCGGCTGCAATGGCTACATTTGGGTTGATAGCCGTAGGCTCGATCAGACCTTTCCCGACCGTGGTTGCCACAGCCACTCCAAAGATAAACGGAGCAATGAAATGGGCGACAGCGGTCATGTACAAGGTTGCCCGTGGTTTTAAAGCCCGCGAGGCAATCACTGTGGCTACTATATTGGACGAATCGTGAAAGCCATTCAAGAAATCAAAAATTATCGCAGCTACGACCAGGATCACAAAAAGCAGGGTGGGTGAGGCGTCAAGCATTATATTGTTCCACCATCTGACCGTTCTTCATTCCTGTTTTTTTAGCGTTTGCCCGGAGAGATTCCGGGCAAACGCTCCAGTGTCATCTTTGGCAGGTTTACGAAGTATAGAACTCACGGATGACCTGCACAGCCATACGGTTCTCTTCCTTGCTGCCGATCGTCAGCCGCCAGAACCCCTCACTGCCATATTTCTCCGTCTCCGGCCGGAAGATCAAGCCCCGCTCCTGCGCATAATTCACCATATCTTGCCCCTTCTTGCCCGTCCCCTTCCCATCTAACAAGATATAGTTCGCATGCGAATGGAAGATCGTCAGCCCAGCGATATCTCCCAGCGTTTCCTCGATATACTTCACCTCGCTGTTATTGAACTCCACTCGCTCTTGCAGCCCTTCCACATCCTCCAACGCCGCCAGCGCCGCCCACATCGGGATCGTCCCCACGTTCCACGGCAGCAGCGCTCCTGAGATCTGCCCGATCACTTCCTTGTCTCCCAACGCATACCCAAACCGCATCCCGGCCAGCCCGTACGCCTTCGACAGCGTGCGCGTCACCAGTACATTCTTATACTTCTCTGTCAGGTGCACCTGCGACATCCCCAACCCCGCATATTCAATATACGCCTCGTCCACAATAAACGGGATGCCCGTCTCCGCTATCCGCACAAAGTCCCCCGCTTCCATGAAGTTCCCCGTCGGGTTGTTCGGGTTCGCTACTACGATGATCTTCGTCCGCTCCGTCACCGCTCCCAGGATCCCTTCCACGTCAAATTGCAGCTGCTTGTCCTGGTACACCATCGGCACCGACACCAGCTTGCCTCCCAGGATATTGCAG
>JAWOHN010000004.1:0-14528 GCA_046485135.1 Anaerolineales bacterium | reverse complement strand
CCGCGTCTACGCCATTGAGATCCAACCAGCTGTCCTGGAAAAAGCCGGCCCTACAGCTAAACTCCCCCAGAATTTGGAGGTCATCCAAGGGGATGCCCGCATGATCCCCTTTCCACCGGACATCACGGCTGCAGTCCTGCTGATGCGCCACTGCTCTCATTTTGACCTGTATGTGCAGAAATTACTGGCTGCTGGTTGCAGCCGGTTGATCACCAACGCTCGCTGGGGTAACGGAGTTGAAGTCATCGACCTGTATCCGCCCCGGCGATCTTTCGACGAGATTGACATAGGATGGTATGCCTGCCTGTGTGGTAAGACAGGCTTTAAAACCGGCCCGCCAGAGCTACTCAGACCCGAAACCATTTTCAACACGGCTGAGGTACAGGATTGCCCTAGCTGCAAAGCAGCCTGCTGCTCAATAGCTGATCTGGGCCACATTATTTGGAAAGAGGATAAAAACTTAGAAACCTTACCAATTTTTACAAATCTTCCAACCAAAATAAAAACGTTATACCAAGAGGGAGCATGAATGAAATGAGCAAACCGCACGCCATCATAATTGGAGCAGGTTTTACCGGTGTTGCTACTGCTCACGATCTGGCCTTGCGAGGCTTCGACGTGACTGTCATAGATCGCGGCCCGATAGCCAACGGAACCTCCGGGCGGACCCACGGCTTACTGCACAGCGGCGGCAGGTATTGCGTCAAAGATCAAGAGGCCGGGGTCGAGTGCATCGAGGAAAACACGATCTTGCGCAAAATCGTGCCGGACTGCATCGAGCCCAACGGAGGTCTTTTTGTCGCCCTGAACGAAAGCGATCTGGCTTATGCCGAGGAATTCATCGACGGCTGTGCAGCCAGTGGTATCTCCTGTGAAGAGCTAACCGCCGAACAAACCCTGCGATTGGAACCGGCCTTGAACCCCAAGCTGCTGGTCTCCTTCCTGGTGCCAGACGGCACCTTTGACCCCCTGCGCCTGGCCACAGCTTTTGCGGCCTCCGCCAAAGCCAACGGAGCCCGCTTCAAGCTCTTTACCGAAGTGGAGGAACTGATCCACGATGGACAGGGCAATGTGGTGGGCGTCCGTGTTATGGGGCGCACGGATAACAAACGCTCTGAGATCCATGGCGATATCATCATCAACGCCACTGGCGCCTGGGTCGGTGAGATCGCCAAAATGGCCGGGGTGGATGTCAATATCAGTCCCACCCCAGGCATCATGGTCGCCTACGACCGCCGCCTGTGCGAACGGACCATCAACCGCTTGAATGCCCCCAGCGATGGGGACATTGTGCTGCCCCAACGCCGTATGATGGTGGTCGGCACAACTTCGTTTCTGGTGGAATCGGCCGATTATGTACCGGTTACCGAAGATCAAATTCAACTGATGATCGAGCGCGGCAGCGAGCTGATACCAGCCCTGAGGCAAACTCGCGAGCGCGGCGCGTATATGGCCACCCGCCCGCTGATTGGATCAGGGTCAAGCGGGCGCAGCATCACGCGCACCTTTAAGTGCTACGACCACAAAGACAGCGACAACGTCGATGGCATTGTGACCATTACCGGCGGCAAAGCCACCACCTTGCGCATGATGGCAGAGAAGACCGCTGATGTCGTCTGTCAAAAACTTGGCATTCAGGCTGAGTGCACCACCCGGGAAACGCGTTTGCATTCTTACCGAGACTTCTACACCATTCCAGACCAGGAAAACTAACCATGGCAGAACAGAAATGGAACGTTACCTTTCTCGTTAACCGGCAAAAAGGGGATAACCCCGGCCGGTTAGAAACATTCAAGTTGGAAGTTAACCCCGATGAGTACGTATTAGATGCCATCGAGCGCATCTGGGCCTTCCATGACCGCACGCTCTGCTTCCGGCACGCTTGCCACCACTCTGTCTGTGGTGCTTGCGGCATGCGCGTAAACGGGGTGGAAAAACTGACCTGCATTACCTTCATCAAAGACGTCACCAAAGACGGTGGGACGGTAAAAGTGGAGCCCTTACGCCACTTTCCGGTCGAAAGCGATCTGGTCATCGACATGGCGCCCTTCTACAGCCGCCTGGAGGCGGTGCATTTCCCCCAGGTTGTGCCCTTGAACGAAGTGCCCGATCCAGACTCAGACAACATTGCCCCCGACCGGAACGCACCTGCTGACCTGGCCAGGCTGGTGGATTGTATCGAGTGCGCTATGTGCATCAGCGCCTGCCCGGTTCCCCTGACCGATTCCGATTACCAGGGACCTGCAATCCTGGCTGCCATCCAGCACCAAGGTATCGTCAAAAACCCAGACTTGCTTCCCTTTGCGGACAGTAAAAGCGGGGCCTGGCGCTGCCATAGCGCCTTTGAATGCAGTGAGGTCTGTCCCTCCAATGTTGACCCAGGCTGGCGCATCATGGACCTGCGCAAGCAGGTGGTCACGATCCGCATCAAGAACTTATTCCGTTCGAAATAGGAGCCGCACCCATGAGAACAACTGCTAAAGAAAACCGTGCGTCGATCTGGAAGGCGCTGCTGTGGTTCGACGTCAGGTGGCGCGCGCCGGGCACCTGGGCCTTTGCCCTCAATCGCATCACCGCCCTGGGACTGGCACTTTACTTGTTTATCCACCTGATTGTATTGAGCTCACTGGCGCGTGGCGAAGAGGCATATCAGGCCTTTCTGGATACAGTTAATTTACCCATCATCCACTTTGGATCATACCTGGTTGTCGTGGCCGGTATCTATCACGGCCTGAACGGCATGCGCATCGCCCTGACCAGCTTCGGGATCGCTGTCCGCTACCAAAAATCGATCTTCCTGGGGATCTTGATCGCTACCATCATCGCCAGCGTATATATGTTTCTACGAATGTTCCACTTAATTTAGAGAGGAAAACCATGGACAGAGCATTATCTCAACCTAAACCTGGAGAAACAACCTGGCTGTGGCTGTTCAAGATCATCACCGGGGTTCTGGTAGTCGTCATTCTTGCCATTCACTTCATCGTCCAGCATCTGGTCAACCCAGATGGTTTGCTGACTTTCCAACAAGTGGTGCAATGGGTGTCTACTCCCTGGGTGGCATTGATGGAGGGCACCTTCGTGGTGCTGGCTGTCTTCCATGCGCTATTGGGTGTGCGCAGCGTGTTGCTGGATCTGCGACCCAGCCAGGGCGCCATTCGCGTGATTGATGTCACTTTCTCAATCGTGGGTGTGGTGGCTATCATCTACGGCATTTGGCTGCTGCGGGCCATCCAAGCCCACGCTTAGGTTATCTTAGGGAGAGTGCGCCAATGGTGGGGATCATCATTGTTTCTCACAGCCGAGCCCTGGCTGAGGGGCTGGTCGAGCTTGTAAGACAGGTAGCCAGCGACCAGGTTCCCATCGCCATTGCTGCGGGCGTCGGGGATGATAATCAAGATTTCGGCACAAACGCGGTCGAGATCATGGAGGCCATCCAGGCGCTGGATAACCCTCAGGGTGTGCTGGTATTGATGGATCTGGGCAGCGCCATCCTGAGCGCTGAGATGGCTGTAGAGCTGCTGCCCCCCGAAATGCATGAGCGCATTCGTTTCTGCCCGGCGCCTCTGGTAGAGGGAGCTATTGCAGCCGGGATACAAGCCAGCCTGGGCAGCGACCTGGAAACGGTCTGCCGTGAAGCCATGGGCGCACTTGAGCCGAAGAAAGAACAGTTGGGCGAGGCGACCCGGGCGGAGATAACCCCTTCTTCGCCACCAGCGCAGGCCCAGCCAATCGATCAGGCAGCCGAGCAAATCCAGCTAACCTTGCAAAACCAGCATGGCCTGCATGCCCGTCCGGCAGCTCGCTTTGTACAATTGGCGGCTTCATTCGAGGCTAAAATCCAAGTCCGTAACGAAAGCAAGGGCAAGGGACCGGTTTCCGCCAAAAGCTTGAACGCACTGGCCACATTGGGAGCCGTGCAGGGATCAGAGATCATTATCAGCGCTACAGGCAGCCAAGCCCGGGAGGCGCTGGAGGCATTGGAGGAATTAGTAAAAGCCAATTTTGGGGAAAAACAGGCTCCCCAACCTGAGGTAACACATCAGCAAGCTGAAACTCCACCTGCCGAAGAAGGCGACCTGCAAGCAGTACCGGTCTCTGAAGGTATCGCTATCGGGCCTTTATATCTTTACCACCCACCCCCACCTCCAATACCGAAACACAAAACCAAAGACCCTGAACCCACCTGGAAAAGGTTACAGCGAGGGATCGAAACAACCCGGACAGGCATCCAAGAAAGACGCAGGCGGGTAGCGGGTGAGTTGGGCGAAGAACAGGCCGCCATTTTCGACGCGCACCTGTTGATCCTGGAAGACCCTGAGCTGGCAGAACGAGCCCGCAAATTGATATTTGAAGATTACCAGAATGAAGCTGCCGCTTGGAACGAAGCCATCCAGGAAATTGCCCGCTCTTATCAAGATTTGGATGATCCTTACCTGCAACAACGGGCTGCCGACGTGTTGGACGTGGGCAACCAGGTGTTGTATGCCCTGGCTGGAAAATCAGCTGCAACATCTATTGAGCTACCTGAACCGGTCATCCTGTTTGCCCCAGATCTGACACCCACCCAAACCGCCCAATTAGATATGAGCAAGGTGCTGGGCTTGATGACGGTGGCGGGAGGGCCTACTTCGCACAGCGCCATCCTGGCTCGCTCAATGGGCATTCCGGCGGTCGCTGGAGCCGATCCATCCATTGAAACCATGCCAGCCGGGACTCAGCTGGGGCTGGACGGCTTTCACGGGACCATTACCATCAACCCGGACCAGGAAAAACTATCTCGCCTGGAGAAAGGCCGTCAAACCTGGTTGGACCAGCGCGCTGCGCTGCTGCAAACCAGCAACCAGCCGGCCACAACCCGTGATGGGCGCCATGTAGAAGTGGCCGCCAACGTGGGTAGCCTGCGGGATGCCGAGCTGGGTGACACAAACGGAGCAGACGGGGTCGGCCTCTTGCGCACCGAGTTCCTGTTCCAGACCGGTGAAAACCCTCCGGACGAAGAAACCCAGCGCAGTGCGCTGGCAGAGATCGCCAATTTGCTGAATCCCAGGCCGGTAATTGTGCGCACCCTGGATGTGGGTGGAGACAAGGAGCTACCCTATATCAACCTGCCGGTGGAGGCCAACCCATTTTTAGGCGTCCGCGCCATCCGCCTGTCCTTGCGTGAGCCAGAGCTGTTCCGCACCCAGTTACGGGCTATCCTGCGGGCTGGTGAGGGAGTCAATCTGCGGGTGATGTTCCCCATGGTGACCAACCTGCGGGAGCTGCGTGAGGCCCGGCAGATCTTAGAACAAGAACATCTAGCGTTAAAGGACAAAGGAATTCCACATACCTGGCCCATCGAGACCGGTATCATGATTGAAGTCCCGGCGGCAGCCCTGACCAGCTCCGTGCTGGCAAAAGAGGTGGATTTTTTCAGCATTGGCACCAACGATCTGACCCAATACACCTTGGCAGCAGAACGCGGCAGCGCGGCCCTGGCAGAGTTTGCTGACGCTCTGCACCCGGCAGTCCTGCGCCTGATCCACCAGGTGGTAGGGGCAGCTCATGCTCAGGGGAAATGGGTTGGGGTATGCGGCGAGTTGGCGGGTGATCCAGTTGCGACAGCAGTGCTGATCGGGTTAGACGTGGATGAGCTTAGCTTGAATCCCGGGGGGATTCCCAGAGTAAAGGCCATCATCCGTCAAATCAATTCCACTGAAGCAAAAGAGCTGGCTCGCCAGACGCTGGAGTGTGAGAGCACCACACAAGTCCGGGATATCGCCAATAAATTCCTGCAAGAGCATATGCCTGGCTGAAAAACTCGATCAAATCAATGGAAGCTAGAACTGGGATAACAAAACTGCGTGGTGGCAATCGTCAACACGCATTCTGATTGTTTTGGGTATCTAATGGGTTACCAAACTAAAGACAGGCAAGTAGCTCCCCCATCTGCCTTGGCAAATTCAGTTAACGGGGTTTCCAGCACGTCAAAGCCACGCGCTCGGATCTCAGCAGAAACTGATGGGTGTCCACTTGGCATGATCACGTTATTGCCTATTCCCAAGGCATTAGCGGCATGTGCGTGCTCCGCTGGCACCCGGATGGCATCTTTACCTGCCATGAATGGGTCGTCCAAAAAGTCTTCCCGAGCCAGGAACACGCCTCTGCCAAGATAAGTGGCTCCACTAAGCAGATGCAGATACTTCTCCACCGGCACACCAGTAACGGACAGACCGGTTGGGGCGAGAATCTGCTCCAATTGGTTAACACCAGCCTGGTTCGTGCGAGCGGTCAGGCCAACAAATATCCCCTCTGGCAATACCAGGATATCGCCACCCTCCAATGTAGCCGGAGAACCGATCTGGTCCATAGGAAAACGCCCCGCCAATACCTGGGCCAAAGCAATTTCTTCCCCTTGCCGGCTGGGGGCGCCCATGCGTCCAATAATGGCCTGTCCGGCAATGATCAATCCAGGGTCTTGCATGAAACAGCTATCCGGGAAACGTTCGTCGGGTGGTAGGATCTCGAGCTCCAAACCGGCTGTCTGCAAGGCCTGGCAATACTCTGCGTGTTGGCGCAAGGCATTGAGCGGGTCAGGGGACTGGCCCGTCTCGTTGATCGCTCGACGGAAGCTGTCACCTGGAGGACGTACAATGGCATGAGTGTAATTCAATAAAGGGGGCGTGGACATAGCTGAAACCTTTTAAGACTGGCATGCTGCCAGATATATCTCAATCAATGGGTTTGCAAAGAAGATCGACTGCCGGAAAGATGTCAAATCCCAAATTCAGGGTTGCTGGGGCGCCGGCGAAGCAGCACAGCCGAGAAGGCGGCTGCCAACATCCCTACGGCTGCCAGCCCAGCTGCAAGCACAACCAGGATAAAACCAGACTGGTTTACAACGATCCCGGCAAAAGCCCAGGCCAATACCAGGGGATAAGCCACATCAAAATGTCGCCGGGACATCAGGAATCCCAACAGGCTGCCAATTGCCAGCAAGATCACCGTGGCTGCCTGTCCTACCAGGCCAATGCCATCCCATCCCAAAGTGAATAATAGCACACTGACATTTGCAATGGTGGCAACCGAGATCCAACCCAGATAGATACTGAATGGTAGGCGCGCCAGAAACATCTCGCCAGCCGCTACCCGGCTGCGTCCGGTTTCCAGGCGCAGATAGACCATGATGAGCGAAACCAGCAACCCCCCCATCACCAGGACACTCCATAGCATCAGCTCGTAATGCCACAGGAAGATCCAAATGCTGTTAAAGATGCAGCTCCAAAAAAACCAATAACCGACTCGTTCCAGATGTGGGTTGTTACGTTGACCCGGTAGAGCCTGGTAGATCACAAACGCCAGCAGTCCCAGGTAAATCAACCCCCAAATGCTGAATACGTAGCCGGCTGGGGTGAACAACACCGGGTATTTATCAGACACAGCACCCGTGGTCTGGTTGTTGATCGGCAGACTGTTAGCCAAGCCATTCACAGCCACAACCAGGATGAAAGCAAGAACATTAAGAATCTGTCGAAATTTCATCTTAATCCTACTGAGGCACTCTGTGTGCTATGTGCTCGGCCAATTTGATATACTGTTGGGCGCTCAAGCCTTCGGGTTGGACCATGATCAAAGGCAGATTGCGCAAGGAGGCATGGTGAACCTGCTCATTGGCAGGGGGAAAACCCAACGCAACCCGGTGACCCAGGATGTCTTCAATCTGCGTGACCGACAGAACCATGTCAGCGCGGGTATGGTTCAACGTAACAATCGTTAACACCTTTGAGCTGCCGTAGTTTTTGACGCGCAGCTCATCGATCATCTCTCGCGTTCGCTTGGCAGCCGACGGTTGGGGCTCTAAAACCAGGATCATCTCCTGGCATAAATCAGCCACACGCTCAAAAGCTGGCAAGAAATTGGTGCCAATATCCAGAACAACTAATGGTGAAAGCTCAGCTAACCCCTGCAAAATGGCCTCATACTGGACGGTCGCCAACATGTACTGGACATCACTGGTTTTTGTGGAGGCCAATAGCATGCGAATTCCCCAGGTGCTGGCTTGGAGCTGTTTCTCTACCGTTGCGGCGGTGATTTCTGGCGGGGCAGTGCGCAGTAAGTTTGCCAGTCCGTCCGGGTTGGCGATACCCAATTCTTGGGCCCAAAAACCCTGCCCGGGTTTCAGCTCAGCAGCTATCACCTTGACTTTGTACTTCTGCTGGTACGTGATAGACAGGTTAAGCGCAACCGTCGATACCCCCAGACCACCTTTGGCCGCGGCCACTCCTACAATATACCCTTTATCTTTTAAAGACGAAGTGCGGATCTTGCGTTGCGACATCAATGACTTGATATTGGCTTGCAGCTCCACGGGGTGAATTGGTTTGGTCAGGTAAATGTCGACGCCAGATTCGAAGCCACTCAATTTATCCTCGATCTTGTTCTTCGCCGTGAACATTAAAATCGGGGTCAGGGCAGTCTCCGGATGGCCGCGTAAGTTGCGGGCGACTTCGTATCCATCCAAATCAGGCATCATCACATCCAGGACAATTAAATCCGGGGCTTCGCTATGAGCGAGTTCCAGCGCCTTCATCCCGTTATAAGCTACAACAACCTCGTACCCCTGCCGCGTTAATAGCAGCTTCAAGAAATTGATGGTGTCGGAATCGTCGTCAACGATCAGGATCTTGCCAGCCATAGGTTCACTCTCCACAATGAAAAGGGTCTGGGGTATTTTGTTCAGTCTAGCACATTCCGGCGGTCTAATCAAGTATTTTTCATCCCATCTTTCAATTTAGTGAGGTCCCCCCCGAAATGACACCCCATTTCGGGGGGGACCCTTAATTTGAGCAGAGTAACACCGTTATTTCATGCTTGCATTCACGGATTTTTCGCTTACAATACTACAAATATATTTTCTTTAAGGTGAATTCAGACATTTCCACCTTATAACGCTAATCTTAAATAACCGGTTTTACATGAAGAACTCTGCAACGATCTCCTACCAGGTTGGCGCTCACCGTCCGGTATACCTTTGGGGTGGTCCGGGCACAGTCCGCATGAACAAGCTCAAATTCATGAACGCGCTGGTAGATGGGCGTGTGCATATGGAGGCGCACACACCGGTAGGGGCAGAGCGTATGGCCTGGGAGGCCGGCTTCAACTGCGCGTACCTGACCTACGATTGGGGCTTTCCACCCGAAATTGCACAGGAGGATTGGGCAGAATTCCAGGGTGCTGTGCGAGTTTATCACGCAGCAGGCATGCAAGTCTTTGGTTATATCCAAACCTCGAACTACGTTCGCTCCGGCAGTTACGCGAACAAAGACTGGTATGCGCGTGATTCAAAAGGTCGACCCTTCCATTATTACACCGGACGCTTCATGGCCTGCTGGTCGGACCCGGAATGGTTGGAGCACCTGCGCGAAATGGTGCTGGGCGTAGTCCAGGCTGGCAGCGAGGGTGTTTTCTTTGACAACCTGTGGCACGGGGTGCAGCCTTTTCACCTGGGCGGCGCCTGGCTGGGTGGAGCAGGCTGCTACTGCCAGCGCTGCCAGGCTGCTTTTCAGCAGGAAACCGGCTTAAATATTCCCACACGGTTGTTCCCAGACCAAAACCTGGAATCCCAGCAGTATCTGCGCTGGCGGGCCAACCAGGTTACCCAAACCCTGGCTGACCTGGCCTGGTTTGCCCGCTCTCTTAACCCACAGGTGCAGATCAGCGCCAACAATTTCGACGCGATTATGCGTCCCAGCTATGTGACCTACGGTATTGATCTGCCAGCTCTGGCGCAGGTCCAAGATGTCATCATGATCGAGGACTATGGCTTGCCACGTTGGCAACCAACCGCCGGCAAAAAAGAGACTCCCCGGCTGGTCAACAATGCATTAACCCTGCGTACAGCTCAGGCCTTGATTGGCAAGACCCCCTTGACGACCATCCCCTATGATCAAGGCATCGGCTTTGATGAGTTATACCCGCCCCGTCGCTACCGCCAGGCGATTGCCGAGGCGGCTGCCTGCGGAGCAGCATTGGTTGTCAAAGGGACGGAATATTTCCACCAAGGTCGTTTTACTTTGTTGACTGCGCTTAAATTCTCCCCGCAACGACAGGCCATTGGCCAGATCCAGCGCTGGTTGGTGGAAAATGCAGACCTTTACCAGCAGCAACAGAACGCGGCTTCCATTGGATTGCTCTATCCGGGCGAAGCTTTGTGGCAAAGCTGGGATCGTATCGCCCCGATCTTTTTTGGAGCAGGCCAGGCCCTGTTGGCCTCTGGCATCCCCTGGCGGGTTTTACGCCCAAACGGGGATCTACGCGGTTTGGAAGTGCTGCTGTCTTTCGAGGACGACCCGGACATGCATGTGACTGTTATGATGGAAGAGCGCCTGCAAGCTCTGGGAGCCGACCGGCAACGGGGTAACCTGCGCCGGGTGCATGTGCCCGGTTTGCCTGGTTGGCAATTCTTCCGGCCAGGTTTCCTGAACCGGCATCGCTCCCTGGCTGGGTTGGTGGGGAATATAGCCAGGCGCACCCATGAAGCTTATTTCAGCTACCCCTGGGCACGCCGGCTGGGAGATCGTTATGGACTTCCCCAACACTTTATCAGCTCACCTTTTTTTCATGTACCCCCAACATATGAACGTAGGATACTGATGGAGGCGATCGGCGAACGCCCTCTGCCTTCTGCTCGAGCAGAGATACCAGTCCTGGTAGAACACTGGCTACAGGGGGATACCCACCAACTTCACCTGGTAAACTATGCCTCCAAAGCCCAACAGGTCAACGTTGAGCTGCCCCAGTCTGTTCACGGGCAGATCATCTCCCCGGAGAGCCCAACCGTGGATTTCAGCACAGATCGATTGGATCTGATAGTAGATGTCTATACGATCCTGCGCTACCGCGAGCCCTAATGCCGCCAGCTTTTCAGCCGATGAGGGCCTAGATGCAAGCAACTGAACAAATCGAAATCAACCAAGCTTCTGCACTGCTTGACGAGCAAGGCCAGCTGGTCCAGGTGGGTTGGGCGCGCCAGCCTGTACTGGATTGCAACCTGGAGCAAGCCAATTTTTACCAGCAGCGGGCGTTACAACGCTTTCGCATCAAACGATGGGACTACTACGGCATTACTACACCCACTCATTACTTCTCCTTCACCTTAGCGGACCTGGGTTACGCCGGACAGGCCTTTGTCTATGTGGTTGATTTTGAACGCCTCGATTACCATGAAGAAACCGTGACCATTCCACTCGCGCGCGGCGTCAACCTGCCTCGCAGCAGCGCGATGGGTATGAGCGCATATGAAAACCGCAAGGTGCGTCTGCGCTTTCAGGTGGAAGACGCTTGCCGTTTGCTGTCGGTCACCTGGCCTGGGTTTTGGGGAAAGGGATTGGCTGCCTCTATACGCCTGCGCATGCAAGAGGAACAGGAATCTATGGTGATCGTCATTCCCATCGGGGAGCGGCGATTCTACTACAACCGCAAGGTTAACTGCCTGCCCGCCAACGGTTGGATAGACCTGGGGGACAAGCGTCATGCCCTCAACCCAACCGAGTGCCTGGGAAATCTGGATTGGGGCCGTGGGGTATGGGAATACCGTTCATTCTGGGTGTGGGCCAGCGCGTCTGGTTACTTGCCCGCAGGCCGCAGCCTGGGTCTTAATCTGGGTTTCGGTTTTGGCGACACGAGCGCTGCCACAGAGAATGCCATCATCCTGGATGGCAAAATTCACAAACTGGGACAGGTCGATTTCAGCTATAGCAACGAGGACTATACCAAACCCTGGAAGATGACCAGCCCAGATGGACGTCTCCAGCTTGAGTTCAAGCCTTTTCTGGAACGCGTTGCCAAAACCAACCTGCTGCTGATATACAGCCGCGTCCACCAGGTCTTTGGGCGCTACTTTGGCAGCTTTGTCACTGAGGACGGCGAACGGGTTGAGATCGATGGATTGGCCGGCTTTGCCGAAGAACACCATGCCCGCTGGTAGGCTGGGTTGCAGAAAGCAGCAAGGAAGGAGCACAAATGGAGACACGGTCCGGTTACAGGTGGTTTGTGGTGGTCATCTTTTTCTTGTTCATGCTACTGCACCAATCGGACAAACTATTGATCGGACCGCTCACCACGCCTATCATGGAGGAGTTTGGCATCGACGAGGTCCAGATGGGCGCTGTGTTCACGGGTGCACTGCTGGTAGGGGCATTTCTTTATCCATTATGGGGTTACCTGTACGATCGCTATGCCCGCGCCCGACTGCTGGCGTTGGCTGCCTTCCTATGGGGCTCGACCACCTGGCTGAGCGCCATTGCCCCCACCTATTCCACCTTCCTGGTCAGCCGGGCCTCCACCGGCATTGACGATTCCAGCTACCCCGGCCTTTACAGCCTGATTGCCGACTATTTTGGCCCTTCGGTGCGTGGCAAGGTCTACGGACTGCTACAACTGGCCCAGCCTTTGGGGTATATGATTGGCTTACTGGCAGCCACCATGCTGGTGGGCGTTCTGGGCGGTTGGCGCGGTATCTTCTATATCACCGGGTCCTTAGGGTTGGTGCTGGCGCTGGTAATCCTGCTGGGGGTGCGAGAAGCGCCACGCGGGAAGAGTGAGCCAGAGATGGCCAACTTAGAACAAATAGGCATCTACCGCTTTAACAAACAGACGGCCCTTGGATTGTTTCGCAAACGCAGCTTGCTGCTTCTATTTGCCCAAGGTTTCGTGGGCGTCTTTCCCTGGCAGGTGATCACATACTGGTTTTTCCGCTATCTGGAGACCGAGCGCAACTACAGCTCAGAGGCCGTTTTGATGACCATGGCCCCAGCCGTCCTGGTGCTCTCCTCAGGTTACTTTGTGGGCGGGATGGTGGGCGACTATTTCTTCAAACGCACACCACGCGGCCGGGTTCTGGTTTCAATGTTTGCAGTCATGACCGGCGCAGTGATGCTCATTATCACCATGAACGTCCCCTTGGAAAACCAAGGCCTGTTTACAGCTATGTTGATGCTGACAGCGCTTTTTATTCCCTTCGCTTCCCCGAATGTCATTTCAACCGTCTATGATATCACCCTACCCGAAGTACGCAGCACAGCCCTGGCTGTGCAATATTTCATTGAAAACGGAGGAGCTGCGCTGGCGCCCTTGCTGGCGGGGGTTATCGCGGTCAATTACTCATTACACACGGCAATCCTGGTTATCTGTGTAACCACCTGGATCATGGGCGCAATCCTGTTGGGCGCTACAGCCTATCTAGTGCCCCACGACATCAATACACTGCGCAGCCAAATGGCCGAGCGAGCTGCCTTTGAGCAAGCCCGCCAGGCGACCGGTATAGATTAATTGGATCACCTTTCAATTTTCTGAGGCAGATTAATTCACATGAATTCTACACAATCTGTATAATAAAGTAATTGCTCAGCCTATCGGATAAATCTCCTAATTGGAAGGGCCTGATCATCTAACCAATTAAATCTCTCCAGGTATGAGTCATGCAACCTCACCAGGCAACTATGTTTCAACAACTGGTAAGAAACCCACACACCAGCGCAGGGGAACAGGTTGCCTTTGGGTTTATTAAGCTTGATTGAAAGGAAATCCTCATGTGCGACACCCTGGTTGCGACCGGTAACTCAACCGCAGATGGAGCGGTGATCTTTGCCAAGAATACTGACCGGGAGCCAAATGAGGCCCACCACTTGGTCATCATCCCCGGGGAGCAACACGAGCCAGGTAGCACCGTCAAGTGCACCTACTTGGAGATTCCCCAGGTGGAACAGACCAACACCGTCCTGTTGGCCAAACCCTTCTGGATGTGGGGCACGGAGATGGGCGCGAACGAAAAGGGTGTGGTCATCGGTAATGAGGCTGTCTTCACCCGAGTGCCGTACGAGAAAGGTCCAGGATTACTGGGGATGGACTTTATGCGCCTGGCATTGGAGCGCGCCAGCACCGCCCGGCAAGCCGTAGACACCATCATTCACCTGCTGGAGAAATACGGGCAGGGTGGTAATTGCGGTTATACCCACAAATTTTATTACCACAATAGCTTTATCGTCGCCGACCCTTACCAGGCCTGGGTGTTGGAAACCGCCGGACGGCAATGGGCGCTTGAAAAGGTGCGCGGCGTGCGCAGCATCTCTAATGCGCTGACCATCGGCAGCGAATGGGACCAGGCCTCAACCAACCTGGTAGGGTTAGCTCGCGAGAAAGGCTGGTGCAAGCGCTATCAGGACTTCAGCTTCGCCGAGTGTTACTCAGAACCACTCTACACCCGCCTGGCTGATGGTGTAGCGCGCCAATGCCGCAGTAGCGAGCTGCTCGCCCAACAGGGATCCATCACGGTTGAGACAATGATGAATATCCTGCGCGACCACGGTCCACAGGCAGACGCTGCACAGCAGGTACGGCAAGGCCTGCTGGGAGCAGATATTTGCATGCATGCCGGCTATGGCCCGGTGCGCAACTCTCAGACAACCGGCTCAATGGTTTCCCACTTACTGCCCAACCTGCAAACCCACTGGCTGACTGGGACTGCCGCTCCCTGCACGAGTGTATTC
>JAWOHN010000242.1:0-5937 GCA_046485135.1 Anaerolineales bacterium | reverse complement strand
CGAACACCCCTGGACGGGGGATTTGGTGGTCGACTTGACTCACGCTGAAAGCGGTCTGAGCGTGCGCCTGGTGGACCGGCCGGGTGTGCCGGCCAGTACGCTGGGCTGCCGGGGATCCAACTTGATCTCTATCCTGGATGACCGGGCCAACCAGCCATTGGAGGGCAAGTGCAACTCATCGGTGGTTCCGGCAATTGCCGGAACGTTCCGCCCAACCCAGACCTTGTCGACCTTGAAAGGACGATTGATGCGCGGCACGTGGACGCTGACAGTGGCGGATCACTCAGCCTACGATACGGGGCGGCTGGTGAGCTGGTGTATGGAAGCCAATTTATCGCCGTCCCTGCCAACAGCTACCCCAGAGCCACAGCCACTGGCGTTGCCGCCGTCGGCGCGCATCACGAATATCAGCGGATACAACCAATCCATGCCGCTGTCATGCGAGTCGCGCTCGGCGGTTGACTGGGCGCGCTATTTTGGGGTCAATATCGGCGAATATGATTTCTTCACCCGGCTGCCCAAATCCGACAACCCGGATGCCGGCTTTGTGGGCGATGTGTATGGGACCTGGGGGCAAATCCCGCCCAACCCTTACGGCGTGCATGCTGAGCCGGTAGCGGGGGTATTGCGAGACCTGGGCTTGAGCGCTTATGCCCATAAAAGGCTGTCTTGGGACGACCTGCGGGCGGAAGTGGCTGCCGGACGACCGGTAGAAGTGTGGATCGTGGGGGCAGCCAACCTGGTCTACAGCGCTTACCCGGTCTTCTATACCGCCCGAGACGGGCATACCTCGGTGGTCTCGCGGTACGAGCATACCGTACTGCTGATCGGCTATTCACCCAGCGAGGTAGTGCTGCTGAACGGCGGCAGTGTGATCTACCGCCCGTTGGACACCTTCCTGGATTCGTGGTCCATCATGAGAAATATGGCTGTCACCACCCGCTCCCAACCGGCCACGGCGGCGGGCCTGGCAGGGGAGGAGCTGGTGGCGGGGGAGTGAACGAACCACAGATGGACGCTCTGGGCGGATAACGTTTGACTGGGGTATACTTGGTCAGGCGTTATTTTTTTTAGACAGCTTAAACCCATCACCAAAGCAGTTCACAGCAGGAACTCATGACCCAAACACGATTGGAACATGATTTACTTGGCGAGCGTGAAGTGCCGGCTGAGCGCTATTATGGCATCCAGACCCTGCGGGCGCTGGAGAACTTCAACCTGACCGGCATCCCCATCGCGCATTACCCGCGGCTGGTCAACTCGCTGGCTTATATCAAAAAGGCTGCCGCATTGGCAAACGCTGAGCTGGGCCTGCTGGAGGCGCCCCTGGCCCAGGCTATCACCCAGGCCTGCGATGTATTGATCGCCGGGCGCTACCATGCTGAATTCGTGGTGGATGTGCTGCAAGGCGGGGCGGGCACGTCGACCAATATGAACGCCAACGAAGTGATCGCCAACCTGGCGCTGGAAGGGATGGGGTATGAGAAAGGCCGCTATGATGTCCTGCACCCGCTCAACCACGTCAACATGTCGCAATCGACCAACGACGTCTATCCCACTGCGCTGCGCCTGACCCTGAGCCAAAAGATGGATGGGCTGCTGCGCGAGATGGAAGGGCTGCGCCTGGACCTGGCTGCCAAAGGCGATGAGTTTGGCGATGTGATCAAAATGGGCCGCACCCAGCTGCAGGACGCGGTGCCGATGACGCTGGGACAGGAGTTCGGCGCCTGGGCGGTGACGGTGGGCGAGGATATGGCGCGCGTGGGCGAGGCCCAGGCCTTGATCCACGAAATCAACATGGGCGCCACGGCCATCGGCACCGGCCTGAACGCCCACCCCGATTACGCCGCCCTGGTGACGGTCAGGCTGGCCGAGATCAGCGGCGTGCCGGTGATCCAATCGCAAAATTTGGTGGAAGCCACCCAGGATTCAGGCGCCTACGTGCAGCTTTCGGGGGTGCTCAAGCGGGTGGCGGTTAAGCTCTCCAAGATCTGCAACGACCTGCGCCTGCTGTCGTCTGGACCGCGGGCCGGGTTGAACGAGATCAACCTGCCGCCCATGGCGCCGGGCTCGTCGATCATGCCGGGTAAGGTCAACCCGATCATCCCCGAGGTGGTCAACCAGGTGGCCTTCGATGTGATCGGCAACGACCTGACCATCACCATGGCAGCCGAGGCCGGGCAATTGGAGCTGAACGCCATGGAGCCGGTCATCGCTTACAAGCTATTCACCTCCCTGGACCTGCTGGGGCGCGCCTGCCGCACGCTGAGCGAGCGCTGTATCAGCGGCATCACCGCCAACCGGGAGGTGTGCCGGCGCATGGTCGAAAACAGCATCGGTTTGGTGACGGCGCTCAACCCGTACATTGGCTATGAAAAATCGAGCGAGATCGCCAACCTGGCTCTTTCTACGGGCGGCTCGGTTTATGAGATTGTCTTGCAGAAAGGATACCTGACCAAAGCCGAATTGGATGAAATCCTATCGCCGGAGAATATGACCCGGCCGCGTTACTTTGGGGGTCGAAAATGATTCACAAAAGACAAAATAGGCGCAAGGTTCGGGAGCGATGTACTTAGCCATGCTTGGTCCTTTCCCGGTTCGATGGCTTGCTACCGGCGGGTGACCTGATCGGAAAATTCGAGTAAAGGAGAGCAGCACAGTGATCAAAGACCTGATCTTGAAAAACCGTAGCTACCGGCGCTTCGACCAATCCAGGCGGGTGGAGCGGGAGACGTTGCGCGAGCTGGTGGACCTGGCGCGCCTGTCGCCTTCGGCCATGAACGCTCAGCCGCTCAAATTTTACCTGTCGAACGAGGCGGAGCAGAATGAGCGCATCTTCAAGCGCCTGGCGTGGGCCGGTTACCTGAGGGACTGGCCCGGACCGGTGGAGGGGGAGCGCCCGGCGGCTTATATCGTCATCCTGGGCGATACGCGCATCAAGCCCGAGTTTGGGGTGGACCCAGGCATCGTGGCTCAAAGCATTTTGCTGGGGGCGGTGGAGCGCGGCCTGGGTGGCTGCATCCTGGGGTCTGTCAGGCGGGTGGAGCTGACCCAAGACCTGGGGCTGGCAGAGCATTTGCAAATCCTGTATGTGGTGGCGCTGGGTGCGCCGGTGGAGCAGGTGGTGTTGGAGGAGATGGGAGCGGAGGGGGATATCCAATACTGGCGCGAAGGGCAGGGCGTGCATCATGTGCCCAAGCGTGCTCTGGATGATTTGATCGTGGGGTAGCGGATTGCTTCGATGCGGGTAGGTTGCGCCGCTGCGCTTAGGCTGGGCAGAGAGGCTGGGGAAAAACGTCCCGCAGGGATGGGTCAACTGGTTAATTGCGCCACGACGGCCAGGGGTTCTTGATTATCTGGTTCAGCTACCAACGAGGTTTCGTAGTGGGCATACAAAATTCGCCCGGATTTATCCACCAAGAACACCGTAGGCGTGCCTGCCAGTAAGAATTTTTTGATCTGGAAATATGCGCCAGCCACCTTTGACCCCTTATCGCTTAAAATCGGATACGGTGTCGCGGTTTGGTGGATATACCTGGCGATCATTTTCGGCCCATTGGGCACCATCACCAGGACTTCCGTGTTCAGAGCTTTGAATCTATCGTAGTCATGGCGCAACTGCGCCATATGATTGGTGCAATGCGGTCAGACAAACCCAAGATTGAAGACCAGGACCATATTCTGCGACCGGTATAGATCGGAAAGCTTGAAGGCTACTCCGTTGTGATCGAGGAGCGTGAAATCTGGGGCTGTGTCACCCACTGATAAGCGCTGCATCCAAACCTCCAGAAACGACTTAAGCGAAGATCTACCTGAAGCCCATACAGGTCTGTGTGGATGAGATTGTAACAGATATCACGATTGGTGCTTACTGCAATACGTTCACTGTATTGGTGAAGAATGTCCTGTTTGTCTGGCTAAAACCCAGGATTGCCTCGATAAACTTGCCCGGTGTTCCTAAATGAAAATTTGGCGCAGGGCGAAAACTGAGCTTAAAGGCCAGTAGCTTCACAAAGGCGGCGCTTGTCTTCCCCAGGCAAGGCATAGCCCTCGCAAAGCTACTGTGTTTCCTCCACCGGCTTCACACGTTAATATCCCCCTTGAAGTTGCTTCTCCTTCACTGACGTGTGTTGTTGCCAATGGTTGCAACAATATTATACCAGAAAAGAAGAGAACTTAGATGAGAATTCTGAAATATCAGCTAGGAATTTAGTCCTATTTTTTGGAAGGTGGATTGGAAGATGGGCACGGTGAATAAGAGGTGGGGTGAGCTTCGGAGTAGCCTTTGCGGTGTCCGTACGACCATCATGATTTAGGCGGCAAGATCGAGTTGGGGGTTATTGTGTCCATGATGAAAGAATAACAGTAGGTTGACGCTTGAAAACACTGAACATATGTGCTATTTTATATCCAGCGAACGAGGCTGGATATTTTTTATGAAGCGGTGGTGAATGAAGGAGGCTAGGGATATGGATGATTACCTTTCAGCGGAGGACATTTGCATGGCAGCAGGCGTGCTGCTATCCCTGGGTTTCAGTTATATGCCTGGCTTGAGCGAAAAATACGCCGCGCTATCTGCAACCCACAAACGGTTGGTGATGCTGGCGCTGCTGGCGGTGGTGACAGGGGCTGTGTTTGCCCTGAGCTGCATGGATGCGCCAATTGGGCTGGAGACGGTGACCTGTACCCAGGCGGGGGCGTGGGGTTTGTGCCGGGCGCTGGCGTTGGCAGCAATTGCCAACCAGTCGGCGTATGCGCTATCGCCGCGGGTAAGTGTGAATGATGAGAATGTTTCGCTTTAGCGGACGATGGAAACCCCTTCAATTTGGGCCCAGGAGCGCTAAGGGAGGCTAAGAATGGATGGTGGGATTGCAGGAAAGCGAGACAAGCATGCGCCGGCGAGATTGCTGGAGCAGGCGATCGACCTGTTTTTGGAAGTGATCGAGGACGGCAAACAACGTCTGGATGAGGCCAGCTCAACCACCGAATGGGTGAAGCTGGCCGGGGCGCTGGGACAGGCCCAAACGCGGATGGCCCAATTGGTGAGCCTGAAAGCCAAATCCGGGGGGGAGGCGTCTGAGATCGAGCTGGCTTTGATGCAAGCCATCCGAGAATGGCACGGTCGCAATTCTCCCAACTGTGCGGCCAGCGTTGAAGGAAACCAGCAGGACCTGGCTATTGTTAATGAAGAGACTTAGCCTGGGGAAGAGAGACAGGACAGATGAGCCAGCAGGAAGAGCGTGTGTACAGTCAAACGGGGCGCTGCCCGGTATGGCAAGAAGCGAAAGGGGTGGCACAGGCAAGCAAGGATTTAGTGCGCCGGATGCGCCGGTTGCGTAAAGCTATGCTGGCCTGCCGTACCTGTCCGGAGCAAACCAACTGCGATTTCCAGCTTCTCATCAACGCCAGCATCGACGCAGCTATCGCCGAGGTCACAGAAGAATGGGGGCTGGGCAGCAACTAAAACCGCGGTGCGGCAACGCTTGGATCCGCTTCGAAGATATGCTGGCCTTGTTCCGGGATGCGGTCAAGCAGATTGATGTTTTTATGCAAGGGACCGGTACGTTGAAATTGAGAGGATATCAAAGAGAAGTGGCGCTCAGAATCATCGATTCAGTTTGCAATAACCGTGGGCATACCATCGTAGTCCAGTTTCCGCGCCAGAGCGGAAAGAACGAGCTGCAAGCGCAGCTGGAAGCATATTTGTTAACCTTATTCTGCATCGCCGACGCGGAAATCGTGAAAGTATCTCCCACCTGGAAGCCGCAGACGTTGAACGCCATGCGCCGGCTGCAACGGGTATTGGAGCGCAACTTGTGCACGCGCGGGCGGTGGGTTAAAGAAGGCGGCTATATTTATCGGATCCTTTCCGCCAGGATCTTCTTTTTGTCCGGGTCACCAACGACGTCCGTGGTAGGGGCAACGGCGTCAACGTTG
>JAWOHN010000205.1:0-9660 GCA_046485135.1 Anaerolineales bacterium | reverse complement strand
ACCTTGTTGAACAATTTATTGATAATATGGAGAGAATACTATCCTTTGATCCATACAAAATTGATCCCAAACAACATGTCGGAATTCTTGAGTCTCTCATAGAACACAACAAATCAAAAGCACAAGAAGCTATGCGTGACCACCTTGAATCTACACGATCAAGAATTTATGATCGATTTTCATAATACTGCTAGAAACATGTAAGGGCCAGGATAAGTTATACACTCCTGGCCCTTTCTTAATCAATCAATTCGATTTTTTCCCCCATCTATTCACCATTTTCCATATACCTGAGCGCCATCAAAGGTCAGGTTTATGGAGAAGTTTATCCTACGCGCTTATTGATCTCCGCTAAGATTTCTTCCGCCTTCGCCTGGGTTAACCCGAACTGGGCAGCTTGCGGCATAGAAAGCACCATCCTTAAGGACATGCCCTTTGCCATTTCGATCATCGGATTACTGGATGCGCCAGGCACGTATTGGTCCAGGACAGCCTTTGCCTGGGGATCATTGATAATTTGACCAAGTGTGGTATCTAATGTGTATGCCATAATATTCTCCCTTTCATAATATGAACGGATCTAAACTCTTGTATAGAATTTTATCACAGCGAGACGACTCTGGATGAATGACCTCGGCTACTTAAGAATCCTCGCGCTTCTCATCTGGCTGAACCTCAACGGTGGTCTCGACAACTGCCACAGCCGCAGCAGATTCCATCCGACCTGCCGTCCCCTGGAACAGTTCCCAGCCCTGGCTCAAGATCACCACCTGAGCTGCTAACAGCCAGAAAAATACCAGGCTCAACACGATGGCAGTCATGTTTAAAATATTATCCAGGTTGTTTTGGATATTGGTGAGCATGGCCTTCAGGTTATCCATGGAGGATTGGGATTGGATCACCATAGCTTCGTATTCGCCCAGGCTGGATGAAATCGTCTTGACGCTGTCCGACATCGTCACCAGGCTGGTCTGAATGGTGACCATGTTGTCATCGGCCTTATCCATATCGGCAGCCATCTCGACAAACATATCCGGTAAATCCTGCAGTTGGTCAGCAATTTCACCAAGGGATTCAGATAGTGGCACTTCAGGATTATAGGATTGTGTGGGTTGCTCAATAAAGGCGCCCACCAGGGGGACTGAGCTCATCACAAAACGGAAATTATCCAGGGAGCGAATAGAGCTATCCAGGACATCTGCGCCCTGCTGAGCTGTTTTAAGCGAGTTGCTGGCGGCTTCCATGGTCGCCGGCAATTTAACACCCATGAATTCGTTCAGATTGATCAGAACAGGCTGCGAATCTTCAATAGACGTCGCCGTGGCTGAAAGCATTATCGACAGAGCATCCACACTATCCACGGTGGCGCCTAAAGCCTGGGCAGTGATCTTCATGGTTTCCTGGCTGGTGGTGATGCTGCCATTTAATGTGTCGATGGTAACATCCACAAAGCCAGCAATCGCCGGCTGAGAAACCCACACGCCCACCAGTCCCGCCAGGCTCAGCACCAGCCCCAGGATACCAGCAATGATGACCAGGATGCCCAATAATTTTCTTAAGAATACCATAGCTCCTCCTCATGTTAATCCTAAACGATGATTAATCCACCCCCCTTCCTCATTCTTCATTATAGCGCCAATTTGAGTTTCATCAGGTACGATTTTTCAGGTTGACCCCTGCCCGCTTTTATGGTATAACCCCGACCATCGCACCACGACCAAAGGCGATGATGGAAACGAGTAGACTGAGCATGCGCTGACAGCGATTCTGGGACAGGTGGAAGCCGGGAGAGAGCAGCCAGTTGAAAATCCTTCCGGAGCCGCAAGCTGAAATAGAGGCATAAAATGCCCCTAGAATAAGCGCAGCCGGTTTCGTCCACCGTTACCCCGGACGCAGGCATCGTCTGACAATGACCGTGCCGGATGAGGCGCCTGCCTCCAGGCAGGAACCAGGGTGGTACCGCGGGAGTGTCTATTTCCCGTCCCTGAGCAGGGATGGGATTTTTTTGTTAACACCGCTTTCCCGAAAATAAACGGGAATCGCTATCATTATGTTGATCTGCAGGAGGAGCAATGCCATTTAAAGAAGTACCCAACAAGGTGGATTTTCCAGAACAAGAGCGCCAGCTTTTACAGTTCTGGAAAGAAACCCAGGCTTTCGAAAAACGCAACCACTTACACCAGCACGATCCCCACTGGTCCTTCATCGATGGACCCATCACCGCCAACAACCCGATGGGCGTGCACCATGGCTGGGGGCGCACCTATAAAGACCTGTTCCTGCGCTTCCAAACCATGCGCGGCCAGAAACTGCGCTACCAGAACGGCTTTGATTGCCAGGGCTTGTGGGTGGAAGTTGAAGTCGAAAAGGAAATGGGCTTTACCACCAAAAAGGACATCGAGGAGTTCGGCCTGGAGCAGTTTGTGCGCAAATGTAAGGCGCGTGTCCTGCGCTATGCGGCCGTGCAGACCGAGCAATCCATCCGCCTGGGCTACTGGATGGACTGGAACGATCCCGATCAATTGCGCTGGCTGGCCGACCGCATGTTGGAAGACCCTGCCCAGGTGATCACCGTGCAAGGTCCGGATAGTCCCGTCACAGACACCGTCGAGCAGATCGTCGGTCGCCTGGGTCTGCCCGAGCTGGGCGGCAGTTATTTCACCTTCTCCAACGAGAACAACTTCATGATCTGGACCTTCCTGAAGAAATGCTGGCAGAAGGGCTGGCTGTATCGCGGGGCGGATGTGATGCCCTGGTGCCCGCGCTGCGCCACCGCTATCAGCCAGCATGAGATCGTCACCGATGGCTATGCTGAGCTCACCCACCGCAGCGTAACCCTGCGTTTCCCCCTGCGCGGCAGAGAACGCGAATCCTTGCTGGTGTGGACCACCACGCCCTGGACCCTGACCAGCAACGTGGCCGCAGCGGTCGGCCCGGAGCTGACCTACGTCAAGGTCCAACAGGGTGATGAGATCCTTTACCTCTCCAAGGGCACCTTGCACATGCTGCGCGGCCCCTATCAGGTGCTGGCAGAGCTGAAAGGCGCGGATATGCTCGGCTGGACGTACGACGGACCCTTTGACGAGCTACCCGCTGCCCAGATGAAAGGTGGCTTCACTCACCTGGAAGAATTGACCGCAGGCATCCCACACAGCGCCGCCGACGCCCACCAGGTGATCCTGTGGGAGGAGGTCGGTGAGACCGAAGGCACCGGCATCGTGCATATCGCCCCCGGCTGCGGCGCGGAGGACTTCCAGCTCGGTCGCCAGTACAACCTGCCCATGATCGCCCCCCTCGAAGAC
Organism: Anaerolineales bacterium; assembly: GCA_046485135.1. Taxonomy (GTDB): domain Bacteria; phylum Chloroflexota; class Anaerolineae; order Anaerolineales; family UBA4823; genus CAZAQS01. The sequence goes on along the minus strand of JAWOHN010000205.1, from coordinate 6,358 downwards.
GAAGGCTTGTTTGTCGAGAATTTTGGCTGGCTGACGGGCACGGATGTCGCCCATGTCGCCACCCCGATCTTCGAAAACCTGGAGCAAAAAGGCATTCTCTATCATGTGGAACCCTACACCCACCGCTATCCAACCTGCTGGCGCTGCAAGACCGAGCTGGTCTTCCGCCTGGTGGATGAATGGTTCATCAGCATGGGCGAGACGTACGACAAGCCGCGCGAGCAGCTCACTGCCGAGGAAAAAGATCGCAGCCTGCGCTACCAGATCATGGATGTGGTCGAAAAAATCCGCTGGATTCCCGAGTTCGGCTTTTCGCGCGAGATGGACTGGCTGCGCAATATGCACGACTGGATGATCAGCAAGAAACGCTTCTGGGGCTTGGCGCTGCCCATCTGGGTGTGCCCATCTTGCAGTCACTATGAAGTCATCGGCAGCGAAGTCGAGCTGAAAGAACGCGCCGTGGATGGCTGGGAAAAATTCGAGGGGCACACACCCCACCGCCCGTTTATCGACGCGGTCAAGCTGGAATGCCCGCACTGCCGCGCCGCCGGTAAACGCAGCCTGATGAGCCGCATCCCGGACGTGGGCAACCCCTGGCTGGACGCCGGCATCGTACCCTTCAGCACCCTGCAATACCGCGCTAACCCGGATTTCTGGCGCAGCTGGTACCCGGCCAACTGGATCAGCGAATCCTTCCCCGGTCAGTTCCGCAACTGGTTCTACAGCCTGCTGGCCATGGCTACCGTGATCGACAGCAGCCCACCCTTCCTGCAGAACTTCGGCTACGCTACCCTGCTGGCCGAGGACGGGCGTCCCATGCACAAGAGCTGGGGTAACTCCATCGAGTTCAACGAGGCCGCCGACAAAATGGGCGTGGATGTGATGCGCTGGCTGTACTGCAACCACAAGCCCGAGAACGACCTGCTGTTCGGCTTTACGCGCGGCGATGAGACCCGCCGCCAGTTCCTGATCCCGCTCTGGAATATCTACAGCTTCCTGGTGACTTATGCCAACCTGGACGGCTGGGTGCCAGCCTCGGCTGCCTTCGACCCGCAGCACCCGGAAGGAGACACGCCAAGCAGCGACAATTTGCTCGACCGCTGGGTGTTGGCGCGCCTGAACCAGATCATCCCCCAGGTTACCGACAGCCTGCTGGCCTCCGATCCGCTCAACGCCACCTCAGCCATCAACGCCTTCCTGGACGATCTTTCCAACTGGTATGTACGCCGCAGCCGGCGGCGCTACTGGAAGAGCGAGCACGACGCCGATAAAAATACCGCCTACGCTACCCTGTACCACGTGCTGGTCAAGTTTGCGCGCTTACTGGCGCCCTTCACACCCTTCGTGACCGAGGAAATCTACCAGAACCTGGTGCGCTCGGTCTACCCGCAGGCTTACGAGAGCGTCCACCATACCGCCTGGCCCAGGCATGACGCCGCGGCAGTGGACGCCAACCTGCTGGAGCAGATGGAAGTCGCCCGCCAGGTAGCCAGCCTAGGCCTGGGGGCGCGCAACAGCGCCGGTCTCAAGGTACGCCAGCCGCTCGCCAAGGTGCTGGCTTACGCCGGCGGCAAGCGCGACCTGGATGCGCCTTTCGTGGCCATCATCGTGGACGAGCTGAATGTCAAACAATTCGCCTTCGTCGAAAAAGCCAGCGACCTAGTCAGCTACCGCATCCTGCCCGATAACAAAACCCTGGGACCGCGCTTCGGCGCCCAGTTCCCTCAGGTGCGCGCCGCCTTAGCCGCCAAAGACCCCGGCGAAGTAGCCGCCAGCGTCCTGGCCGGTCAGCCGGTGACTCTGGAAGTCGACGGCGCTTCGGTTGAGTTGGCGTCTAACGAGATCCAGGTGCTGACCCAGCCCCTGGAAGGACTAGCCGTAGCTTCGGATAAATTCATGACCGTGGCTGTGGATGCCCAGCTGACGCCCGAGTTGCGCGCTGAGGGCTTGGCGCGCGAGGTAGTGCGCCGGGTTCAGGCCATGCGCAAGGACGCCGGCTTCAACATCGAAGACCGCATCACCACCTACTACCAGGCCTCCGGCGAGATGGCGCAGGTGCTGCAAACCTGGAGCGAGTATATCAAAGCCGAGACCCTGAGCACCGAGTTGCTGGACGGAGAGGGAGATGAGGGTGCTTACCGCGAAACCCACCAGGTGGATGGCGAGACGCTGACCTTGGCCGTCAAGAGAAATGGGTAAAGATGTAACACAAACTTCAGTTTGCGGATTTGCCGCAGGCAAATAACCTGTTCCGATACTCAAAAAGCGCATCATAAGGCAACTTCTGTTAAGCGTAATGGGTAAAGTGGAATAGAACAAAAAAAACAGAAGGGTCATCCTGAACACTCGGATGACCCTTTTTTGTTTTAAACCAATCACAATTCGTCAACCGCATATAAGCCTTTACTGAATTCGTTACTCCATTCAATCTAAAGAGACATGCCTTGCAGCGCAAAATGTAACGCAAACTTAAGTTTGCGGATTTGCCGCAGGCAAATAACCTGCTCCGATCCTCAATAAGCACATCAAGAGGCAACCTGTGAACAAACTAAAGTTTGATCTACATAACATACGAGCAGCTGGTTCTGCATCGTACATGCTTCAAAACACGCCCAGCCTGTCACTTCGAGCGCACTTTGCAAAGCAGTCTCAGCGTTGGTCGAGAGGAGAGATTACTTCAACCTCCAAAGAACGCAGGTTTCGTAACGACATTCGGACGGATTACCTTATTGTTGATGTGTTCCAAACATTATTAAGCCATTCACATCCACTAAACAGGGTCCTAGAAGAATTAGCGTCTCTCTCCAGAAAGCAAATCCGTACTGCCCTGCTGCGCCTGCCAGTTCTGACCGATCTGTTGACCCAGGCTGACCAACTCATCCCAGGCAGATACCTCAGTCACAGCAGCCGCCTGAACTTCATCAATAGGAATGATGGCTGCAACCGGGCGACCATGCTGCATGACAATATACCTGGCGCGTTTTTCTTTTACATTGCGCAGAATTTCGGAACTATGGGTTTTGAATTTGCTTATGCTAATCTTGACCATAAACATTCTTTCTAACCTCTCACTTCGTTTTCCAATAACCACAACGTTTCCGGGATCAGGATTTTCCTGATCTGCTGGAACTTGGCTGGAGGCAACAAGGAGTTCAAATCCTCATTCACGATCTTTTGGGTAACATGCTTTTTAATAAAGGCGATTAACTCAACAAAATGTTGGCGCGGTTCTAAACCGGTTCTTTCCAGAATAACAGCTCCACGGTAAGCATATCCCTGGGTGAAAAAGTGGTGGATATCATAAAGATCGCGCCCGGCAATCGTTTTATGCTGGGTATGGCGGTCAGTCAGCGCCACCAGTTTATTGGCGAACATGGTTTCGATGGTCTGGCTGTTTACCAGGCGGTCTATCTCAGCAAAATATTGCACTTTGTATTGGTTAGCCCTGGGGACCTGGGTGCTGGCGCTGATTTTTAACGTGCTTCGCTTCCCCGGGCTGCTTGGATAGCGCAGTTGGAAAAACAGGGCTTGATCAAACTCCAAAGTTACACTCAGACCCAATTGTGAAAATATTTGGTGGAAGGCTGCGCGGATTTCAACTTCTTTCCCTGGATTTAACACGTCAAAATCCAGGTCGACCGAGAAACGATCCAGGTAGCCCAACATGGCTGCGCAGGTTTCACACTTGAAAGCCAGGTTTTGAGCCAGGGATGGCTGGTCAACGATTTCCATCAGCAAGCGATGGAGGTAGGATCGATGCAGAAGATCTTCTGAGCGTAAGTCGATCATCCGTACCCTACCTGTTTTTGGATCGATCGAACCTGTTCGAAATCGATGTGCGCCGTGACATCAAAATGGTAATCAGGAGCGTAGTAAAGCAAATCTGCTGCCGCCCGCTCAAGAGAAGCCACAAAAACCTGTTTCTGCCTGACAATGCCTACCGGGTTGAACAGGTACTCATCTTTCATCTGCCGGTAACGGAAAGACCATGTTCCCATCGTTACGCGCCTGGATTGGTCCGAGATAAAAGTATAGTCATACACAACCTGGGAAAGCACCCCGGCCTGTGACAAGACGGTTTCTGTGCTCAGGTAAGCATAACGGTGAATAATAGCGACCCCCAGTTCCAGTGGGTCAAGCGTATCAACAGGGATGGTGGCATACAGACTTTTATAAACCGGGAAGAGGACGCCGCTGTCGATATAGCGTGAAATGGTCATATACAACGTTTGCCTGTTGCTGATGCCCCATAGGATTGCCAGGTCGTTGGTATGAAACAGTTTTCGATCGGATTGAAGAAGTTCGTTTATCCTATACATTTATGTATAGGATAACGCAACACAACCTGAAAGGCAATAGCACTCACCCTGTTCCTCCCCACCATCGCTTCCTTGACACTATGTTCAAGGGGGATGGGCAGAAGTTTAGAATTCAGATACCCTATCCGAAGCCAGAAACCTCTACTTACTCCGCACCAATAATTACAGAACTAACCTCATCTCAGCGATAAGATAAACCTCTCAATCTCCTCTCGCGCCGTGTCGCCGCTGCCCAGCAAAAGGTGACCCCCGCTGGGGAAGGTGTACAGCTGCGCATTGGGAATGCGGTCCGCCATAGCCTTGGCATTCTCGTATTTGGCCAACGGGTCATCCAGCGCAGCCATCACCAGGGTCGGCATACGCAGCTGTTCGAGCGGGTAGAGCTCGGGATGCTGGTCCATATCCAGGTTGGAGGTGAACATATCAAAGACAAAACCCGCCTGGCGCGGCTGGATCGGTAAAATGGAGCGGATGAGACCGCTGACCAATTCCTGGTCGGCAGCGCTGAGCGGATAACCCTCCGGTACGCCCACCGTGGCGTGCATCATGCCCGAAAATTTTGTGGTCAGCAGCCACAGCAGAAAATCCGAGCCAAACACAAACTGGATCACCGGCTTGGGCGGCAGGCTGATCATGCTGACTGCGGTGGAAGGCGCTGCGGAGGACACCAGGATCAAAGCTTTTACCCGCTGCGGGTAGCGTAAGGCCATCTGGATAGCCGATGTACCGCCAGCGGAATTGGCTAAGATGGAAACCTGATCTATCTTGAGCGCATCCAACAGACAGACATAAGCATCGGCTTGCGCAACGGGTGAAGATTCGGCCGGCATGGGCGTACCCAGGTAACCGAAACGAGACGGGGCGATGGCCAGCATGCCCGGGCTCAAGTGCGCCTCAACTAACCCCAGGCTCTGGTCAAAGCCACCGGCGATGCCATGGCTGACCAGCACCGGCTCACCCTCCCCGCGCAGCGCCACTTCGATCGGACCACACGCGGTCTGGATGGTTTGGCGCTCCATGTTTTCCAGCTTGCGGTAGGCAGCCTGGATATCTCTGCGGTAAGGCAGAACCAGGAAGAAAAGCGCCAGTAAAAGCAGAACAGCCAGGATGATAAAGGATACAGGTAATTTCATTGATTTCCTATGACCTTTTATGTGTTTTGAAATTTGATGGATTATCAACTAATCCAATGGCGCATGCGTTACTGACCACGCGCCCGAATATAGTTGCTCACATCCAGGTTGAAAAGCATTTCATCGATGATAAATTCTGCCCAGGGCTTGCCATCATCCAACCAGGTGGCGTAGGAGATGGCCGGCTGACCCTGGCGGTGGGCTTCGTTCGTGATCCACAGGGTCTTGTTTTGTCCGCTGGTGGTCTTATAGCGCATGGCTTCCATCATCTCGACCAGGCCGCTCTGCGGGTTAAAACGCACCACAAAACTCTCTTCTTGATCTCCGAAGGGCACAAACAAAATGGCGGTGTGCTCGTCCACTGCCTGCCAGCGTGCCCGCGGGTCTGTCACCCAGATAGCCGGGAACCAACCGCCTTCAGCCCACAGCGCCAGGTTGGCGCCCTGGTTGGTGTTGGGATCATTGTAGTAGGTCCCCATGGGACTTTCAAAGAAGCTCTCCCCATCCAGGTAACCCTCATTGACTTTCAGGAAAGGGAAACCAAACCAGGTCGCTTCGAAATAATGGCGGTAGTTTTTGCCGGTATTGTGAACCATGACAAAGCGCGCCGGCAGCCAGACGCCAAACGGGCGCATACGGCCATGTCCGGTAATGACTACGCTATCGATCAGCGGGATTTGATCGCCATACACCGTGCGGTAGAAGCGCTCCACAGGGGCAGGCAAGCCAATTGGAAATGGCACAAACTTTGTCTCAGCTTTTGCCAGGGAAGGCATTTTAAAAGTTTTTGGCTTTACCTGCAAACCCAGCCAGGCAAGCACAACTAAGATAACCAGAACAACCATAATAATGATGGTGGTTTTCATTCACTTACTCCTGAATTTTTATAACTTTGGGTAGAGCTCT
>JAWOHN010000066.1:0-15828 GCA_046485135.1 Anaerolineales bacterium | reverse complement strand
TCTCGACGTAACCGGGTTGGATGAACTGGTTTTGGACCAGCAGGTCGCCAACTTTACGGATGGCTTGCTCTTTGTTTGCAACCTGGGCCTCCAGTAGGATATTGCTCTGCTGAAGTTCTAGCATTTTGGCCTCCTTTGGTAAATGGTTGAGCGTGAATTTGTCAATCGGGTGGGGATGAAAGTTATGATCTGCCAGCAAGCGCGGCAATTATTAACTGGGGGTCATCGGTCTGCACCAGTTGTTGGATGAGCGTTGGGTTACGCAGCACCTCCAATAGATTGGACAGGATAACGGAAAGATCATTAGAGGCAGCCGCCAGACCCACGACCAGGTAGGCTTTCTCGCCCGCGCAGGTTCTCTCGCCCGCGAAGTCTTTCTCGCCCACGATGGTGTTCTCGCCCGCGATGGTGTTCTCGCCCGCCTGCCAGGCGACACCCTCAGGCAGCTGGACAAGAGAAACCCCGCTCTGGTAAACATATTTAAGATCTTCCTGGCGACCATGTGGGATGGCGATGCCATGGCCGAGGTAATTTGAGGCGATTTTCTCGCGGGCTACCATTCCCAAAACATATTCTGGGGCGACGTACTTCTCAGCGACCAGCAATTGACCAGCCAGCCGGATGGCCTGCTCCTTGTCCGAGGCGGTCAGGCCCAGGCGGATGGTGCGCGGGCTCAGGATATCCACGGTAGGAAACCCTTGGAGGCGATATTGAGAAGACCCGTCTTTGCCAATTGGGCAGGCCTGCTGTCTAGATGGGGTATGAGGGTGAAGGTTGCGGATAAATCGCTCATCGATAAGTCCGGGAATAGGGTGAGAACTCCAGATATCTTGTAAACGATTACAGAATTATTGTAAACGATTACAGAGCGTTTGTCAAGTACTTGCGCCTTAAATGGCGAATATTTTAAGCTTTGCCAGGCGTAGGAGCGTTAATGAAGGGGCAGAAAGATGGCTTGGCTGCGGCGATGACTGGCTGCTTGACAAAAAAATTGTAATCGTTTACAATACTTTTGCATCCAGTACAACTTTTGCTGGCCATTATTTTGAACGAGGTGCTTATGACCAACATGAAAGATGTTGCCAAGGCGGCTGGGGTTTCGATCGCGACCGTGTCCAGGGTGCTGGCGAATAAGGCATATGTCCGTCCGGAAATTCGCCTGCAGGTGATGCAGGTGGTGGAGGATATGAATTATCGCCCCAACCGTGTTGCGCGCAGCCTGCGATCGCAGAAATCCAGCATTATCAGCTTGATTGTATCAGATATTCAGAATCCTTTCTTTACTGCGGTTACCCGGGCGGTGGAAGATGTAGCTTCTGCCCATGATATGAGCGTCTTTGTGTGCAATTCAGACGAGAGCCAAGTCAAAGAACTGCGTTACTTGGAGCATATGCAGGCTGAAAACGTAGCTGGGATCATCTTCTCGCCGACACGCCTGACCTCCGACGATTTCCCGAACCTGGTGGATACAAATCTACCTATCGTGCTGATCGACCGGCAGGTTACCGGGGCTGACTTGGACAGCGTTTTGATCGACAACCAAAGGGCCGCCTACGAGCTGGCCGAGCACCTGATCCAGGATGGACACCGGCGCTTGGGGGCTATGTTTGGCAGCACCAGCACCACCGGGCGAGAGCGGCGCCAGGGCTTTATGCAGGCCTTAGGAGATTATGGTTTGGAAGCGGACCCGGAGCTGGTGGTTACGATCGAGGCGCGGGAGGATCTTGGTTATCAGACAACCTGGCACCTCCTCAACCACCCAGACCGCCCGCAGGCGATTTTTTGCAGTAACGGGTTAATGGCCAGAGGAGCCTACCGGGCTTTGCAGGAAAGTGGACTGCTCATTCCAGATCAGGTCGGATTTGCCAGTTTTGATGACACTGCTTGGGCTGGTTTGGTTGATCCGCCAGTGACGGTAATTCGCCAGCCAACCTACGAGATCGGCAAGACCGCGACTGAATTGCTCTTGGAACGCTTACGCGATCCTGGCCGGGCTACACGCCGCGTGGTGCTCAAGCCCACTTTGGTGATCCGCCGTTCCTGCGGCAGGCATTCGTAGTTTTCTGATTTTCCCCATCTGTAGATGGATCATTTTCTTGATAATTCGGACACCCTTTGGTATAATGCTGGTATAAGAGATCTATACCAGCATTCCACTTTATTAAAATAGGAACGGACCTGATGACCGGTTATCCCCTTTCTGGCTCGCCAATCTATTCCATACCTCTGTATATCCAGATTGCGGAGGGGTTGATCAGCCATATTGAGGCTCACGACCTGGTCCCCGGACAGCAACTGCCCTCAGAGCGCGAGCTTAGCCTGCAATTAAACGTGAACCGGATGACCCTACGGCGTGCGCTGAGGGTGCTCGAATCGCAGGGTTTTATCGTGCGCAAGCACGGCGTGGGCACATTCGTGGCCGAGCCCAAGATTGAGCGGCAGATGGAAGAGGTGTATCGCTTCAGCAGGGGAGTGCAGCAGCGTGGCCTGACCCCGGGCGCGCGCATCATTTCCATGGAGGTCTTCATGCTCGAAGCAGCCCTGGCAGAGGAGCTGGCGGTGCCGGTTTCTTCTGCGGCTTACCGTATTGTCCGCCTGCGCTCGATCAACCAGGAGCCGGTCTTGATTGAGAGCTATACCATTCCGCAGGAGCGTTTCCCGGGTTTGTTGGAGCAGGATCTGGAGGGGCGCTCGATCTTTGAGATCATGGAAAGTGAATACGGCGTGAAAATCACCCGCGCCCACCAGAGCTTCGAACCGGTGGCAGCCTCGAGCTTTGAGGCCGAGCTGCTGGGGGTGGAGCACCGCGCACCGCTGATGCTGGAGAGCCGCTTGAGTTTTGATGAACGCGGGCGCCCGGTTGAAGTTGGGCGAGACCGTTACCGGGGGGATCGTTTCCGCTTTGTAACCGAAGCGGTGCCATTCGAGCTGAGGCCTTCCCCCCAACCCCAAATACAACAAGGAGAACAAGGATGATCCAAAATTTTGCCACCCTGCTGACCCAGGCGCAGGTCGAGCGGGTCCACCAGGTTTCGCTGGAAATCCTGGAAAACACCGGCCTGCTGGTGCGCAACCAGCGCGCCCGCCAGATCTTTGCCGAGCACGGCGCCCAGGTGGATGAACTCAGCGAGATCGTGTGCATCCCGGCTGCGGTGGTCGAGCGTTACCGGGTCTTGTTCCCACCCACCTTTACCTTTTATGCGCGTGACTCGCGTTATGATGTGACCGTACCGGATGACAGCCCGCTGATCCTTACCGGCAGCTCGGCTCCCAACATCATCGACCCGGTCAGCGGTGTAGAGCGGCGCTCTCGCTCAGAGGACCTGGCCCGCATTGCTTACCTGATCAACGAGCTACCCGGCTACGATGTGTTCTCTATTTCTACCCTGGCAGAAGACGCCCCTGCGGGGCAGTTCAGCCTTTCCCGTTATTATCCTTCAATTAAAAACACAACTAAACCAGTGCGCGCCAACACCCCGCCCGACCAGGTGGAGCAGGTGCTGGAGCTAATCTACCATATAGCGGGTGGAGAAGAAGCCTTCCGGGCCCATCCGTGGGTCACGCACCATTACTGCCCGGTGGTCTCCCCGTTGACGATGGACTTTGACTCAACCCAGCTGTTGATAATTTTCAGCGAGCTGGACCTGCCCAGCTATTTCTCGATCGTACCCAATGCCGGGCTGACCTCGCCGCTGACCATGCTGAGCACGCTGGCGCAGTGCAACGCCGAATTCCTGGCAGCTGCTGTGCTGACCGAGATGATCCGCCCTGGCAAGGCCGTTATTTACAGCACCTTGCCGACCGTGGCTGATATGCGCAGCGGGGCGTATTCACCTGGGGCAATCGAAACCGGCATGCTGCATGTAGCCTGCGCCCAGATGGCGCGCTTTTATGATGTGCCTTCGGGAGGCTATATCGGTTTGAGCAACTCCAAGCTAAACGACGCCCAATCCGGTTACGAGACGGCTGCCTCAGTCATCGCCGGCTACCTGGGTGGGGTGGACATCTTCAATATGGGTGGGTTGCTGGATGCCTTGATGGCCTTCGATTTTGCCAAAGCCATCATTGATAACGAGATTGCGCTGATGATGAAGCGCATCAAACGCGGCTTTGAGTTTAGCGAAGAAAACTTTGCCCTGGACCAGATTGCCGAGGTCGGGCCGGGCGGCATGTTCGCTGGCACCGAGCACAGCCTTGAGCGCATGCGCTCAGCGATGTTCCTGGCAGAGATTTCTGACCGCGACCCGCGCGCCCAATGGCAAGAGCGCGGTGGGCTGGATGCGCAGGCGCGCGCATTGCTGAAGGCGCGCCAAATCCTGACCCGTCCCAACCCGGTGACCTTGTCGCCTGAGCTGGACGCCGAGCTGCGCGCTCTCTTCCCGGGGTTGGTGACGGGCGATGCCCTACCCCCGCAGGGTTGGCCGCGGGTCGCTGCCCAAGAGACAGACGATGACGATGCCAGTCGCCGCCGACGGCGCCGGCATGATCGCGCAGCCACCACATAATGAAACGGGTCAAGCAGAAGCGTTATGGCTGAACATCCTAACGGAGCTCAGGAGACCTACCAGGTAGCTTTGATGCCCTCAGGGCGCCAGGGCAAGGTGGCGTGCGGGACCAACCTGTTGCAGGCGGCTAGCCAGCTAGGCGTGGAGCTGGAATCGATCTGTGGCGGGCGCCAGACCTGTCTGAAATGCCAGGTGATCGTGGAGCAGGGTACCTTCCCCAAGCACGGCCTGCACTCCAGCATGGACCATCTAACCTCACCCGCAGCCAGCGAGGCAGCCCTGAGCGCTGAGCAGCTAAGTTCCGGGCGGCGGCTGGCTTGCGCAGCGGAAGTGCTGGGCGACTTATTGCTGACGGTGCCGGAGGAGAGCCAGGCCCGCAAGCAGATCATTGCCAAAGCCGCTTCCGAGCGGGTGATTGAAATCGACCCGGCTGTGCGCCAGGTGTATGTTGAGGTGCAGACTGCCGAGATGAGCGACCCGCGCGGCGACATGGAGCGTTTGCAAGATGTGCTGCGGGAGGAGTGGGGGCTAGAGGGATTGTCCATCGACGCATCTGCCCTACTCAGCCTGCAAGATGCCTTGCGCGAGGGGCAGCAAGCCGTCACTGTGACGATCTGGCAAGAACAGCTAATCCTGCGGGTCGAGCCCGGCTACCAGGAGGGTCTGTATGGTCTGGCAGTGGATGTTGGCTCGACCACCGTGGCGGCTCACCTGTGCGACCTGCGCACCGGGGCCGTCCTGGCAACAGAAGCTGCCATGAATCCGCAAGTACGGTATGGCGAAGACCTCATGAGTCGAGTCAGCTATGCTAACAGCCAAACCCAGGGACTGGCACGTCTGAACCGGGCCATCACACGCACACTGAATGAGCTGGCAGAGCGCTGCGCCCAGAGCGCCAGCATTGATAAAGATCGCATCATGGATATGGTGGTGGTGGGCAATACCATCATGCACCATATCTTACTGAACATCCATCCGCGCGAGCTAGGCGGGGCGCCCTTTGCCCTGGCAACCAGTTCTGCGCTGGATTTGAAAGCCAGCGAGATTGGCCTGGAGCTGCATCCGGCCGCGCGCCTGCACCTGTTGCCACTGATCGCTGGGCATGTTGGCGCCGACAACGTGGCGGTTCAGCTGGCCGAGGCGCCCCACGAGCAGGACGAGATCATGCTGGTGGTGGACGTGGGCACCAACGCCGAGATTGTATTGGGCGACTGCCAGCAGGTGCTGGTCGCCTCCAGCCCGACCGGGCCGGCTTTTGAGGGCGCCCAGATCACGCACGGGCAGCGGGCGGCCCCGGGTGCTGTGGAGCGCGTGCGCATCGACCGGGAGACGCTTGAACCCAGCTACCGGGTGATCGGGCACGAGCCCTGGATAGCAGGAGACGCCGGGGAAGAACTCCCCGAGCAGGCCAAAGCCACCGGAATTTGTGGCAGCGGGATCATTGAAGCCGTAGCCGAGCTGTATTTGGCCAGGATCCTCAACGAACGCGGTTTGTTTGATGAAGCCATGGTAGAGCGCTGCCCGCGCCTGCACTATATAGGTCGCACGGCCGAGTACGTGTTGGTCGAGGCGGACCAATCTGCCACCGGTGCAGCGCTGGTGGTGACCCAGAACGATGTGCGCCAGATCCAGCTGGCCAAGGCGGCCCTGTATGCCGGCGCCAAGCTCCTGATGAAGCAGCGCGGCGTGGAAAAGGTGGATCGGGTTGTGCTGGCGGGCGCCTTTGGTAGCTTTATCAGTCCCTTGCACGCCATGGTCCTGGGTCTGATCCCGGATTGCGAATTGGAGCGGGTCACGGCGGTGGGCAATGCGGCCGGCGATGGAGCTCGCTTTGCGTTGCTCAACCGGGGCATGCGCCTGAAAGCCGTCCAGCTGGCGCGTTGGGCCGTGCATGTCTCTACCCCCCTGGAGGCTTCTTTCCAAGACGAATTTGTGGCTGCGCTAGACCTGCCGCATGCCCGCGACGCCTATCCTCACCTGGCAGACATCCTGCCGGAGCGGACGGTCAGCTCACTGAATGAGCGCCGCAGAACCGAGCGCCGCAACCGCAGGCGGGAATGAAAACGCTTTACCCTTGCGCAGGCTTTTGCCCGAAAGGATTGCAATTAATTTTTTTGAAGGAGATAGATCTATGAGCGAAGATGATGTCGACATTCAGAGTATGGAAACTGAGGAGATCTTGGAGCTGATCCAGGATGACCTGTACGATGGGCTGGCGACCGAGGTGGTAGACTCGGTCAATGAGCTGTTGAAGCGCGGATTGACGCCCTATGACGTGCTCACCAAGGGGCTGGTGGCGGGTATGGATGTGGTAGGGGCGGATTTTCGCGACGGGATCCTGTTCGTGCCGGAAGTGTTGATGGCTGCTAAGGCCATGAAGGCCGGCATGGAAGTGCTGCGCCCCCTGCTAGTGGAGACTGGCGCACCGCAGATTGGCACGCTGGTGATCGGCACGGTCAAAGGCGATATCCACGATATCGGCAAGAACCTGGTGGGCATGATGATGGAAGGGGCCGGCTTCAACGTGGTCAACCTGGGCATCAACGTCGATGCGGACAAGTTTCTGGCGGCCGTTCGCGAGCACAAGCCGAAGATCCTGGGGATGAGCGCCCTGCTGACCACCACCATGCCGTACATGAAAGTGGTCATTGAAGCCCTCAAAGAACAGGGCTTGCGCCAGGACATTATCGTCCTGGTGGGCGGAGCGCCGCTGAACGAGGCTTTTGCCGAAGAGATCGAAGCCGATGCCTACTGTCGGGACGCAGCCGTGGCAGTGCAAACTGCCAAAAAACTGTTAGCGATCAAAGGCGGCGAAACGTTATAGGAGCGCGATGAAAGATTTCAAATCCTGGGTTAACAAATTTCCTTACGTGCTGGCGGATGGGGCCATGGGCACACGCCTGTTTGCCAGCGGTCTAGAACATGGCGATGCGCCCGAGCGCTGGACGATCGAACACCCGCACAAGGTCACGGATATCCACCTGGCTTACCTAGAGGCCGGCTCACAAATATTGCTGACCAACACCTTCGGCGGCAATCGACTGCGTCTGGCTTTGCATGGTCTGGAGGGGCAGGTGAGCGAGCTCAACCAGGCTGCTGCAGGTCTATTACGTGAAGCGATCCGGACCAGTGGCAATGAAGCGCTGGCAGCCGGCGATATCGGCCCCAGCGGAGGCGTGCTGCTGCCGTACGGCGAGATGGAATATGAAGAAGCGGTGGCGGCATTTTCCGAGCAGGCTGCTGCGCTGGTGGCAGGTGGGGTGGACCTGATCTGGATCGAGACCATGGCGGACCTGGAAGAGGTGCGGGCGGCGGTGGAGGGGGTGCGCCAGGCATCAGCGGATATCCCCATCATTACCACCATGACTTTTGACACGCGCGGGCGCACCATGATGGGTGTGACACCTGAGCGGGCAGCTGAAGCCTTGGTTGGGTTTGGAGCAGCTGCGTTGGGTGGGAACTGTGGCAACGGGCCAGATGAGATTATTGAAGTCATTGGCAAGATGCGTGCTGTTCGGCCGGAGGCGATCCTGGTTGCCAAGGCCAACGCAGGCGTGCCTACACTGGTACAAGGCAAGCCGGTCTACCGGGCTACACCTCAGGATATGACCGGATACGCCTTGGAGGTCTATGATGCTGGTGCGCGAGTAATCGGAGCCTGCTGTGGTAGCACACCTGAGCATATCCGTGCCATTGCAGAAGCACTGGCTGCCAAACCGGAGATCAATTGAAGACAGCTCTGATTGTATGCGGCGCGCTGGCGCGCGAAGTATTGGCGCTGAAAGAGCGGCACGATTGGCAAGCCGATGTTTTGGGTGTGCCTTCACTGCTACACAATGAACCGGGTAAGATCACTGGAGCGGTGAGGGAGCGCATCCGCCTTGCCCGCCAGAATTATGGGCGCGTAATCGTTGTATATGGCGATTGCGGTACAGGTGGGTTGCTAGACCGTATGTTGGAGCAAGAAGATGTCCAGCGTGTGGCTGGGCCGCATTGTTACGAAATGTATGCTGACGGGACATTTGAACAAATCATGGCTGAAGCACCAGGTACATTCTTCCTGACCGATTATCTATTGGGTTCCTTCGACCACTTGGTGTTGGAAGGCCTAGGACTGGACAAAAACCCTGAACTGCGTGATGAGTATTTCAAGAATTACACTCGCGTGATCTACCTTGCCCAACGGGACGACCCGGCCTTGGCAGAGCGTGCAAAATGGGCTGCTGACAGCCTGGGCCTGCCATTGGAGATCCACCAGACCGGATACGGCAAGCTTGAGGCCCGTTTGAAGGAGCTGATCGAAGGATGAGTATTCAATACCAGATCGTGTACTGGCGTGATATCCCGGCCCAGGTGAAAGTACGCAGCGGTCGCGAGCGCATTGGGCGCGAGCTTTCTGAGCGCTTTCAAAAAGCGATCGATTGGGCCGCCATGGCTGCCGGCGTAACTAGCACGGACGGCTACCTGGACGAATGGCGCACATCAGATTGGATGGCAATGGAAGCTGAGGCGCCGGCGGGGAAGCTGTCGGAAGCCGCCGTCCAATTGGTCCAGGAGATTGAGGCCGGCTATCCCCCGGAGCACCTGCAGTCCATCATGACCAACAAAGGTTTCCTGCGTTAGCTGGTGATGGATTTGATTATTAAGTTTTATTGTTTGAGCTGCTTTGTCGACCAATAAACGGTGTCATTTCTTGGGATTGATCATACGATGCTGCGCTGGCTGCAAAACTCCCCCCAACTCTTAGAACAAGTTTACCGAGGTACTTACCAGCTGATCAAGCCCTGGCGGCGCTGGCTGATGCCTGGAAGCCGCCTGGAAAAATTCTTCATCCGGGCTGAGCGGTTGGGCAAAGGCGCCATCTTTGACTGCCGCATGTGCGGGCAGTGCATTTTGCATTCGACCGGCATGACCTGCCCGATGACCTGCCCCAAGAACCTGCGCAATGGTCCGTGCGGCGGGGTTTTGCCCAATGGCAATTGCGAGATCCTGCCGGACATGCCTTGTATATGGGTGCAGGCCTGGGAACGCTCGCAGCACATGAAAACCTATGGGCTGGAAATCCTGGTGGTTCAACCGCCGACCAATCACGCGTTGAAAGACAGCTCTTCCTGGGTTAATGACATGAACCGAATGGATGAGATGATGCCCAGGGGTTGGCAGACGCTATTGGGGGGAGAATGAAGTCTGGCTCTCGCCTGGAGCGGGTGTTGAGATCAGGGCGTTTCGCGGTGACCGCTGAGCTGAACCCACCTGATAGCGCCGACCCACATTCGGTGTATGAGCGCGCTCTGGTGCTGGCGGAGGTTTGCGATGCGATCAATTCCACTGATGCTTCTGGAGCGAATGTACATATGTCCAGTGTGGGGATGTGCGCATTGCTGACGCGCGCAGGATACGAACCTGTAATGCAAGTATCCTGTCGTGACCGTAACCGCATCGCCATCCAGGGGGACTTACTGGGTGCGGCGGCTATGGGAGTTCGCAATGTGCTATGTTTGACAGGCGATGGGGTGGGGACAGGCGACCAGCCAGAAGCTAAACCAGTGTTTGATCTGGATTCGATCAGTCTGCTCCGCACAGCTAGGATTTTGAGAGATCAGGGTCATTTATTAAGCGGCAGGAAGCTGGAAGTGCCGCCGCGCCTTTTCCTGGGAGCAGCGGAGAACCCTTTTGTGCCCCCTTATGACTATCGTCCGCTGCGCCTGGGTAAGAAAATTGAGGCTGGGGCTGATTTTATCCAGACTCAATACTGCTTTGATATGCCGCGCATGCGCGAGTTTATGAAACAGGTTTGCGACATGGGCTTGAACGAGAAAGCCTATATCTTGGTGGGTGTGGGGCCGCTGCGCTCTGCCAAAGCAGCGGAATGGATGCGGGACAAGGTGCCTGGAGTAGTTATCCCTGATGAGATCGTCAAGCGACTCCAGAGTGTTTCCCCAACCCGGCAGCGGGAGGAAGGCAAGCGTATTTGCGTGGAGATCATCCGGGAGCTGATTGAATTGTGTGGCGTCAGCGGCGTACATGTCATGGCCTACCGGCAAGAAGAGCTGGTTGCGGAAATCATTGAAGAAGCTGGTTTATTGCCGCGAAGAACTCAGCAGAATGGACCAACAAACAACCAAACGATGCAAAATGACGAGGAGCATATTTAAGTGATGGAAACCGTACTTACTTCACCCACACGGGTGGTAAAAATTGGACCGGAGCAGCCTTTTGTGATCATCGGTGAGCGTATAAACCCAACCGGTCGCAAGAAATTAGCTCAAGAAATGGCATCTGGGGACTTCGAGCGAGTGCGGATGGATGCTCTAACTCAGGTTCAGGCTGGCGCGCAGATGTTAGATGTCAATGCTGGCATCCCATTGGCAGACGAGCCGGCTATCATGGCAGAGGCCATTCGAGTTGTGCAAGGATTGGTTGATGTGCCTTTATGTATCGACTCATCTGTTATGGCTGCTTTGGAAGCTGGACTGAAAGCTTATCAAGGCAAGGCTTTAGTTAACTCGGTGACAGGTGAAGAAGAGCGGTTGGAGTGGGTTTTACCATTGGTGAAGGAGTATGGGGCTGCTGTCATTGGTATTTCTAATGACGAAACAGGCATTTCAGAAGACCCACAAGAGCGTTTTCGCATAGCCAAGTTGATTGTCGAACGAGCAGAAAGCTATGGCATCCCACGTCAGGATGTACTGATTGACCCATTGGCTATGCCGATCGGCGCCATGCCTACCGCAGGCCGTTCATTGTTCACGATCGTCCGGCGTGTACACGAGGAGTTGGGTGTCAACACGATTTGCGGCGCCTCTAATATCTCCTTTGGCTTACCAGACCGGCAGACTTTGAATGCGACTTTTTTGGCAATGGCTATTGCCTCCGGTATGAACTGTGCCATCACCAATCCGCTCGAGGAAAACATCCGCAAAACTATCCTGGCTGCTGATGTCCTGATGGGAGTGGACGAAAATTGTCAAAATTGGTTGAGCACTCAACGTCAAGAGAGTGCAAATGCTGGCGATCAAAGCGAGCGCCGGCGTAGACGAATGAGGCGGGATAAATGAGAAAGCTGTGGAAGGCAAACTGACAGTTGGCTACTTAGCGTCCAAGATTTACAGATGGTAGGTACATAATATTAACCGTTTCTGTCACAAGTAGAGAAACCGGGATGAGCAACTCAATTGGAGTAGTGCTTGAGCTGGTGGTCTGTATTGTGATGGTTGTCTGGTATTGGCCAAGTGATTGCGGTGGAGTCAATGTGACCCGGATTGGGTCGGTGGCTGTCCCTTGGCTTGGCGCAGCAATCCAGCTCACACTTGGGCTAACGCTCGTAGTCCAAACCAGGTCTCTGATGGATGTATTAATCAAAACATCAAACGTGCGTGGAGTGGAGAGAGGTTCAGCCAGATAGTTGATTGAGTTTGGAGTAAGTTCGATGGAGGCGGAAGCAAACAAATCAACCAAGGTAGCCGAGGATAGCCCGACGAAAGCATTATTGTATTGTGGCTTCGGTTCGTACCATTCATCCTTATCCAACCAGAACGAAAGATTCATATCCGCCGGGTAGGAAAAACGTTCCACGGTAGCCGCGCTGAAATCGAAATAGGCCTCATAGGCTTGCCCTAAAGTCTGGCCTTGAAATAAATAACGGATGAACATCTGGAAAGCTGTGCCGAACCAATTGGCGTAATAACCAGCCGCGCCATTTTGCATGAATGGTTGGGCATACAGGGCCACCCGGCGTTGTGCTTCAGCGCTGGTCAGACGGAGCGCATCAGAGCTGGAGGTCCCGGCAGTGAAGCAGCCGTACAGCATTACGATGGCATTGGGCGCCAGGTGTAATTCGGACCGCAGAACATCGGGGGAGATGATGCCATCTTTAAGAGCGAATCCTCCTACATCAGCAGGGAAGTTTTCATCTCCCCAATAGACACCATGGCCTCTGTAAAGAAGGAAATATGCACCTTGGGCAGCCGACTTAATCTGTTCCCAGTTATTGTTGGGCGTATAAAACTTGTGTACCGTGACGCCATTGGCTTGCAACTCCGTTGCTGCCAGATCCATGCTGGCTTTTTCTTCTTGCGTCCAAGATCCGTAGTCGCCATCGATTGGACCAACCACCAAAACAGCTTTGAGGGGTGGTAGAGCGTCCAGGTCGATCGAACCAAATTGCAGATCAGGTTCCAGATCTTGCGCGGATGAGAAATCTGGAAAAGTCCATTCAGGGATAACGGGTGGCGATTGTGGGGTGCTTGGGTTGGGAGCCTCAGCCAAGACGGATGAGACAGGGAAGGGTAATAGCCATATTACAATAAGGACGATCAAACAGCGACAATAAAATCTCATTAAGCACTCCTGTGTGAGTGGAATTTCAATCCAGCGAATGCCGTCTGCAGGGCAGCCGAGAGAGAAGATCCTTAGATCTGCCCATTACAAAATTCGCTGGCAGGGTAAAAAGCTATAGAATTTTAGCAGAAAAGCCTGTAGGGACAATGCGAAAAAAGTACCGTTATATTGGTGATAATAGTCATCAAATTAGTGATGATAAGTATAGAATGGGGGGAATCTACTGGTGGAATTTAGAATTGATCCCTGGGATTGATTAAACGCTTCAGTATGTGCTCGCGTAGTCGCTCTGAAGCGAGTGCAGTTGTGACGTGGCCTTTGTTAACAATTGTTAGTGGATGTTTGGCATAAGATAGTCTTTGTCGCTCCAGGCGGATAATTTGGTCGTGCCGGGCAAGCAAAGGAAAGACATTGGCTTCTGGAGCTTGTAGGAACTGCAATTCAAAATTGAGAGCTTGTTTTACGATTTCTGGGTTCTGCCGGGCAGTTTCTCCGGAAAGGGATTGATAAGCTGACTCGAGAAACACATCCTCCAGGGCTGCCCCAGCCAGCATGGGCACATAGGCATCCGCGCTGCCAAAATAAGCGCGATGAAGGTTGGTGACCCAGCCACCAAGGCTGATACCCCCCACAACGATGGGCGAGATCAATCGCTCATGCGCCAACTGCACCAGGCTATCTACCAGTGAGGTTGAAACCGCTAGCATGGCCAAGAAATTTGAGAGGTGAGTCATCTCTCGTGTGTACTCCTTCAAAGAGCGATGGTAGGGTGCTCTGATAGCGATCAAATTGGCTGAGATTTCCTCTTTCTTGACCAGGAAGATGTTCTTGAAGGTGTTCTTGCTCGTCGCGCCATAATCGAAGGGACGTTCGTTGTTGCCGTGGTGGAAGATCAAGATGGGAAACTCGCTGCCGCGCCATTGGGCAATGTGAAAAGCTGGATCCAGCGGGCCAACTAGGCTTTTGGCAGGAATTTCGTAATAGCCCTCTCCCTGGATGATGGGCATATCGAACTCAATTGCAGCAAGGTGTTCAGCAAATGATGGACTTTCAATCGAATTGTTGAAAAACCTGAATTTTGAAAGCGTGGCTACTTTTATTGTGAAGTGATCTAACAACGCATGGAAGTTCATTTTATTTACGGCCAAAGATTTCGTTTAGTTTGGTCTCATCGTAGCCAACAATGACGGCTCCGTTGATCTCGACGGTGGGTGTGGTCTGGTTGCCGTTGGCCCATTCGCGCACGCGTTTGGCAGCTTCTTTGTCGTAATTGATATCGATTTCGGTGTAGGGGATGCCGCGTTGCTCAAAATACGCGCGCGCTCGGTAGCAGGTGGGACACCAACGGGTGCAATAAAGCACTACACCCTGGCGGAGTGCTGAAACCGGTTCGGGTTGTGCAGGTGGCTGGTAAGGTTCTGCCAGTGGCTCAATCTCACTTAATACTTTGAAGAGCACCTCATTGTCCGGTTGCTCATCGATATCATGTACATCCACATAGCGGATCTGACCTTTTCTGTCGATTACAAAGATGGCGCGCTCACTTCTTCCATCCGTGCGGAGCACACCATAGAGGTCAGCGACTCGTCCATGCGGGTAAAAATCGCTCAAGAGCGGGTAGGTGATACCTTCTAGGCTGTCTGCCCAGGCAATTAGTGAAGGTATGCTATCTACACTCAGACCCAGGACCTGGGTCCGGACCCCATCAAACCGGTGCAGTTCTGCCTGGTATGATGGGATCTGGCTGGTTCAAACTGGCGTCCAGGCCAGTGGAAAAAAGGCCAGGACGATATTGCAGCGCCCGTGATAATCACTTAAGCGGACGGTGGTTCCAAGGTGACTTTCCAGAGAGAAATCTGGGGCAATCTCTCCAACATTCAAGGCCATTGTTGTTCTCCTCCGTACGATCGGTGACGACTAATATAATAGCAGGTTTCCTTGATTGAGCCCCCTAATTGTAATCCCGGATGAGAATTTTGGGAATCTGTGGGAAAACCCGAAAATGATAGGCCATTTTCAGACACTCCGCTTCCTGTCTGCCCCAGATTAAGATTTTATGAGAGTTATAAAAATCTCTCGACTCGCGGTCAATTATTGACTATAATATATAATATATATCTACAAATAATGTAAAATACTGGAATAATTCGCATAAATAGTGGGAAGGAGGTACGGGATTTCACTGGAAATACTTCGGTTTTATCTACATAACATCGGTCAATAAATTTAGGAGAATAAATAATCATGTCAAAAAGACAGCAAATTTGGAGTACGTTTGTGATATTCACAATGCTGATGGCTTTGATTGTCCTGCAGCCATTTATGGCAACGCAAGCTGCTCAAAACATCGTCAATGATGATGTGGCTTATCTGCAAGTTGTCCATCTGGCTCCGTTTGCCGAGGACGCCTCGGTGACTGTCACCTTGAATGGTGAGGCGGCGATCCAGGATTTTAATTACGGCGACTCAACCGGATATATCGAGCTTCCAGCCGGGTCCTACACGGCCGGTGTGGTACCAACTGGGGCGACTGATCCGGCCATTGAAGCCAATATCGATCTGGCTGCCGGCACCTACTACACAGCAGTGGCGGTGGGCGATGGCATGAACCAGGACTTGGACCTGATCCTGCTGGAAGACGACTTGACGGCTCCGGCAGCAGGGCAGTTCCACCTGCGGCTGGGCCACCTAGCGCCGTTTGCGCCTGGGGCAGCGACAGCCGATGTGCGCTTGTTTGACGGCACACCGGTGCTCGAGAACGTCAACTTTGGCGATGTGACCGGTTTCATCCCCCTGGATGCGGGCACCTATGACCTGATCATCACCACCCCCGGTGGGGCCATGACTCTGATCGACCTGGCGCCGGTCACGTTTGCCGAAGGCACGATCATCTCGGCCTTTGTCTCGGGTGAGGGCGATAACCAGGACCTGGGCACATTTGCACTACCTGCAGGCGAGGAAGGTTTCTTCCTGCCGCTGGCGA
>JAWOHN010000063.1:0-6386 GCA_046485135.1 Anaerolineales bacterium | reverse complement strand
GTCTCATTACGGGCTGCCGCAGCAAACTCAGCCAAGGCCAGCTCAGCATCATATTTCTGGCGGAAGAAGCGCCGGTCGATGAAATCCTGAATTCGCCGGCGCAGTGGGTTGAACAAGGCCGCGATCGCCAGGGTGGAGATGACGATGGCGACCGGCGACCGCAGCGATCCTGCGGATCGAGCGCTGACGGCTTCGAACAGCGACTGCAGCAAGATCACGGTGCCGAAATAAACCAATCCCAGGGTAACTGTCAGCGCCGCGTAGACCAGCGTCTTGCGAATGATCACGTCGATGTCGAACAGGCGGTAGCGCAGGATAGCAATGCCCAGAGTCACGCCCATGATCGCGAAACTCAATGATCCCCAGGCATCAAGAAAATTCTCGACCAACGGGCTGAGCTGCACAAAAATGGGTAGGTATGAACTCAAAAAAATCGCCAGACCGAGCAGTATACCGCCCAGTCCCCAGCGCATCTGGGCGCGGCTGACCGCATCCCGCATGGTCAAGGCGTTATGGATCAACAATAAAATCGTGATTGCGATCGAGCTGGCAGTCCAAGCCCACCCGAACGCAAAGAAACCTTTCAGAAAGGCGAAGATGCCAATGAGCCCGACCAGATAGGGCAGATAGGCAATCCAGGGGATGCGCTCCAGGATGGGTTTTGGGTGCGGGAACACCAATCCAAAGCGGATGAACGCAGGGGGGATCAGCACCGTAAACAGCGCAGTAATCTGGATCATCAACGAGATCGCCGACACAAGGATAATAGAATCAACGATCATCCCAGGAAGCGGACCAGCCACCAGGAATCCGCTCGTCCAAAACGCGCCCAGCACCAACAAGGCCCTGGCGGCAGGATTTTCGGGGCGTCTTATAAAGGCGACAAAGCCCATCCCCAAAAAGACGATAATGCCGGTATAACCAAAGATATTGTCCAGTGAGAATGCCTCGCTGCGAATGTATTTTGACCACTGCCAGTGGACGAGGGGCACCTGTAAAGTCACTTCATCCCCCTGGCGGACGACCGTATAATGCACGCTGTTCCCCACCTGCCAGATCGGTTGCAGCCTGAACAACGAACCGTCGATGTTGGTCGTATCCAGCGAAATCCCCTCGACTGCGATGAGGTGGTCACCTTCCTGCAGACCGGAAGGGACCCCCATCACATCCTGCTCGTAAATATACCCGTACGAATCGAAACCATCTGGCTCGGTTGAAATCCAGCCGTCCGTAGCCAGGGTGAAGCGATACACCAGCAGCGCCAGGCTGAACAGCAGCAATGGAACTACAAAAAACAGGGTCAGCCGGGCGCCGCGGTCGTAGTGCTTTTCATCAGTCCGTTGGGTCACAGGGTCACCTATCATTTTCTTTCCTCCCCGGGCTTCAGCCACAGGCTGACCATCTCTGGCTGCAGCGTCTTCTGAACGGTTGCAGTCAAATAAGTGGAGAGTTGGTTCAGATTCGTCTCATTACGGGCTGCCGCAGCAAACTCAGCCAAGGCCAGCTCAGCATCATATTTCTGGCGGAAGAAGCGCCGGTCAATGAAATCTTGGATGCGCCGGCGCAGCGGGCTGAACAGGGCCGCGATGACCAAGGTGGAGATGACAGTAGCAACCTGTCCGCTGCTGCCCACCAAGGAACGCAGCATCCCTTCCAGCAGAAGGATCAGCCCAAAATAAAACAGCGCTAATGAGGCGGTCAGTACACCATAAACCAGCGTGCGCCGGATGAGCAGGTCAATGTCCCACAAGCGGTAGCGCAGGACGGACAGCGCTACAGATAACGGCAAAGCAGGCAAAGCGACCAGCAGCGTGATCGTCAAGGATAACAGTTTGAGCTGCATAGAGATCAGCGGTGTGGGGATGAATACCCTTCCCAGGTAATTTACCAGGAAGGCCAGAAAGGCAGTCGCGAATGCAATCACCAGGCCCCAAACGGCATATTTGGTCTGCTGCCTTTGGATCGGCGTGGATACATAGCGAAAGCGGAAGATCTGGGCATAACCCCCAAGACCCATCCACAGAAAAAGCCAAAGCATAATAGGTAAGTCCTGCGGCCCTACGCCGGCCAGACCCACCGGTGGGGCCAGGGATGGAAGAAAGGTCGCTGCAAAGCTATACACAACCCACAAGGGTGCTGCCCAGCGCGTCCAGCCCGGAACAAAGCGACCATCGGGGAAAACAAAAAACTGAGTGATCAACCCCATAATGGCGATATTGCGCAGGATCAGCACCGGCATTTCCCACTCAGGGAGAGAGGCAACCAGCGCTGCCACCACCGGCAAGGCCATCGTACCGGTCAAAACCCCGGTGATGGAGATCAGAAATACCACCCACTCTTCTGCTTTCCGCCAGAAAAGCAGTATGGCAACCAGGATAAAGGGAATGGCAGTAATCGCTTCCAGAGCAGTGAAATAACTGGCGTAAAAACGCGGCGATAAACCCAGATCAACCAAGGCCTGGGCTTCTTCAGGGAGCAGCTCCCCAACGCGGATGTTGGCAGCCGGTGAGATAACCTGCAATTGAGCATGTCGCGCTGGTAATCCCAAAACGAAAAGCCCAATGGCGAAAATAGTGACAGCCAGCCAGATCAAACGGAAAATCATTTGATTGCCTCTGCAGACCTACGATCATGCTGCAGCCACAGGCTGACCTGTTGCGGCTGGAGCGTCTCCTGCACCACGCCGACCAATTGCCCGGTCAGGATTGCCAGGTCGGTTTCCTGGCTCGCCAGGGTAGAAAATTCCGCCAGCGCCTGCTCGGCGTTGTACTTCTGCCGGTAAAAGCGCCGGTCGATAAACTCCTGCAGTCGCTGACGCAATGGGCTGAACAGCGCTGCAATTATTAATGTAGAGAGTACAATGCTCAAAGTCGATGACTGGCCGCTGGCAGCCGTGAACAGGCTCTGCAAGACGGTCACTCCGCCAAGATAAACTACACCTAGCAAGATCGTCAGCAAACCATACACCAGCGTGCGGCGGATAATGACATCGATGTCAAACAGGCGATAGCGCAGGATGGCGATGGCTAGCGCCACCGGTAGGAGCACTGGCAATAGGCTAAACAATAGCTCACTCAAAAATTCAACACCTGGAAGGGACATGAGCAGGGCGAATTGAGAGGGGAAAGCCAACAGCAAGATATTGTGTAAAGCCGGATAACCCACCATGATCACCAGCGCGCCCAGCACCCACTTGGTCTGGGCCAAAGCCACCGGGTCGTGGCGCAGGCTGATATACGAATGAACCAGGCTGCCCAGCGCCAGCAAACCATAAACAGGCACCAATCCCCAGCCAATTTGCCATTGGTCTCCAAATATCAAGCGCAAAATGTGTAATAACCCGAAAAGGACAACCAGTACCCAGGCTGGGTAGCGCTGCACAAAACGCTTGGGGCGTGGAAAAACCAGGGTCAGCAGGAGCAGGCTTGGAAAGAGAAAAGCCCCCCACACCCAGGTATTGAAGAACAACCATAGATCCACCCAAAAGGATGCGCCCATGAATACAGGTACGTCGAGCAGAAACAGGCCTGCCATCGACATAGCCAGGTTCAGCGCCCCTAGAAATAACAGAATCTGGGCCGCCGGGTTGCCTGGCCGGCAGCTAAAGACATAGACCGCCAAAACGGCAAAAAACAGGACCCCCATCAGACCGTATAGATTATCTAGAATTGCTTCCCATACGAAATGGCCCGGAATACGCATCAATGGAACGATCAGGTTGAGTGTTTCGCCCCCGCGCTCGATCGAATAGTTCAGGCTTCCCCCAATACGCCAGTTCTTCCCTGGGTTCAAATGATAGTTTAATAGTTCAATCGGCTGGCCTTCCACAGCTAGGAGCGTATCCTCGGGCTGCAAGTTAGCTCCGCCTGGCGTGTCTTGTCCTCCATTTTCTGCCAGGTAATTACGCAAAAATAATAACTCGCCAGATGGGCTTTCCACCAGCTCCCAACCATCCGTGGGTAATGAAAACCGGTAAGCAGTAGCCATCAGACTGGCCATAATGATGATGACGGATGCCAGCATCGCCAGCCATGCTGTACGATTCAATCGAGTTTCTTTAATTGGGTTGCTTTGTGTGGTTGACAATTCTCACCCTTCCCGACTTACCTGGCAAAACTTTCATCCACAACCCGCCTTTGGGGCGCAGGGTGGCGGTCGCCTCAAGCTCAACCGGCCGACCGGGCAACGGCGCCAAGCGGTAGCGTCCCACCAGCGTGGCGAAGATGAGCTGCGCTTCGACCAGGGCGAAGTTATTACCAATACACTGGTGCGGCCCGCCGCCAAAAGGAAAATATGCAAAGCGCGGTCGCCCGTCAGCATTCTCCACCGAGAAACGCGTAGGATCAAAGCGCTCTGGGTCAGGCCAATACTCCGCTAGCCGGTGGACAACATAAGGTGAGATGCCCACCACCTCGCCTGCCCGGATCGGATAGCCGCAAATGACATCATCTTGCACAGCAGTGCGGTTGGTGATCCAGGCTGGTGGGTACAGGCGCAAGGTCTCATCGATCGCCTTACGCAGGATCGGGAAATTCGCCAGGTCGGCAAAATCGGGCCTGCGTTCTCCCAGCGCCATACAGACCTCATCCGCCAGGGTGGCCTCCCATTCTGGCTCATTCCCCAAAATGTGAAACAGCCAGGTCAGCAGCACGGCGGTCGTCTCGTGTCCGGCAACAAAGATCGTCACCACCTCGTCGCGCAGGTGTTTTTCACTCATCGCTTCACCGGTCTCTTCATCCCGGGCATGCATCAACATATCCAATAGATCGTTCTCGTGCGCCTGCTCATGGCGGCGCTGGCGGATGATGCGGTAGATCACCTCATCGATCACCTTTAACGCCCGCCGGGCCTGGAGGTTGCGCGGCGTCGGGAGACTCATTATTCTGGGATAAAAAGGCACCTGGAAGCGGAAGTTCATATCCGCCAACAAAAGCGATATGGCCTCGCTGACCGCTCGCACATCCTCTTCAATTTGAGCGCTGAACATAGCCTCGGCAATGATACGCATGGTCAGGTCGGTGAATTCGTGGCTGATATCCAGCGCCTGCCCGGAAAAGGCTGCATCCTCCCAGCGCTCTAGCATGCGCTCCGTCTGGCGCACCATCAGCTCCCCAAAACCGGCGATGCGTTGGCGGTGAAAAGCCGGCTGCATCAGGCGCCGTTGGCGCAACCAGTGCGCGCCTTCGCTGGTAAATAGCCCATCGCCGCCCACCTGCCGGATGGGTTCGAAATAATCCCCCTTGATGTAATTATGGTTGTTCTCTTGCAGGATGCGCTGGACGCCTTCAGGGTGGTTGACCATATTCAAAACAACCCCACCCAGGCGCATGCGCGCCACAGGGCCGTATTCTTGAGCCATGCGTAGGACGAAGCCCAATTGATCACGGCGAAAATCGGGGATGCTCCCCAAAAGGAAATGGCCACGTGGACCGGGGATCTGTGCTCGAGTTGTGGGTGATACTTGTACGGTAGGTTGAATCTCCATCATCGATGCCCCATGATTGATTGTTCCAGAACACCACTCGTCCGGCTAAGGCGCTTATCTTGCAAAGGTTTCAGCCTGAGCAGTATTTTTATTGAATATTTAGGTCTTAAATATCAATATTAAAGATGGCTAATTATACTCCTGAGTCAAAATTAACTGACTTTAGGATACGCCTTGATCCCTAACACGATCCCGTAGACCGCGTGACCCAGGGCGATGATCCACAACAGCAGTTCTCCTAACGTAGAACGCAATTCAGGCAGTATCAGGTTGAGGGCCAAAACCAGCAGAAGACCCCCGTATATTAGACCTGCCAGCCAGCCCGGAATCTGCGCTCTGGTCCGGCGAGGAATTCCGTTGGCAAGCAAACTGAACCCCACGCCATATACACCTGAAACCGCCAGGTGCATGAGAACTCCTGCTGCAGGAGTCATCGATTGTCCTGGGCTGAAGCGCTCCAACAGTGTGGCAGGGGCTTCACCGATCAAAACCCACCCCAGCACGATCACCACCCCCATTACGGCTCCAGCCAGGAGGCCTCCAAAAAGACCATCGATGGCACTATCTGCCAAAGTCTTATCGTTAATTCGGTAAGTGTTCGATTCTTGCATTGGATACTCCTTTTGGTATTGCTCGCCTGCCGGAGAAATGATCTTCTCTATAATGGCTTTAGCCTGAGCAATTACCTCCTTTTTGTGAGTCAAATTCGATCGATTAATCATCTACATTGTATAAAGTACACGTCCTGCCAGCGTTACGGATACCGTTACGAAAGCAACCAGAGATCTAATTCCGTAATCTTGGGCTTGAAATGGTAAAATCAGCCTATGGGAAATCCGCAAAACCGGCCAGAACAGGTCTGCATCTATCTGTTTGGCGCGCCCCGCATTGAGAAGGCAGG
>JAWOHN010000061.1:0-41491 GCA_046485135.1 Anaerolineales bacterium | reverse complement strand
AACCATATCTCAGCTCGCCTGGCGAATGCCATTGTTACCAACACCCGCGATTACGCCGAAAGCTCCCCCTTTTTGCAGGCCTATTTGGGTAAAGTGCATCCGATTTTGCCGCCAGTTGAGCTGGCGCAAGTGAGCGAGGCAGATATCAGGGACTTCCGGGTTAAGGCTGGTATCCAACCTGTACAGCGGATCATCGGTATGGCAGCCCGGCTGGCGAGCGAGAAAGGGGTTGAATTCCTGGTACAGGCTTTGCCGGCTGTATTAGAAAAACACCCCCATGCCAGGGTGCTCTTTGTCGGACAATATGAGAATGTGTTGGGCGAGCACGATTATGCTCACCAGTTGGCGCCACTGATTCGGGAATTAGGGGAGCATTGGACCTTTATGGGTATCCTGACCGAGCAAGAGCTGGCGGCTTTCTTTATGGAAGCTGAGCTTACCGTTCTGCCAAGCATCAACCGCACCGAGTCGTTTGGCATGGTGCAGGTGGAAGCCATGAGCTGCGGAACCCCGGTGATCGCGTCGAATTTGCCGGGGGTGCGGGTTCCGGTGATGATGACCGGCATGGGGCGCATTGTTCCACCCAGAGATCCTGCCTCCCTGGCGCAGGCCATCATCGATATTTTGGATCACAGGGATAGCTTCCGGCAAGAGCCGTACAGTATTGCTGAGCGTTTTTCGCCGCAGGCCGTAGCACTCCAGTATGAGCAGTTGTTTGAGGAATTATTGAGTGAAAAGAGTTGAAAAGGATTTTCTGTGGTTGTTTGTGCGAGATTTACCCTATTTTCGGGCCATGCTGCGCGCGGTTGAGGCGCATTTTTACCAGGATTTCAAGTTGCCCGTCCCGGTACTAGATGTGGGTTGCGGCGATGGACATTTCGCCAGCCTGGTTTTCGACCAACCGCTGGATGTCGGCCTTGACCCGTGGGGCGCGCCGATCCGCCAGGCAGCCCGGCTGGGTGGCTACCGCTTTCTGGTCCAAGCGGATGGTGGAGACATGCCCTTCCCAGATGCCTACTTTGCCAGCGGGTTGAGCAATTCGGTCCTGGAGCATATCCCTCATATCGATGCAGTATTGGCTGAGACAGCTCGGGTGCTCAAACCTGGGGCGCTGTTTTTATTCTGTGTGCCTAACCCTGCCTATCTGACGGAGCTTTCGGTCGCGGGCATCTTACGCAGGCTGGGCATGGAGAGCCTGGGCCGGAAATATACCTCCTGGTTCCGGCGCATGTCACGCGTAGAGCACACTGATACTCCAGAGATATGGCAGACGCGTTTGGAAAAGGCCGGTTTCCGGCTTGAACGCTGGTGGCATTATTTCTCCCCCCATGCCATGCGTATGTTGGAGTGGGGTCACTACTTTGGCGCCCCGACTCTGGTCTCTCGCATGCTGTTTAGGCGCTGGATCATAGCCCCTGCTCGCTGGAACCTGAGCCTGACCATGCGCCTGGTGAAGCCATATGCGCTCCCCCAGCCAGACTCGCAGGGGGCTTTCACGTTCTATGTTGCTTGGAAAGCATGAGGTTGCCTGAAATGACTGAATCCCCTTCTGACGATAAGGCCTCAACCTCAACACAGTTTGATGGGCGTTATTTTAAAAGCGGTCCTTATGCACAGGTATCCTTTACTCGCTACAGCCAGTACTGGTGGTCGAATCGCTTCTATGCCCGGCTGGCTCAGAAATACGGTCCTGACCAGGGACGTGTGCTGGAGATTGGCTGTGGCCTGGGTCACCTGTTAGAATGGTTTTTGCTGCCACAGCAGGCCGGGCGATACCAGGTGTATGGCACGGATATCAATTTATCTGCTCTATCCGAGGCCCGGCGAAACGTCCCGGGTGCGCATTATTTGATGCTTTCGGCTGAAGACCTGAGCCCTTTGGGGGAGGCTGGTTTTCAGATCATCATTGCCAAACATGTCCTTGAACACTTACCTGACCCGCAAAAAGCAATTGCAGAGGTCAGTCGGCTGCTAGCGCCAGGTGGGGTGTTTTTGATGGCTACTCCCAATCTGGATTCACCCATGCGAGCGCTGAAAAAAGAAGCCTGGATTGGTTATCAAGACCCTACTCATATCAGCCTTAAACTGCCTAAAGAGTGGCTGGCGCTTTTACGCAAGCATCACCTGCAACCCCAGAAAATATTTTCAGATGGGTTTTGGGATGCACCTTATCTACCCTGGTTGCCCCGCTCTTTCCAAAAACTGCTCTTCGGGTGGCCTGGGGGCTTGCAGGCTATCCTTGGATGGAGTATCATACCCCTTCGATTGGGCGAAAGCCTGATCGTGATTGCCAAAAAGCTTGTTTGACGATAATGGTTGGTGGACCGAGATGGACGAACCCAGCGTACTGGATTATTTGAAGGCCAAGCTGACACCCTGGCGTGGTCCGGCCCCGCAGGTTCCATTAGCACCGGCGCCTGCTGATCCGTTGGGCGAAGATATCGAATGGAACCCGGAAAGCGAAGCAACTCCGATCTCTGGGCACGCCCCGACGCTTCCGCTGGCAATTACAATTCCCTGGCGCACTTTGGCCGCGCTCTTCCTGGCTCTGGTTGCACAAAGCAGCTTTGAACCCGCTCTAGAGCGTGCCTGGGGTGTGGGAGTTGTATTGTATGGAGTGGCTGTCTTGCTGCTGGTGTGGGCCTATTTCTCGGCTGAGCTGGCGCCGTCTGCTGCCCAGGAGCAGGCCCGTTCTTCCATACAGCAAGGACAAGACGCTGCTGGCCCGCTCTACAATCCAACCTATTTGGTTACCTCCCTGATTTTGACCCTGGCTGGCTTGTGGGTTTTCAGCGGTAATCGTTTTAATCTCTTCAACCTGGCGTTGTGGCTGGCAGCCTTGACGCTGGTCGTACGGGCTTTCTGGGTCAACAATCCCAATGGGCCTTCCTGGATGGAGAGATTGGGGCATGTTCTGCGTCGTCCAGGCTGGCGAGTCGAGATCCATCGCAACATGTTGCCTGCCCTGGCAGCTATCGCATTGGTGGTCTTCTTCCGAGTATATCGTCTGGAAGAGGTGCCTCCCCAGATGGTGAGCGATCACGCCGAAAAGCTATTAGATATCTGGGATGTGCTGCAAGGACAGACCCCTGTTTTCTTCACCCGTAACACTGGCCGCGAAGGACTGCAGATGTATCTGACGGCTGCTGTGATCCGTCTGACGGGTTTAGAGCTAAATTTCCTAAGCATGAAAATCGGTACAGTGTTAGCAGGCTTGCTGACCTTGCCTTATATTTACTTGCTGGGAGTAGAAGCTGGGGGCAGCCGCCGCGCCGGCGCTCTGGCCCTGCTTTTCAGCGGTATTGCCTATTGGCCTAACGTCATCGCGCGCGTGGCCCTGCGTTTTACCCTTTATCCCTTGTTTGTCGCGCCGGTGTTGTATTACCTGGTGCGCGGCTTGCGCACCTCCAACCGCAACGACTTCATCCTGGCAGGGCTGTTTTTGGGCATTGGTTTGCACGGTTATACGCCCATCCGCATCTTGCCGCTGGTGGTCGTCTTGGGAGTGGGTCTGTACCTGTTGCATAAGGCCTCAGCCGGTGTGCGGCAGCGTTCCATCTATCACCTGATCATTTTGGCTCTGGTGGCTGTGGTGGTCTTCCTGCCCCTGTTGAGCTATGCCTTGCAGGATCTGGATAGTTTTGGTTACCGGGCTTTTTCCAGGATGGGTACGGTAGAAAGACCCTTACCCGGGCCGGCTTTGCCAATATTCATGAGTAACCTGTGGAATGCATTGACCATGTTTGCCTGGGATAATGGCAGTATCTGGCCGGTATCCGTCACTTACCGCCCGGCCCTGGACCTGGTTTCAGGGGCTGTGTTCCACTTGGGAGTGGGGTTTCTCTTGCTGCGCTATTTGCGCCGCCGTTATTGGCTGGACCTGTTCCTGTTGCTGTCAATCCCGCTGCTGATGCTGCCCTCCATCCTATCATTGGCTTATCCGGATGAAAATCCGGCCCTCAACCGGACGGCAGGAGCCTTGGTGCCGGTATTTGTAGTGGTTGGTATCAGTCTGGACGGGATTCTCCAGGCGATCGAACGGCGCTCAAGAACCCCGGCTGCCAATCTGGTGAGTTGGTCGCTGGCAGGTGGTTTGCTGGTTCTATCCGCAGCCCAGAACTACGATCTGGTTTTCAATCGTTACCAGGCAGCCTACTCGGCGTCTTCCTGGAATACAACCGAGATGGGGCAGGTCATCCGGCAATTCAGTGACTCGATTGGCGATGCGGATAGCGCCTGGGTCCTGGCTTATCCGCATTGGGTCGATACACGCCTGGTTGGCATGCATGCCGGCTTTCCCACCAAGGATTATGCTGTCTTCCCTGACCAATTGCATACGACCCTGTTGGTACCCGGCCCAAAACTGTTTTTGATTAAGCCCGAAGACCTGGAAGGTAAAACTATGCTAAAGGAGCTCTATCCCCAGGGCTGGTTCCAGGTTTATGATTCTCGCTATGAGGGTAAAGATTTCCTTATGTTCGTAGTCCCTCCGGAGCTATAATACCAGTGTATGAGTGACCCCGCCGCGCCCCGCATTTCTGGCCACATGCTCCTATTTAACCTTGTCTTGGTCCTGATTTTGTTGGTTGGGGCCTTTCTGCGTTTTAGCGGCATCGATTGGGGTGAATACTCCTTCATGCATCCGGATGAGCGTTTTCTTTTAATGGTAGGCTCCGTCATCGAGCCGGTGGAGAGCTGGTCGGAGTACTTTGATACGGCTATCTCTAGCCTGAATCCGCACAACCGTGGGCATGGCTTTTATGTTTACGGCACCTTGCCCCTTTTCCTGGCCCGGTACCTGGTTCAATCCGTTTATGGCCGTTCGGGTCTGGTAGAGATGACAGATGTTGGCCGGTTTTTATCTGCCTCAGCAGATCTTTTGATTGTTTTGTTGGTTGCCTTCATCGCTCTACGTCTGTACGGGAAACGGGTGGCCTTACTGGCAGCTGCGTTCTCAGCCGCCACCGTCCTGCAAATCCAGCAGTCGCACTACTACACCATGGATCCCTTCGCGACCCTCTTCACCGTGCTGGCGGTCTATTTTGCTGTGCAGGTTGCCATGGAGGCCCGTCCAGCCCACCAGCATCAGCCGTCATCGCGCCTGGCTAAGATCGTTGCCCATCCGCTCATTTTTAGCAGCCTTGGGTTTGGGATAGCCCTCGGCTGCGCGGTGGCATCAAAAATCAATGCGGCTCCAGTGGCAATGATGCTGCCCGCTGCTCTGGCTATCCGTCTCACCCGGGTCCCTGTAGAGCAGCGCCAGCGCTTGTTTATTGAATATTTCTGGTTCCTGGCCATAGGGGCCGTGACCAGCATCCTGGTCTTCCGTCTCTTTCAACCTTACGCCTTCAGTGGGCCAGGTCTATTGGGTATACTGCCCAATGACGCCTGGGTGGCTAATATCCGCGAACAGCGTATCCAAGCTGCTGGGGATGTGGACTTCCCGCCTGCTTTGCAGTGGGCGCGGCGTCCGGTTTGGTTTTCATTGCAAAATATAGTTTTGTGGGGGTTTGGCTTGCCTTTGGGCTTGCTGGCCTGGGCCGGTTTTCTGTGGGCTGGCTGGCGCATGTGGAAAGGCGATTGGCGGCGCCATATCCTGCTGTGGGGTTGGGTGGCCTTTTATTTCACCTGGCAGTCGTTGCAATTTAACCCTACCATGCGCTACCAGTACCCGGTCTACCCATTCCTGGCTATCTTTGCTGCCTGGGCTGTGGTGACCCTGTACGATCGAGGCTGGCGAAAGGTATCTACTTCGGAACAGGATCTGACCCAGCCTTCCAAAAGCCTGGCCTGGAACCGGCTGCTGGCAGGCTTTATCGGTGTGGTGGTCTTGTCAGGGACCTATGCCTACGCTTTTGCTTTTCTGAACATCTACACCAGCCCCTTCACCCGCGTGGAGGCTACCTACTGGATCTACCAAAACATCCCCGGCCCACTCAATCTGCGCATCCAAACACCCGAGGGGGTCTACAACCAACCGCTTCCTTATGCCTATGATTACACTCTGCGTCCGGGGATGCCTTTTTCAGAATCATTCCGGGCCAACGAGAGTGGGGTTTTGTCGGAGATCTACCTGACCAGCCTGGTCAACCCGGATGTGGCTGCCGGTGACAAAACACTCACCCTCAAGCTGGCTTCGATGTCGGATCTACCCATCCAACCCTCACAGGGCTCTGTAATCCTTCCATTTCCATTCACTCAGCAGGATTTGGAAACCTCGAGCACGGTCATTTCGCTCGACCGGCCTTTTGAGCTGGTTGCCGGGCAGACCTACCTGGTCGACCTGGAATTATTTTCCAACCAGGGTCCGCTCACGCTTTCCGGCTGGCTAGATTTGCCCATCATCCGCTTGGATGGCAGTTACCTGGTCCAATCTGTCCCCCTCACCGGCGCCCTGGTCGGAGCTGCTCAATCGTATACAACCTTTTTCATAGCCCAGGCAGACGGCGATGTCGGTGAAGTGGTTCTTAACCGTCTTGAAAATACACAGCCTGAATCCGGTCAACAAACGCTTAATCTGACCTTTGCTGGGTCTTCTCAGGCCCTCTCTTCTGCATCTGTGACTCTTGAACTTGGCCAGGAAGTGAACGGGCGCGCAGATGGCTTGAGTGTGGTTTTAGATCCACCTCTCCAGGTAACAAAAGGTGAGCTGTATAATCTCACCCTCTCGGTTGAGTCTGGCAGCGGTGGGGTTACTCTTAAAGGCACGCCTATTGCCAACGAAGGAGATTGGGACGACGGTTTGCCCCTGCGCCTGGGCGCGTACGATGGCTTTGCTGGCATTTACCCACTTGATCTGAATTTTCATATGTACCGGGATGACACCCCAGAAATGCTGGTCCGCTTCGAAGGCATCCTGGACGAAGCGGAGTATATCCTGATCACCTCCAGCCGCCAGTGGGGCAGCTTACCGCGCTTGCCCGAGCGCTTCCCGCTGGTCACGCAATACTACCGGTACTTGTTAGGCTGTCCTGCCGACAAGGAAATTGAGTGGTGCTATAACGTAGCCCAGGTGGGTGATTTCCAGGGGCAGCTCGGTTTTGAGCTGGTCAAGATCTTTCAGTCTGAACCAACCCTGGGCCCTGTTAGCATCAATACCCAATTCGCTGAAGAAGCCTTCACGGTGTACGATCACCCGAAAGTCTTTGTTTTTCGCAAGACGGATCACTACGACTCTCAGCGGGTATCTGAGCTGCTGGGTGGGATTGATTTCAGCCGAGTGATGCGAATCACCCCCAAGAGAGCGCCTGCCTACCCCGCTGACTTGATGTTGCCCACAGATCGCTTGCAGGCGCAGCGTCAGGGCGGAACCTGGGCCGAGCTGTTCGATTCCCAGGCCCCGCACAACCGCCTGCAATGGGTGGGGGTGTCTGTGTGGTATTTGTGCATTGCCTTGTTAGGGTTGGCGGTATATCCTGTGGTGCGGCTGGCGCTGCCCGGCCTGGCAGACCGGGGATATCCTCTGGCGCGCACAGCGGGTCTATTGATCCTATCTTACCTGGTATGGGCCGGCGGCTCTTTAAACATTCCCCCTGAGCGCAGCACCATCACGGTCATTGTTCTGTTGATGGCCGGGCTGGGCGGTTTCTTAGCCTTTCTCCAGCGGGATGAGCTACGCCGGGAATGGCGGGAGGGACGCCGTTACTTTCTGCTGGTAGAAGGGCTGTTTCTGGCATTTTTCCTGGCGGGTTTACTCATCCGCCTGGGCAATCCAGATCTGTGGCATCCGTGGAAGGGCGGCGAACGCCCGATGGATTTTTCGTATTTCAATGCCATCCTGAAGAGCAGCTCCTTCCCGCCTTACGACCCCTGGTATGCCGGCGGATACCTGAATTATTATTACTACGGTTTTGTCCTGGTGGGGGTTGTGGTGAAATGGCTTGGGTTCGTGCCGGCCTTCGCATACAACTTGATCCTGCCGACTGTCTTTGCCCTAATTGCATTGGGAGCTTTTTCGGCAGCCTGGAACCTGTCACACAGGTCGAACTTGCGCTTCAGCCTCAGCATGGCTTCTTTTGTGCCGGCCATAGCAGCTTCTCTGGGCATGGTCGTATTGGGCAACCTGGGCAGCTTGCGTATGATCCTGCATGGCTATCAACGCCTGGCCGCGCCTGGCGGTGTGATCGAGGGCGCCGGCATCCTGTCACGCTTCCTGTGGACTTTTGAAGGCCTGGGGAAAGCTCTGGCTGGCGCAAACCTGCCCTACAGCCTGGGAGATTGGTATTGGATCCCCAGCCGGGTCATCCCCGCCCCCGGGGATGTCGAGCCGATCACTGAATTCCCTTACTTCACCGTCCTGTATGGTGATCCCCATGCGCACCTTTTTGCCCTGCCGGTGGCTTTATTAGCCTTAGGTTGGGTGCTCTCGGTGGCTTTGGGTACTGGACGCTGGCGGGGTTTGGGCGGCGGAGTTCTAGGTTTTATTTTAGGAGCGCTTGCTATTGGCGCCCTCTACCCGATCAATCTGTCTGATATCTATACCTATCTGCCCTTGGGTATGGTTGCCATTGCCTATGCCCTCTGGCGGCATGATGACGCGCAGCGGGCCAGTTGGCTGGCGCCTATTCCACCAATATTCAGGCGTATACTGCTGCCAGCCTTGGGAGTGCTGTTACTGGTTGGTTTGACGCTGCTGCTCTACCGTCCTTACACCTGGTGGTATGGGCAGGCCTATGGCTCAGTGGAGTTGTGGACTCGTGGTCGCACGCCCACTTCTTCATATCTCACCCACTGGGGTTTATTCTTGTTTGTGATCGGCTCCTGGATGATCTGGGAGACCCGCGATTGGATGGCGCGCACGCCTCTCTCGGCGCTGCGTAAGCTGGAGCCCTATCGATTAGCAATCCAGAGTGCGGCTTTGCTGCTTTTGCTGGTGACCGGTGGAATGTTGTGGATTGGTGTGCATATTGCCTGGTTGGCGCTGCCCCTGGCGGCCTGGGCGGGTGTGCTGCTGTTCAGGCCCGGGCTGAGTGAGCCTAAGCGGGTGGTCCTGTTCTTGTTTGGCACCGGCCTGCTGATCACCATGATGGTTGAAGTCATCGTGGTGGTGGGTGATATCGGCCGGATGAACACCGTTTTTAAATTCTATCTTCAAGTCTGGACGCTCTTCGCGGTTGGCGCTGGCGCGGCCTTGGGCTGGCTGCTGCAAGAGATGCCGGCCTGGACTCCCCGCTGGCGCGCCGCCTGGCAAATCCCCTTTGTTTTACTGGTCGCCACGGCTGCCATGTTCACTTTGTTGGGGACCACCGCCAAAATCAAGGATCGCATGGAGCCCCGGGCTCCCCATACATTGGATGGGATGGCTTTCATGGAATACGCCTCCTTTTACGAGCTTGGTCAGGTGATGGATCTTAGCCAGGATTACGCCGCCATCCGCTGGATGCAGGAGAACGTGCCCGGTTCCCCGGTTATTGTAGAGGCAAATTCGGGTCGTCTGTACTCGTGGTTTTCACGCTTTACGATCTACACCGGCTTGCCGGGTGTGCTGGGGTGGGACAACCACCAGCGCCAACAACGAGCTTTGCTGCCGCCAGACTGGGTCAACCAACGCTTGGTCGAGATCAACCAGTTCTACCTGACGACCGATGAGCAGGCCGCGCGCGCTTTTTTGCATAAATATGATGTGCGCTTTATCATTGTTGGGCAATTGGAGCGAATCAACTACCCTGGAGCGGGGTTGGAAAAATTCTCTGCCTTTGATGGATATTTGTGGCGCATGGTGTACCAGGATCGAGACACTGAGATTTACCAGGTTCTCGAGGGGACCCCTGGCGGGGCGTTTGAAGAATGATCGCAGTTCTCTTGTGGTACTTAATTGCAACGCTGGCTGGTCTGGCTGTTTTTCCGCTGATTTATAGCCTGCTGAATGGGTTGCCAGACCGGGGCTATGCCTTCGCCCGCAGCCTGGGTTTGTTGCTGTGGGGATACCTGTTTTGGTTGTTAGGTTCGCTGGGAGTCCTGCGTAATGATCTAGGCGGGATGTTGTTAGCCCTGGCGATCCTGTTGGGTTTGAGCACACTGCTTCTACGCCGGATTGATTTTGCCCGCATGACCTCCTGGTTTCGATCCCAGCGAGGGTACGTAATTTGGGTAGAGTTCCTTTTTTTGCTGGCCTTGGCTGGCTGGGCGTTCGTCCGCTCTGCAAACCCGGATATCTTTGGCACCGAAAAACCGATGGAGGTCGCCTTCATCAACGCTATTCTGCGTTTGGAGACTTTCCCACCGCATGATCCCTGGCTGTCTGGCTACGCTATCTCATATTACTATTTTGGCTACGTGCTGGTGGCCATGCTGGCTAAACTGTCGGCTGTACCTGGGAGCGTCGCTTTTAACCTGGGGCTGGCCCTGGTCTATGCCCTGACGGCAATTGGATCTTTTGGCCTGGTCTATAACCTGTTGGCCGCGCGAAGCGCAGCAGCACGCAGGTCTCCCCCTGCTGTAGAGGCAATCGCTGTCGACCAGGCAGGCGCTGCCTATCCAGGAGATTTTACGGCCACTCCCCGGCCGAATCCCGCGCTGGCTTTGTTTGGACCGCTGTTTATCTTGATCATCAGCAATATCGAAGGCTTCTTGGAAGTGCTGCATGCTCGCGGTCTGTTTTGGAGCACCGACGCGGGTGGCGAGGCCACCTCTCGCTTTTGGACCTGGTTGGATATCGCTGACCTGACCGCGCCGCCTGGTCAGCCGCTATCGTGGTTGCCGCGCCTGTTCGGGAGCGGCAGTTGGTGGTGGTGGCGGGCTTCACGCGTCGTACAAGATTACAAATTCAATTCCAACCCGGTCGAAATCATTGATGAATTTCCTTTTTTCTCATATCTGCTGGGGGACCTGCACCCGCATGTCCTGGCTATGCCTTTTGCCTTTTTAGCTCTAGCCCTGACCTTGAGCCTGTTTTTGGGCGGCGGTCACGGTCGCACCGGCTTGTCCAGCGCCGGTCTGTCTTGGAACATCAGCCCGCCAGCATTCCTGCTGGCCGCGCTGACCCTGGGGGGGATGGCTTTTCTGAATACCTGGGATTGGCCGATTTATGTTGCTATCTTTGCCGGCGCTTATGTCCTAAAAAATGCCCGGCGTAGCGGGTGGGGCTGGCAGCGCCTGGCAGATTTCGCTGGATTGGGGCTGGCGCTCGGCGTTAGCGGCCTTTTGCTGTACCTGCCCTTTTTCCTGAGCTTTTCCTCCCAGGCGGGAGGTTTGCTCCCCAGCCTGGTTTTCCTGACGCGGGGGACACACCTGTGGGTTATGTTTGCTCCCCTGTTTGTACCGTTGTTTGCCTGGTTGGCTTATCTTTGGAGAGGGTATGGAAACCGCCATACTTTGCTTCGCGGTCTCTTCTTGATGGGGATCGTTTTAGGCCTGTTAACCCTGGTTGTTCTGCTGCTGGTATTGGCTATCACCAACCTGCCACTTTTTGCAGGTCTGAATCCCTTGGCTGCCTCTGCGGAGGAGATTTTCCTGGCCTACCTGGGCGCGCCTGGCTGGGGTGAGTTGCTGCAGGAGTCGCTCATGCGCCGCCTCATTTTCCCGGGTGGCTGGCTCACCTTGCTCTTGATATTGGTCCCCTGCGCCGGTTTGCTGTCTAAAGGTCAGGGAGAGCCAGGAACGGTAGATCTCGATCTTGTTGACGAGCAGGCAGACTCTCTTAATTCCACCCGGTCAATGCCATTTGCGCATATCTTTGTCCTGTTGCTGGTGCTTTCAGGTGGTTTTTTGGTGCTAGCTCCGGAGTTCTTCTACCTGCGCGACCAGTTTAGCTCCCGCATGAACACCATCTTTAAGTTTTATTTCCAAGCCTGGTTGTTCTGGGGAGTTGC
This sequence comes from Anaerolineales bacterium, assembly GCA_046485135.1. Lineage (GTDB taxonomy): Bacteria > Chloroflexota > Anaerolineae > Anaerolineales > UBA4823 > CAZAQS01. Next base: position 29,681 of record JAWOHN010000061.1, on the reverse strand, counting down.
AGCCGCTTACGCCACTGCGATGTTGTTGCAGCAGCGGCGCGGGGTCTGGGCGGGTATTTTTCGCCTGGGTATGCCCCTGGTGTTGGGTATGGCTTTGGTTTACCCTGTTCTCAGCCTGTGGGACAAGACCCGGGGCTTCGAACCACCCAATGGTCTGACGTTGGATGGGGCCGCCTATATCGCTCGCCAGTCTCCGCCAGAGATGGCAGCCATCGAATGGTTGCGTTCTGCTCCGCTGGGCGTCATTGTAGAGGCTGTTCGCCCGGATGGCGGGCAGTATAGTGATTTTGGGCGGGTTGCCGCTCACAGCGGCATGCCAACTGTGCTGGGTTGGATCGGTCACCAGATCCAGTGGCGCGGCGGTACTGCTGAGATTGGCTCTCGCCAGGCAGATATCGAGCGCCTGTATACGACTCGTAGTTGGGAGCAGGCCGAGCAGGTCATTCGCCAGTATGATATCCGCTACGTGATTGTCGGTCCTCGCGAGCGTAGCACCTATCGCTTATTTGAAGCCAAATTCGACCGCTGGTTGGTTCCGGTTTTCAGCCAGGATGATATGGTCATCTATGAGGCGCCCAGATGATAGCTGAATGGAGAAACCTCGCAGAAAATAGATTCAAAAAACAGGTATACGTGGGGCGGTATAATACGGTTTGGTGTTGTCATGCACACGGATCAAGAGACTAAAGGTCGTTGGAATTTCGAGCATAGCCTGTACGCCTTGGCTTTTGTGTTAGCCCTGGGTGTGCGTTTTTACCGTCTGGGGGAAGCTTCGCTGGCGGACCACGAAGCGGTGTGGGCCCTTCAGGCTCTGGCTATTGCCAGGGGAGAACCGGTGGCTTTAGGTCCGCAACCGCTCTATGGAATCCTGACGGGGGTGTTATTCTTCCTGTTTGGATCTACCAATTTTCTGGCGCGTTGCATACCGGCTCTGGCGGGAGCAGGTCTGGTGTTGTTGCCATTAGCCTACCGCCGTCTACTTGGCCGGCCGGCTGGCTTGCTGCTGGCCTTTGCCCTGGCCCTGGACCCTGGTCTGTTGGCGATGTCCCGGGTAGCTGGCAGCCCTATTCCGGCTCTGGTTTTCAGCCTGGCAGCTCTAACCGCCCTTTTCACCCGTTATTGGGCCGCGGCGGGAATTTTTTGCGCTCTGGCTTTGCTTTCGGGCCCCAGCGTTGTCTATGGCGCCTTATCTTTGGCCTTGGCCTGGGGTGTGGGATACTGGCTGCCAAAAAAAGCCCGTCTGGCTTCGCTGGGCTCATTGTTCCTGGATGAAAGTGCTCCTGAAGATTATAAGCCAGCCGGTCGCCAATTTCTCTTCTGGTTGCTGGGCGCCCTGCTCCTGGTTGGCACGTTTTTCTTGCGCCTACCACAAGGATTAGGGGCATTGGCAGCCACCTGGCCGGCTTACCTTGAAGGCTGGGCGCAATCATCAGGAGTGCCTGCCCTGCGCTTACCGGTAGCATTGTTGGTCTACCAGCCGTTGGTAATCCTATTCAGCCTTTTTGCTGTTGTACGAGTTTGGCGCAGTGATGCACCACACAGTGCATTCTTTAGATACCTGAGCTTATGGGCTGCCTTTGCGCTCCTGTTGGCGCTGGCTTACCCCGCTCGCCAGGTTGGCGATCTGGTATGGGTGATCGTTCCGCTGTGGACCTTGGCCTCTTATGAGCTGGCCCGCCAGTTTACCCGCCCCGCTGAACATCCTGCGCTGCTGATCTCTGCGGGTCAGGCCAGCTTGATTTTTTTGTTGCTGATATTTTCATGGCTGATGCTGGCCAGCCTGGGAAACGTGCGTACTGTTGTCACGCCTGAAATCTTGCAGAACGCCTTGGTACTGATCTCTGGAGCCCTGTTGATGATCGGCTTGACCACTGCGCTGGTGGCATTGGGTTGGTCTGGGGACGTCTCTCGGCAAGGTTTGTTGTGGGGGATAACGGCCGGTCTGGCTTTGTGGATGCTCTCCGGCGTGGCTGGTTCCACTCACTTGCGCCAGGGCGCTGAACAGGAGCTATGGACTCAACCTCCGGTCACTACCCAGGATGACCTGTTGCTTTCTACACTGGGAGATCTATCAGCCTGGCAGAGTGGTCACCGCCATACGCTGGACGTTGCCGTTTTTGTTGAAGCGCCATCCCTGCGCTGGGTCTTGCGAGATTTCCCGCGGGCGCGTTATGGAACCAATCTTTCAGCGGGGGAGATGCCAGCAGCCATCCTGGCCTATCTCGGTCAGGAAACCCCCACTCTGACTGCCAGTTACCGGGGACAGGATTTCGCCTGGCAGGTTTATCCAGGCTGGCAGGGGGTGGTCCCTGAGAACCTGGCGCAATGGCTGGCTTTCCGGGCTGCTCCTATCCAACACAGCCAGATCATCCTGTGGGCTCGCGACGATATTTTCCCGGATGGCTCCCAGGTTTCCCAGGAGTTTGATACGCCAGTGGATGATATCCTGATTGACCCAGGAGCTGAATAATTTCGGTTGTTGGGTTTCATACCGAAAGCGCTTCCATCACACTGATTCCTAAGGCCTTTACACCTTCAAGACACGGCAGGAGAAGCAATGGTACGAGCAAAGATCATCGCGATAGATGGCCCAGCGGGTTCAGGCAAATCAACCCTGGGAGAAAAACTGGCCAATAGTCTGGGTTATTTATATTTTGACACAGGGGTGATGTACCGGGCCGTGACCCTGGCAACTCTGGATAAGGGGGTGCCAGTTGAGGATGAGACTGCTGTTAGCGAGCTGACTGCTCAGCTCCAGATCGATGTGAAGTCAGCCTCTATCGAAGATGGGCGGGCTTACGACGTAGTTGTTGACGGTCAGGATGTCACCTGGGAAATCCGCCGTCCTGAAGTGGAAGCCAGTGTATCCGCGATATCTGCCTATCCAGCTGTGCGGCGTGCCCTGGCAGCCTCTCAACGCCGCATTGGACTGCGCGGGCAGGTAGTGATGGTTGGTCGGGATATTGGGACGGTAGTGTTGCCGGAAGCTGACCTCAAGATTTACCTGAATGCCTCTGTGGAGGAACGGGCGAAACGGCGCTACAATGAGATGGCAGCACGGGGTCAAGCCGCCCATCCACAGGCAGTGCTCCAGTCCATGCAGGAACGTGATCGGATCGATTCGACTCGCGCGATGTCCCCCTTGCGAGCTGCTGAAGATGCCATTATCCTAGATTCGGATGACTTGGACGCCGATCAAGTATTCGAACGGGTCAAAGAATTGGTCCTTTCATTTGGCCCGTGAAATCCGGGTTTCTTCCAGTTGAAAGGCGTCATCGAAATTGCATGCAAAAACCGGATCAGCGTCACCTACTTGGTAAACATGACCATTCCCCTGATGCGGAACTCGAAAAGCCCCGGGCAAAGGATGTGCGCCCCGAGCTCACCGCCTTACCGCTCCTAACCTGGGGCAGAAGGCTGGTCCGCTGTTTCCTGCCTGCCGTGGCCCGTTTCTTGGCCTTGGCTCTCACTCGCTGTAAAGTGACTGGATTGCAGAATTTCCCCCGCCAGGGTCCGGCCCTGGTCGTGGTCAACCACCTGGGAGACGCGGATGCATTGCTGGGATTGGCCTTTTTCCCAACGCCCGTGGATGCTTTGGCGAAAATGGAATTGTATGATTTCCCGCTGCTGGGTGGTATGATGCACGCCTATGGCGTCATCTGGGTGCACCGGGGGCATGCGGATCGCCGCGCAATCCGAGCTGCCTTACATAGTCTGGCAGAAGGTCGTTTGGTTGGCATTGCTCCTGAGGGCCGCGAAAGCCTGACCGGAGGTCTGGAAGAGGGAACGGAGGGGGCAGCATACATTGCCCTCAAAGCCAATGTGCCAATCGTGCCGGTGACCTTTACCGGAACGATGAACAACAGGATTTACCCTAACCTGAAGAGACTGCGCAGGACAGAGGTTTCATTAACAGTTGGTCCGATCTTCCGGTTGGAGAAGTTGCCCGACCGGCGCGCGTCGATCCGCCTGGGGACACAGAAAATCATGGAGAGATTGGCTTCGCAACTACCACCTGAATACCGGGGCATTTACCGGTAAAATCTTTCTCCACCAGGTAGGGCAGGTATTTTAAGCTGAGAACTCAACCCGATTAGGAGGTATGTGATTAATCATGGCGGCTAGCGATATCGAGACAGAGCAGAGGCTAAAAATCGAAGTATACAATCACTCTCGGTGGGAATTTCGACGGCGAATATTACGATTTCTCATCCGGTATATTGGGTTTAACATTCTGGTTAAGCTGGACCGGGTTGAAGGCTTGGAGAACGTTCCTGCCAGCGGACCAGGCATTTTGATGATCAATCATATCGCCTTTGTGGATCCAATTGTGGTCCTGCATATTGTGCCGCGCAATATCGTTCCCATGGCTAAAATCGAAGTGTATAACTATCCAGTGGTTGGAATTTTCCCGCGGATTTGGAATGTTATCCCAGTTCGCCGGGCTGAGGTGGACCGGCGAGCTGTTCGCCAGGCGCTGGATGTGCTCAAGGCTGGTGAGTTGATCTTAATGGCTCCCGAGGGTACCCGTGGGGATAGCTTAAAGGAAGCTAAAGGGGGGATTGCTTACATTGCCAGTCGCGGGAACGCGCCTGTTATCCCGGTTGCTATTGAGAACACGATCGGTTTCCCAACCACGCCCCTTTCCCCTCGTTGGAAAGGTCCTGGCGCACAGGTCCGCTTTGGCAGGCCCTTTCGCTTCAAGGAAACCATTAAACGTCCGGACCGGGAAGAGCTGCGCCTCATGACCGACGAAGCAATGTACGTTATGGCATCTTTGCTGCCTGAGCATCGGCGCGGCGTATATGCCGATCTTTCGCGTGGGACTATGACCACAATCGAGTGGCTTTAAAACAACCCCGAAATTTGCTTAATGCTATAATCTTTTTAATGATTTGCATGACGGTGAAATGACCGGATAACAGGTATGCGCGGGGGTGCATGCTCTCTCCGGCTGAGCTGTGTAACTCTATACATTATTTACATTGATCATTCTATGTCTCTGGAATTAATGCTGTTATCTGATTCGTTGTATATTGAGTTACCGCATGATTTCTGGGGGTGGCTGGCTTGGTTAGCGCTCCTGGGTGTGGTGGCTTACCTGATCTGGCTGCTGCGGGATTATCACCCGCTCAAGTGGCGCAATCGCCAGTGGAGCCTGTTGTTCCTGTTGCTGGTATTGGTGCCTTTGACCAGCCTGTTTGTTGTCTTACGTCTGCCTGCTGGTGAAGCCTTGCCACCGCCGGGGAAACCAATCGATCCCTCTGGTTCTGCCCTGGTACTCTTTGCGGCCTTGCCATGGGTGCTCGCCGCTGGCTTGCTCGGTCCGGCTCCTGCCGCCATCCTGGGTCTTTTTTCTGGTTTGCTGCTGGCTCTGTGGGGGACTCACAGCCCCTTCACTCCTCTGGAAACCAGCCTTTTGGCTGTGCTCATCAGCCTCTTTCTGCGCCAGCGGTATCGCACCCGTTTATTCCACCTGCTGCGGCATCCCTTGGCGGCAGCCGCCTTGGTCGCGCTTTGTTATCCAGTTTTGTTCTTCATCAATACGCTTTTCCTGGCGGGTGGCTCCATAGCCAACCGGCTGGATTACGCCATAACTCACGTCGGGTTTGCCGCTTTGGCCATGGGTGTACCGTTGCTCCTGGCAGGAGTGTTTGCTCAGGTAATCGCCATCTTTTTATCCGAGGACTGGGGCGGTAAAGCCCCCTGGTTGCCTTCTCCAGCTGAACGCAGGCTGGAAACCCGCTTCCTCTTCAGCATGGCGCCTTTGGCTTTCATCCTGTTCACCCTTCTGCTAGCAGGAGATTGGATTGTGGCAGGCAGTGCAGCCCGGCATATGCTGCGTGAGCAAATGGGTAGCACGGCCCAGGTTGCTTCAGATACGCTGCCATTCTTCCTCGAGTCCGGACAAAACCTGATCCAGCAACTTGCCAAGAATCCCATGTTGTATTCTGCCCCGGCCGATGCTTTGCCGGAGCTAATGGGCCAGGAATTGCGATCAGTTCCATTTTTCCGCCAGTTGTTTTTGCTGGACGAGAGTGGCAATTCTGTCGCGGGGTACCCTCAGGCCAATTATTACAATGCATATCCTCCCCCAGAAGAGCTTACGGGGATTGAGCTGGCAATCAATGGTGTACCCATCCAGACCTATACGATTCCACCCCAGGAAGGTGAGCTGGCTGGTCAAGTGTCATTCCTGGCAGCCGTTTTAGATGACAGCGGCAAGGTCAGAGGGGTATTGGTGGGCAGGAGCGATCTGTCTTACAACCCATTTACGCAACCCGTGTTGGCAGGCATTCGAAATATGGTTGGAGAAGATGGCGAAGGCATGCTTTTGGATGGCAGCGGGCGGATCATCTACCACCAAAATGGTTTGCGTTTGATGGAGTCCTATACAGGCAGGACAGCGGAAGAAATTCTGTTTTACGATGATACTGCGCCGGACGGCACCCGCCGCCTGGTATATTACCAGCCTGTGATGGGGCATCCATGGAGTGTGATTTTAGCCGTCCCGGCCCGGCGAGCACAGCAAATGGCCCTCAATATCGCTGCTCCATTGCTGATCATGTTGGTGATCCTGTTCGTCTTTGCCATTGCGTTGCTGCGTTTTGGCTTGCGCAGGGTTACGTCTTCTTTGCAATCCCTGGGCGCCGAAGCAAATCGCATCGCCGGTGGGCAATTAGATCAGCCGCTCTCAGTATATGGTGAAGATGAAGTTGGCGACCTCAGGCGCTCATTTGACCAGATGCGCGCCAGCCTGAAAGAACGCCTGGATGAGCTAAACCAGCTTTTGGTGGTTAGCCAGGGAGTGGCTTCCAGTTTGGAAATGGAAGAAGCCGTCAGACCGGTCCTGGAATCGGCCATTTCTTCCGGGGCTTCAGCAGCCAGGGTGGTTTTGGCCCCCATGGAAAGCCCGGAGATGGCTCTGGAAGACTCCTGCCATGAGTGTTTTGGTATTGGTCCGGATAGTGACGCGTATGCCCTGCTCGATGATCAGATTCTGGAGCTTTCCAGTAAGCAAGATTGCATTCCAATGACCAACCTGCTGCGCAGCAAATTGCTGAAGATCACTCCCGGAATGCCGCGCCCGGAAGCTGTCCTGGCTCTGGCCTTGCGGCACGAAAATACGTATTATGGTTCGCTGTGGATTGCTTTCAACCGTCCCCACCAATTCTCCAGTGACGAGATCCGCTTCATGGTCACCATCGCCGGGCAGGCAGCCCTGGCAGCTGCCAATACCCGCCTCTTTGAAAGCGCCGAAATCGGTCGCCAACGTCTGGCAGCTATCCTGGCTTCTAGCCCCGATCCTGTTCTGGTTACCGATTACCGTAACCGGCTGTTGTTGACCAATCCCGCGGCCTGGCAGGTGCTTGGCCTGGCGGCAGAGCCGGAAGGTGGGCGACCGATTGAGGAAATCACCTCACACTCAGAATTGATCAAGCTCTTGCTTTCACCATCTGACGAGAAGCAGTCTGAAGAGATCCATTTGCAAGACGGGAGAGTGTATTTTGCCACTGTTTCGCCGGTATTTGCCGAAGAGCAACGGGTAGGACGAGTATGCGTGATGCGCGACATCACCCATTTCAGGGAGCTGGACACATTAAAATCGGAGTTTGTTGCCACTGTCAGCCATGACTTGCGCTCACCACTGACTATGATGAAAGGCTACACCACCATGCTTGAAATGGTTGGTGAGCTGAATGAGCAGCAGAGCGGCTACATGAAGAACATTAAAAACTCAGTTGAAAACATGTCTCACCTGGTGAATAACCTGCTGGATCTCAGGCGAATCGAGGCAGGCATTGACTTGCAATTGGAGATGCTGCCGGTGCATGATCTAGTCACCAGGGTGACCAGTGGGCTGCAAGGGCAGGCTATACAGAAACGCGTAGAGCTTACCCTCGAGATGCCATCCCAGACTGTGCCTCTGATTGAAGCCGACTCAGCGCTGCTCCAGCAGTCCTTGCATAATCTGATTGAGAATGCCATCAAATATACTGAAACCAGCGGGACGGTGAAGGTCAGCGTGTACACTCGCCAGAACGGTATGATCTTTGAGGTTTCGGATACGGGCATTGGGATAGCGCCAGTTGACCAGCCGCGCTTATTTGAAAAGTTTTATCGCGGGGGTCAACGCGAGCCCAAAAAACATCATGGCAGCGGTTTGGGATTGGCGATTGTGAAATCCATCGCTCAGCGGCATAACGGGGATGTATGGGTTAAGAGCCAATTGGGTAAAGGCAGCACTTTTTACCTGATGATCCCGCTGCGCCAGCCCAGCAGAAGCGCCAAAACGATCAAAATGACGGCTTGACATCTTTCGCCGCTCGGGTATAATCGCTGAAACTTTTGTTTTGAACGACTAGCGTGGAGACCAGTAATCAGCCAGCTTTTCAGAGAGCCGCCGGGCGCTGTGAGGCGGCAAGCAGGTTGGTGAAATCCCCTCCACCGGCTTGAAACAGATCAGGAATGTTTCAGGTCCGTCGACCCCGTAGGAGTGTGCAGGAGTTGTTTGGGATTTGCTCACTGTAAGGGGACCGGGTACGCCCGTTAGCGCGCGGTTGAGGTCGTTGGTAATGCATCTGGAGATGCGCATTGTCCGAACGGTGAAAGCAGGTGGCACCACGAGCGCCCCCTCGTCCTGCTGGCGAGGGGTGCTTTTTATTATTACAAGGAGGTGCAACAATGATCGATATCAACTTAATCCGTGAGAAGCCAGACCTGGTTCGCCAGTCTATGCAATTGCGCCAGATGGATGCTTCTCCGGTGGACCAAATCCTCAGTCTGGATGAACAGCGCCGGGCTCGCATACAAGAGGTGGAAAATCTGAAAGCAGAACGCAACGCTGTCTCGAAGAAGATCGGGGGGATGGCTGATGCCGCGCAGCGCCAGACCAAGATCGAAGAGATGCGTGCGGTGGGCGATCAGATCAGCCAGCTTGATGATACCTTGCGCGACCTGGAAGAGCAGTTAAACGAGCTCCTGGCCTTCATCCCCAATATCCCCGATCCGCGCACTCCGGTTGGGAAAGATGAGGATGAAAACGTGGTGGTCTTTACTTCCGGCGAGATTCCGCAATACGGTTTCGAGCCCCAACCTCATTGGGATCTGGGACCAGCTCTAGGTATCATCGATTTTGAGCAGGGCGTCAAAATTACCGGCTCGCGCTTTTACGTCTTGAATGGGGCCGGAGCTCGCCTGCAAAGGGCCCTCATCTCCTGGATGTTAGATCTGCATATTCGCCAGGGTTATTGGGAGAAATACACACCTTTTATGGTGAAGGGACAGACTTTGTATGCAGCCGGACAGCTCCCCAAGTTTTACGATAACCTGTACCGGGATCATGAAGAAGATCTGTGGATGGTGCCCACCGCTGAGGTGCCGTTGACCGGCCTGCATATGGATGAGATCCTGGATGAGAGCGCCTTGCCCCTGCATTATGTCGCCTATACACCCTGCTTCCGCCGCGAGAAAATGAGCGCCGGGCGAGATGTACGGGGCATCAAGCGCGGTCACCAATTTGACAAAGTGGAAATGTACAAATTCTGCTTGCCAGAAGAGTCGCCGGCTGAGCTCGAAAAGATGCGCGAAAACGCCGAGCAGACCTGCCAGGAGCTGGGTCTGACCTACCGGGTCAAACAGCTCTGCACCGGCGATTTAGGCTTTGGCTCGAGCATTACCTATGATATCGAGGCCTGGGCGCCGGGCTGCGCTGAATGGCTGGAGGTCTCCTCCCTCTCGAATGTAACGGACTTTCAAGCCCGCCGGGCCAATATCAAATATCGACCAGTCGGCGGCGGTCGGGCTCGCTTTGTGCACACCCTGAACGGCTCGGGTTTGGGTTTGCCGCGCACCTTGATCGCAGTATTGGAGACCTACCAGCAAGCTGATGGATCGGTGTTAATCCCTGAGGTGCTGCGGCCCTGGATGGGTGGGATTGAGCGCATTCAAGCTGGGGCAGCGGCCTAAACCCAATGGAGCCGTGGCTAAACATCTCCATCTTTGGTATCACCATGCTGGTCATGCTGGTTGGTCTGGTCGGTCTGGTGATACCTATATTCCCCGGCATCGTGGTAATCTGGCTGGCAGCTTTGGGCTATGGCCTGTTGGTCGGTTTCAACACGGTTGGCATCGTATTTTTTGTCATCATTACCGTTTTGATGTTGGTGGGGGTTACCATCGATAATGTTTTGATGGGGGTTGGGGCGCGGCGGGGCGGCGCGTCCTGGCTGTCCATTGGTTTAGGTCTGCTGGCCGGAATCGTGGGGACCTTGCTGTTGCCCCCGATCGGAGGTCTCATCGCGGCGCCGCTGGCGGTCTTTTTGGTTGAATACCTGCGGATGGGAGATTGGGCCAAGGTCATCGAGGCCGTGCGCGGTTTGGCAACGGGTTGGGGCCTGTCGTTCCTGGTGCGTTTTGGGATTGGTCTGTTGATGTTTGTGCTGTGGGGGTTTTGGGTGTGGTTACGTTAGTTGTCCACGGTCGGCGCTTGCTCTCCCGGATCGAACAGAACCATCCCCACGCCTAACTTTTCCAGACCCTCGTTTGCCCAGTATTCCATGATGGCTGAGCCTTCCTGGTAGGCTGCGTATAATGCCGGGATGGCGCGCTCATCCCCAATACTTGCCAGGGAACGAACAGCCTCCAGGCGCGCTCTTTGCGACCCATTTTGGACCACCTCCAGCAGGGCTGGCACAGCTTCTGCTCCTGCGGCGATCAGCGCTGCTGCTGCCAGGCGGGCCAGGATGGGATCTTGCTCTTCCAGCAGGCCAATCAAATCTGGGATTGCATCGATATTTGGCTGCTCGCGCAACGCCAATGCCGCGCACTGGCGTACACCATGGTCCGCGTCCTTGAGTAGCTCACGCAGCATAAGGCCAACTTCTGGGTGAGATAAGGAGGCTAAAGCCCAGGTTGCCCACCAGCGGACGTCGGCTTGCGGGGCTTGCAGCAGTTCTCGCAAAGCCGGCAAGGCAGCTTCCCCTTGCTGGGCCAGTTTCCGGGCAGAGGCCTCTGCCCGGCTATCGTCTCCGCTGGTTAGATCTTGAATCAGGGTTTGATTTTCTTCCATCTGGCTTAATTTGGCGGGGGTACCGGCAAGTCCTCCACCTTGGTGTTCACCCATTTATCCCCTTCGTCGATCAGCATAACCGGGATATCATCCCGGATAGGGTATTTGCGCCCGCATTCCTGGCACACTAACCAGGCGTCTTTGATGAGATCCAATAACCCCTCTTTTTCTCGGACACAGGCCGGACAGCGCAAGATTTCGAGTAGTTCTTGACTTACCATAGATGGCTCCCTTTATTCTTCTTCTTTGTCTTCAGATCCTTCCGGTGGCATGCCCTCTGTCCCCGGACCGTATTGGTATACTGCCCGCCAGGGCATATAATGAGTGTTGGTGGTATCGGTGAAGTATACCTCTCCAGCGCGCATCACTGTGCGCGTCACGGACACATCCGCTCCTTCTGCTTCCCAGTCTACCTGTTTGATTTCGCCTTTGGCCAGTTCAGGGTTTTCCTCATAGAGTGGTTCGGGTGCAGGAACACGGTTGAGTGGTCCAGTGGTGTTCCAATCCACGGTGCGACCATCTGAGGTGGAATAAAATTTCCAGGTCAGGCTGCGTCCGGCTGCATTAGTGTAAGTTTCCATCAGCAGCCAGTCAGGGGTATCGTTGGTGAATTTGAAATCGACCACCGGTACAAAAACGGTCGCATCCAACCCTGCCAGGCGAGTGTTGATCCCACCACTGGCAGTTTGCTCGTAATAACCGACCCGGTAGGCATGTGGGTGGCGCTCGGCAATGGGGAAACCGCCGAAGAAGGCAGTGCGGAAGAAGGTGGTGCTAACCTGGCAAACTCCCCCACCCACGCCTTTAATCGTGCGCCCGCCAAAGATGATCAGCGCCTCCGCGTAGCCGTCATCCAGACTGATGCTTCCCAGCATCTCTGCCATCGAAAAGGTTGCCCCAGGAGGCACCAACACCCCATGGAAGCGGGAGGCTGCCAACTGGATATTTTGGATGCGGGACCCGCTTGAACCGTAAAAATAGGAGGTGTGCGAAGCCACCAGCTCGCGGATGCCCAAATCCTCTCCCGTGGCCTCATCTCCAACTTGCGGTTGGGTGTAGTTCACTACCAGCTCCAGGTTGTGGTCCCCTTCTGCCACTCGCTGGTTAATTTTTTGCAGGGTTGCATCTATATCTAATGACCTTCCGATGACGGCCGGTTGGATGACCTCCAATTGCCTGGTATCGTCGTTGAATATGAAGCGGGCGTTCTCCGGCCAGCGTGCCAGTTGGGGGGCAACCCCTGCCAGGAAAGGTCGCATGGTTTCTGTATCCAGCGCCACCTGGTAACGAGCTCCCTCAGGGGCATCGACCCGCTCGATATCCAGCATTTGAGCCAGCGCAAACGGTTCAAATACCCAGGAGTCCGGGTCGCCTTCCTCTGCATTTGGAACTTGTAAGACAAGCGGCGCGCTCAAGATGAGCCGGGCGATTTCAGCTTGCTCACTCACATCCAGGATCAGCGGAGGGCTTTCGTGGACCACCAGGTTGATGATACCATCGGTCATGCTGGGGAGGTGAACGCGCAAGTCTTCCAAGGCGGCATCGATATCCAGGGTGCGCCCGATCTGACCTGGGCTGACCACCACGTCGATCCCGCTGACCGCCAGCGAGGCTTCGATAGTTGGAAGATCGATTTCAGCGGCAATGTTCTTCAGATATTTATGGGCCAGGCGCTCGTCAAACACCAACAGTGGAGGGATATCGACCCCTGTATACCAGGTCTGGAACTGCGAAGCTATACGTACAAGAGGGTTGCCCTGGCGGCCATTTTGATAGGCTGCCAGCGCGCTGGTTTGCGGGTCCAGGAACAAGCCCAGTTCGTTGGGCTTGGCTACCCACACCCTGGCGCCATCCTGAAAGGCAATGCTGCCGCGCATGGAGTAATCCAGTCTTTGGGTGATTAAGGCAGAGGCTTGCTCGGGTGTCATACCGGAAAGGTCGATGCCCGCTATGGATACCCCGGGGAAGATCTTCCCTGCATGGTACATATCAAATGCAACAGTGGAACCGGCTAATAAGACGATAAAAAACGCCAGGCCAGCGGCCAGCGCCACCATGGCTTGCAGCAGCGGTGCAGCCTTGGGCAGGCTGGGCGGTAGGCTGGAGGTGTGCGATGCAGATTGTGTGCTCATGTGAGTATTGTACCAAAATTGTCCAAAAAAGTGTGCCCGCGCCTGACGCCTCTCCTAAGTAACTCCCTGGCGCTGAAACCGGTGGAACAAATTTTCTCGATTAAACGTCTAGTATTATTGATCTTCAGGTAAATTGGTTACGAACGTCCCGCTGGTTCGACGTACCTTCAGGCTTGAGTTTATCGAACCTGCGAGACGTTTTGTCCAATTAGAGTTTACCAATTTCTATGAATGTCAATAATACTTCCCCACCGGATGCCCGACCGCTCTCCTTAACAAGAAAGACGAAAGGCCGTATAATGTGAACCACTGGGGAGAATGAGCGCAATATTCTCCCCCTTTGGTTAATAACCCGCACTTGATCTCCTGTTCTGGAGTCGTCTCATGTTAAAACGCCCTCAAAATCATTTGTTGATATCTACCAAGTCAAAGAAGCCATCCAATCTCAGCAGGCCCTTTGCTTTTCCCCACAGCTCTCGCTTCAAACTGCTGCTGGTCTTGAATATATTGCTGATAGCCTCACTGGCCTGTTCGCTGCCGGGTTTTTGGGGGGGTTCTCCCACCCCCACACCCTCGCCTGCCCCGTTGGATAGCGAGCCTGTTGAGCAGAGCACCCTTCCGGCGACCCCAGCAACCCCGCTACCCCCGGCCCTGGTGGAGTCTTACCCGCCGCCAGGCGCAGAAGTCGCGCTGACCGGGCCAATTACCCTGTATTTTAACCAACCGATGGATACCGCATCGGTAGAAGGCGCTTTGAGTGGGCAGCCCAATCTTTCCGGGCATTTTCAATGGCAGGGTGACTCGGTTGTTTCTTTCACACCTGATGCGCCTTTTTCCCCCGCCGCCGATCTTTTGATCAATGTGGGCTCATCCGCCCGCTCTCAAAAGGGGCTGGCGCTGCTCAACCCGCTCACCCTGGCCTACCGGACGGTCGGATTCTTGCAGGTCTCTCAGGTCCTGCCAGAACCAGGGGCCATGGAAGTCAACCCGGCCTCTTCAATCGTGGCTGCGTTTAATCGCCCGGTTGTGCCTTTAGGCGCTGGTTTCACAGCGGACAACACCGGCGCCGTGCCTGCCTTCACCATCAGCGCTGAGACGGGCCCCAACCCATCTGGGCGAGGGGAGTGGATTAATACCAGTACATATATTTTCTATCCTGAGCCGGCTTTAGCCGGAGGTACGCTCTACACGGTTAGCCTCAACCCAGAGCTGAGCGGGGTGGATGGCAGTCCTCTGGAGTTGAGTGGGGGGGCATCTACCGGGCCGGAGGGAACCTGGTCCTTCACTACCGCTTACCCGCGTTTGGTTTCCATCACGCCCGAAAATTTCTCCAGCGGCGTACGGCTGGATGAAACGATTGTTTTGACCTTTAATCAACCGATGGATGCCAGTAGTGTCATGGGTAATTTTTCCCTGCTTGACCCACTGCGCCGTTTTGTCCCAGGCAAATTCACCTGGAACGAAGACTTCACCGAATTTACCTTCACTGCCAATGATTTGCTCCAGCGCTTTACTCGCTATACGGCTGCCTTATCTGCTTCCACCTTGGCGAGAGGCGGCACTGAATTAGGGGAAAGCTTTCAGGCCAATTTCATCACCTCTCCCCAGATGGGGATCGTCACCAGCGAACCAGTTCAAGGTGGGATCAAACCGGTCTACAGCGGGATCACCCTCAATTTCTCATCGCAATTGGCCTCAGAGGATGTATTAGCGTATATCACCATCACTCCATCCGTTCCAGACCTATACTCTTATTTGATGGAGGAAAAGGTCTTGATGCTGTATGGCAGTTTCGCTCCAGCGACAGATTACACCCTGACCATTTCCAGCGAGCTGGAAGATGCCTGGGGAGGGCGGATGGATGAGCCATTTACTTTGAACTTCAGCACGGCCCCTCTTGAACCGGATCTGATGCTGACGCTGGGAAGCGATGTGCTTTTCCTAACCCCGCAGGACAACAGCTTGCTGGCCCAGGCTACAAATATTAACGCGGTGGAAGTATCCATCGGCAGCGTTCCCCTGGAAGATTTCATGGTGATGCTCGGGCCAAATGGTTACGATATCCGCCAAACCTACCAGCCTCGCAACTGGCAGAACATCCAACGAGCCCTGAACCTGACCCCAAACCGTAGCCAGCTGGTGGATGTGCCGTTGACTCAGAACGATCAGCCGCTCAGCGCCGGGCTTTACTATGTCAAGATGGACATCGGGCGACCAACATTCTACGGAGGTCCTTATTTGTTGGTTTCCAGCGACGTCCATCTGACCTACAAGAGCAGCACCAGCGATGTTTTCTTGTGGGCGATGAATTTGGTTACCCAGACTCCGGTGACTGGTGCGCCGGTGGTGGTCTACGACGAGAATGGATCCATCCTCGCTCAGGGGAACACCGACGCCGACGGGGTATTCCATTCATCAATCGCTCCGCTCGACAGCCCCTATCTGGCTACCTATGCAGTGCTTGGACAGCCTGGGCAGGCAGAATTTGGGATGGCTCTTTCCAATTGGAATTATGGGATCAATCCGTGGGAATTCGGCCTGATGGCTGATTACAATCCATCAAATAAGAAGCTCTACCTGTACACAGATCGCCCGATTTACCGTCCAGGTGATACGGTGTACTTCCGCCTGGTGTCACGCCAGATTCAGGAAGGCGGCTATGCCCTGCCAGCGACAACTTCCCAAACCCTGCGGTTATATGATGACATGGGCCTGGAATTGGCTGTGTTTGATCTGCCTTTATCGGCTTATGGCACCGGCAGTGGTGAATACAAGCTGCTTCCTGAAGCCCAACCCGGCACTTACCGCCTGGGAGATGATAGCAATGCCGTCTGGTTCAAGGTTGCTGAATACCGTAAACCGGAGATCAACCTGCAAGTCGAGTTTGATAAAGATGAAATCCTGGCCGGTGAAAGCCTGACTGCTTCGGTGAACGCCCGCTACTTCTTCGATGCCCCAGGCTCCAACTTGCCGGTTCATTGGGCGGTCTATGCACAACAAGATACCTACCTGTTGCCAGGATACCAGGTTGGCCCGATCGACACCAACTGGTTCAGCCCATATTCGTACTGGTTCTTAATGGGCATGGAAAATTCGCTGGGTTTCCTGGTCGCCGAAGGTGAGGCCCAAACTGGGCCAGACGGGACCCTGGCGCTAAACATACCGGTTGCACCTGGAGAATACATCTCGCAGGCTGGACGATATCGCCTGAACCTGGAAGTGACCTTGCAAGACGAGAGCAATCTGCCGGTTAGCGCCCGCGCCAGTGTTTTGGTCAACCCGGCGGCTTTTATCGTGGGGGTCAAGCCAGATTCGTGGACCAGCCAGGCCGGGGAGCAAACTGGCTTTGAGGTGCTGGCCGCCACCTGGGATGGCGAACTAGCCGGCGCTCAGTCCCTGCGGGCAGACTTTCGGCAGGTGACCTGGGTCCGTCAAGAAGCCAGCAACCCTTATCTGCCGGCGCAGTATGTCCCTCAATATACCCAGGTGGGCAGCACTGAATTCCGTACCAGCTCGCAGGGTATTGCGCGAGTAGCTTTTACACCTCCCGAACCGGGCGTTTACCAATTGGATATCAGCGGGGACGGCGCACAGACCCAGGTGCTCCTGTGGGTTGGCGGGCCGGGTACCCCCATTTGGCCTGACCTGCCCAACCAGCGCATGCGCCTGACGTCTGCTCAGTCATCCTATCAGCCTGGCCAAACAGCTTCGGTCTTCATCCCCAATGATCTTGGGACGCAGGTCCAGGCTTTGGTGACCGTTGAGCGTGAAGGGGTCCTGCGCCACGATATCCTGACCCTGGAGACAAACGGGCTTGATTACACCTTCCCTGTGTTGAGCAGCGATATCCCCAATATTTATGTCTCCGTCACTTTATTGGGAAGGGATGCAGAAGGATGGCCTGATTTCCGCCAGGGATACCTGAACCTGGCAGTGGATCCGGCCGAGCAAGTGTTGAATGTCGAGCTGATCGATGTGGGCCGCGGTCTAAGCCTGGCAGATGCCCCTTCTCTTGGCCCTGGCGAGCAGTTGACCCTGGGAATCCGCGTGACCAACTCGCAGGGTCAACCTGTGGAAGGAGAGTTTTCTCTCTCGATCGTTGACCTGGCTGTACTGGCTCTGGCAGAGCCAAACGCGCCCAAGATCGTGCCTGCCTTATATGGAGAACGCCCGTTGGGAGTGCGCACTGCACTATCCCTGGTAGCCTATTCCTACCGGCGTGATTTCGGGCAAGACGGGGTGGGCGGTGGCGGCGGCGGCGGTGATGGGATGCTGCCTTCTGTGGTGCGGGAAAAATTCCCTGATACAGCCTATTGGAATGCGGCAATCACCACCAACGCCAACGGAGAGGCGCAGGTGAGCGTGACATTGCCGGATACGCTTACCACCTGGCGGGTGCAGGCGCGCGGCCTGACGGCTCGCACTCAGGTAGGGGAGGCCACCGTCGACGTGGTTGCCACCAAACAATTGCTGGTGCGACCGGTGACGCCACGCTTCCTGGTGGTGGGCGATCATGTCGAACTTTCTGCTGTGGTGCACAACAATACGCAGGGCTCACTGGATGTAGATGCCGCGCTGCAAGCCGCGGGAGTCAGGCTGGATGATCCTTCTCGTTCCTTGCAACGGCTGACCATAGCGGCAGGAGAGCGGGCCAGGCTGGTCTGGTGGGGAACTGTTCTGGATGATGAAAGCGCCAACCTGGTCTTTTCGGCTGTTTCCGGGGCATTGCAAGACGCAGCCCGCCCGGCGGCAGGGGCTATTCCCATCCTGCGTTATACCTCTCCCCAGACCTTTGCCACTTCAGGGACGCTGGAGGATGGCAGCGACCGCCTGGAATTGGTCAGCCTGCCGGTGTCCTTTGAGGCGACTGCCGGCCAACTGGTAGTGGAGATGTCCCCCTCCCTCGGCGCGGCCATCTTGAATGGCTTGGAAGCGATCGAACGTTTCCCCTATGAAAGCAACGAGGGAACTATCTCGCGCTTCTTGCCCAACCTGGAAACCTACCGGGCGCTGGGAACGTTTGGCATTGAATTGCCCAGTTTGCAATCCCGGCTGGAGCGCAATCTGAACCAGGCTCTGGACCGCCTGCAAGCTCGCCAAAACGCAGATGGCGGCTGGAGCTGGATGAGTAAGGGGGACAGCGATCCCTATATCTCTGCTTATATCCTCTTCGGTCTTAGCCGGGCCAAACAGGATGGGATTGCTGTGCCTGAAGCTGTCATTCAAAATGCCGTCAATTATCTGTACTCGCAATTTCTTGTACCAGACATGACCCTCCCGGCCTGGCAACTGGATCGCCTTACCTTCCAACACTACGCGCTGGTCAATGCCGGCGTTGGCGACCTGGCAGGCGTTGACGCCCTTTACGTGTTCAATGACCAGCTCAGCCCTTGGGCGCAGGCCTTCCTGGCCCTGTCACTCGATGCCCTATCACCCACTGATGAACGAGTCAAGGACTTGTTCTCCAATTTGCAGACCAGCGCCATCCGCTCTGCCACGGGAGTGCATTGGGAATCAAACCCTGCTGATGTTTACAACCTGAGTAGCCCGATCTATACCAGCGCGGTGGTGCTGTACGCCCTGGCCCAACGCGAGCCGGCCTCCACCTTGCTGCCAGATGCGCTGCGCTACTTGATGGATCATCGTCAGGCTGGCGGCTGTTGGTCTAGCACCTATGATTCTGCCTGGAGCCTGATGGCAGCCACGCAGGTCATGATTGGCACCGGCGAGCTGGGCGGTGATTTCGGTTTCTCGGCAATTTTGAATGGAACGCTGATCGCCAATGGGCAGGCCCTCAGAGGCACGGAGATCAATTCTGTCAGCGCGGCTGTGCCGCTCAGCTCGCTCTATCCCAGTGATCCCAATGGCTTGTACATCCGCCGGGATGCGGGTCCCGGTCGCTTGTACTACAGCGCCTCCCTGCAGGTGCATCGCCCGGTGGAAAGCGTCGCGCCGCTGAGCCAGGGTCTCAGCCTGTCACGCGCCTACTATCCGCATAGCCGGGAATGCGGGAGAGGAGAATGTGAGCCGCTCCAGGAAGCCCGTGTGGGAGATACGATTAGCGCCCGGGTGACTTTGACCGTGCCGGATGATGCGTATTACTTGTTGGTGGAGGACTATCTCCCGGCAGGCGCTGAAATCCTGGATACCAGCCTGAAAACCAGCCAGATCGGTTTTGAGCTGGAACCGGAACCCGTCCCGCTCTATGATGATAGAATGCCCTTTGAGAATGGCTGGGGCTGGTGGTATTTCCAGGACCCATTGATTTACGACGAACATATTGCCTGGTCGGCCAGTTATCTGCCAGCCGGGACCTATGAGCTGACTTATACGTTGGTGATCACCCATCCGGGAGAATTTCGCCTGTTGCCGGCCCGCGCCTGGGAATTTTACTTCCCTGAGGTGCAGGGCAGCAGCGCTGGGATGATCTTTGAGATCAAAAACGAGTAATTAACGCTGCTCTTCCGCTATCCCCGTGAACAGGTCCTTTTCTACTACGCCGTTGGCGGGCGCCGGGTAGGCGCGCATGAAAATCTCTTTGCTGCCGGCAAAGCGCATGATCCAACCCCAAATGCCTTGTGCCAGCCCAGCCCCTCCCTGGCTCAAATGGCAGGCCGAGGCCTCGGCTTTTAGCTCGCGGACGGGGGTGAAGTCGACCACCGCGTGGGTAGGGAAGTCCTCGATCGCCAGGGATTTTAGATCGATATCGCCGTTTTTGCCCCAGCGGGTGGGATCTTTACCGAACAGCGGCATCAGGCGCACAGCCACGCGCAGGAATCGTCGCGAGATGGTATGGTAATACAGCTTCTCGGGTGTATAAGGGGGCAGGTCATCCAAATCGACAGTGGGGTCCCCCGCCGCTTCGTAAGCCAGCAGGGTGGCTTTGTGGATGGCGATGTGATCGGGATGCCGGTAACCGCCGATCGGGTCGAAGGTCAGCACCACCTGCGGTTTCACCTGGCGGATGATGCGGGCGATCTGAGCCGCCACCTGATCCAGGGGCGCCGCTGCCAGGGCTTGCGGGTGCTGGTTGTCTGTTGAGCCAGGCATCCCCGAATCTCGGTAATCCAAGAAATGTACTTCTCGCAGCCCCAAGATGCGCGCTGCGCAGCGCAGCTCGGCCTCTCGTTTCTCTGCCACCGAGGCGTACCCCTGCAGGTGTTCGGGGTCCATCATGCCTGCTTCCCCGCGCGTGGCGCAGATCAGGTGTACTTCGACGCCGCGCTGGGCATACAGGGCCAGCGTGCCGCCCATCCCAAAGGATTCGTCGTCGGGATGGGCCAGGACAGACAGCAATCGCTGCCTGGAGTGGGTTAATAGATCGGCAGGCTGGGGTCCACTTCTTTGGCCCATGCGTTGATACCACCTTTCAAATTCTTTACTTTGCGGAACCCAGCGCTGACCAGCAGCTCCAGGGCGCGCGCCGAGCGGGTACCGGCCTTGCAGAACAGGACCATCTCCTGGGCGCTGTCCAGATCAGACAGGCGCGCCGCCAGCTGGCCCAGCGGGATCAGGTGCGAGCCTTCCAGGTGCGATATTTCCAACTCGTGCGGTTCACGCACGTCGATCAGACGCACGGGCTCTCCATTCTTCAGGCGCTCGGCCAACTCAGAGGCAGTGATGTCCCAACCGGGCCCGGCTGAGCCCTCCTCGTGGTCGTGCCCCGGAACACCGCAGAAGGCCTCGTAATCGATCAGCTCAGTGATCTCCGGATTCTCACCGCACATCTTGCATTTGGGGTTCTTGCGCAGCTTTACGAAGTCGAAACTCATGTCCAGGGCGTTGTATAACAATAGCTTGCCGATCAGCGGCTCGCCAATGCCCAGGATCAGTTTAAGGGCCTCACTGGCTTGCAGGCTGCCGATGGTGCCCGGCAGAACCCCCAGCACTCCCCCTTCCGCGCAGGATGGCACCAGCCCGGGCGGGGGCGGTTCGGGAAACAGGCAGCGGTAGCATGGACCCCGGCTGGCGTCGAATACGCTCACCTGCCCGTCGAAGCGGAAGATCGAACCGTACACATTGGCTTTACCCAACAAGACACAGGTATCATTCACCAGATAGCGAGTGGGGAAGTTGTCAGTGCCGTCGATCAGGATGTTATAGCTCTCGGCGATGCGCAGCGCGTTTTCCGAAGTGAAAGGCTCGTTATAAACCTCTACCTGGATGTCAGGGTTCAGGTCCAGCATGCGCTCGCGGGCGGACTCGACCTTCAGTACCCCCAGCTTGGAGGTGCCATGGATGACCTGGCGCTGCAGGTTGGAAAAGTCCACCACGTCGTAATCCACCAGACCGATGCGCCCCACACCGGCGGCTGCCAGGTACAGCGCTACCGGTGAGCCCAGCCCACCGGTGCCGATCACCAGGACGGAGGCCGCCTTGAGCTTGCGCTGCCCCTCCAGGCCCACCTCGGGGATCAGCAGGTGCCGGGAATAGCGGTGGATCTCGGAGTGGGACAGCTCAGGGTACATCTGGGCTGCCTCCCGCGATGCTGGGAATCAGCATCAGCCGGTCTGACTCTTTGATGCGAGTATCCAAACCTTGCAGGTCTTTGATATTATCCTCATTGAGATACAGGTTCACGAATGGGCGCAGCTCACCCTCTCCATTGTAGAGATGCGGCTTAAGCGTTGGGTACAGCCCGATGAGCTGCTGCATGGCCTGGGCCACGTTTTCTGCCTGGAGCTCGATTTCGCTGTTGCCATCCGTGTACGGGCGCAGCGGCGTTGGAATGCGTAAGATTGTCATAATGGGTATCAATCACCTTTTAATAGATTTCCCGTCGAGTTCATTGTATCAGCACCCAGCCCGTTCGACGACGGTTTCGCAGGCAGAGGCCGGAGTAATCTCGACCGGGCCGGCTTGCTTGAAGGGGCCCATGAAAGCCTCCACCTGCTCCCGTCTGTCGGCTTCCAGGATCAAGACAAAGGTGTGCTGGCCGTCTAAAACGGCGTCGCCGCGGATGCCAACGCCGAACTTGCTAGCGTTGCTGGGGCTGAGGTGAGATAGCAGCATATTACCCATCTCCGGACTCTGCGCCGGGCAGGTCTCTGCGCTGTGTTGGTGGCGGACAAAATAGAGTGACATATCGATCTCCTATTTTTGATTAATCATCGTTTTGCGTGGCGGGCATAGCGGGCCCTCGATGATGGGTCTTTTTGAAAAGTTACGCTGTGCTCTTACTTTTTATGAACCAGGATGATGGTTTCCTCGATGAAATTTGAGCGGTCTTCGGCCAGTTGCCAGGAGCGGCTGCCCTGCGCCTGGCCCTCTTGCACGCTGGTGATCAAATAGGAAAACCAGGGCATGGCCCATTCCCGGTCGAAATCGGAGGGGCGGTTGGGGTGATCCGGATGAGAGTGGTACACGCCGATCACGTCCAGCCCCAGGCGGGCGGCCTCCTGCTCGGCGCTCAGGTAATCGTCGGCGGTCAGCAGGTAGCGGTTGTGGCGGGCGGAGTCTTCACGGGCGTTGTGCAGCTGCAGGCGCCGGAGGACCCGTTTGCGCTCCCCTTCAATATTGCCTAGCAGCATGCCGGCCGCCTCTTCCGGGTAGGCCGCTTGCCCGTGTTGCTGAATCTCAGCCAGTAGGATGTTATTGATCTCGAGCGTCATTTTTAGTTTCCCATAGACCTCTAGAGCTGAGGTATTTGTAGCCGGCGTCGGGGAAGACGGTCACGACGATCCCTTCCTGCAATTCTTCAGCAACCTGTAGAGCCGCCGCGGCTGCCGCCCCGGCCGAAATGCCCACGAACAACCCCTCCAGCCGGGCCAGTTGCATCACCATTTGGTAGGCTTCTTCCGTCGGGACCGGGTAGGTCTGGTCCACCAGGCTGGGGTCGAAAATGCCGGGCTTGCTAGAGCTGTCCATATGCTTGAGCCCCTCCAGGCCGTGAAAGGGCGCCTCCGGCTGTACGGCGATGATACTTACCCCTGGGTTTTGTTCTCTCAAGTAGCGGGCGGCGCCAGTCAGAGTCCCGGAGGTGCCCAGGCCGGCTACGAAATGGCTGGCGGCGTAACCCGTCTGCAGGGCAATCTCGGGCCCGGTCGTGTGGTAGTGTGCCCACCAGGAGGCCGGGTTGTCATACTGGTTGGCGTAGAAGTACAGCCCAGGGTCGCGCCCCGCCATCTCTTTGGCCACGCGTGTGGCGCCGTCCGAGCCTTCCAGCGGGTCGGTCAAGATTAATTCAGCCCCCAGGGCGCGCAGTATGGCGATACGCTCCGCGCTGGCATTGCTGGGCAGGGCCAGCGTGACCGGGATATCCAGGCCGGCGCACAGAGTGGCGTAAGCGATGCCCATATTGCCGGAGGTCGAATCCAGCAGGCGTTTGCCGGGGCTCAGCTCTCCCGTGTCCAAGGCGTGGCGCAAGATGAACAGGGCTGCACGATCTTTGACCGAGCCGCTGGGGTTGAACCATTCGGCCTTGGCGAAGAGCTTCACCCGCTCAGGCAGGTGCGCCCCGATGCGCCGTAATGGCAAAAGCGGTGTGTTGCCCACCGCAGCCTCCAGCCCACTGGCCGGGGGCGCTGATATTTGTGTGTTCGGGAAAGCCACTAAAGTGTTCATTGATCTTTTTCTCTCTTAGAGATGATGGTTAAACGAAAACGGCCAAAACAATAAAAAAGGCAGCAGCGTTGCTCGCTGCGCGAACTGGATCATTCGCTTAGCGGGGTCGCAACCACCTTCCGTCTGTTATTGGCCGTTTTGCAGATCTTTATCTCTGCAAGCGAGTTTCTGTGACAGGGTGGTTACCAGCCCCGCCCCAGACACATGCATTTTCTCATTTGAGCTACTCCACTTTCGATAATAATTAAGATATTCTTGATAGTAATTATAGAATAAAAGCCGGAATTGTCAAGAGGTGAGTTTTGCGGTGGTGAGATACCCTCCATTCGGCTCTCTACTCTGGTTTTTCAGCTTAGCGCATTTTGGATATTGACAAGAATAGATTTTTATTATATGATCTAATTGTTGGACGTCCAACCTTTAAATCCTTTTCCCCTATTCCCGAAAGGCACAGAACAACCAGCATGGCTATCGAAACCGCTAAACGGGTGAATCAAGTAAAGGCATATTTGCTCAAATATATTGAGCAGAACCACCTCAAGCGCAACGATCAACTACCCTCCGAAGCAGCGATAGCGACAACTTTGGGGGTCAGCCGAAACACCCTGCGGGAAGCCTATATTGCTCTGGAAAGTGAAGGCATTATCGTTCGCAGGCATGGCCTGGGAACTTTTCTGGCTCATTCGCCAGTCATTCGCGATTCCCTCAACGATTTTTCCTCCTTCGCTCAAATCATCCAGGAAAGTGGCTACACACCCATTTTTAAAACTCTGTCCATGAGCCACAATATCGCGCCATCCAATGTTTACTCAGTTTTTTCTGCAGCACCTTCTGAAAGGATCCGCTGCATCAAACGGATTGTTCAAGCAGGACAACAACCCGTCATCTATGTCGAAGATTATATTTCTCCAACGGTTGAAGCAGCTTCTCTAGATTGGGATACCTTTGAAGGCAACATGGTCCAGTTTTTATCCCTCAAGCTTGACTCTCCATTGCATCAAATTCAGTCTTACATCCGGGCAGCGGCCATCAGTCCAGAAATTTCACCCTATTTAGAATTACCAGTAGGAACACCGGTTCTCAGCGTCCGGTCAACCATTTTTACCGTGGATAACCAACCCATCACCTACAGCAATATCTGTTTCAACTCGAATTTTGTGGAGCTCAATATTGTGCGGATGATTCGCACGAACTAGACATATTTCCCAAATGGAGAAAGGAGAAAAGATCATGCGTTCCAGAAATTGGTTTTTTGTCGTGATGGCTATCTTGTTGATAGGTTTGTTGGCTGGGTGTAGCACCGCTACCCCAACCGAACCGTCGGTACAGGAGGAAGCTGCCCCAGCAGAAGAAGCAGCTCCTGCTGAAAGTGTTGCTCCCACCGATGAGCCTGCTCCCGCTGAAAGCGTTGCCCCCACTGAAGAGGAAGCGCCTGTCGTAGAGCCAGCCATGCCGCCGGTTACCATCCAGGTGTTCTACCCGGTCGCTGTGGATGCCCCCATTGCCAGTATTCTAAATGGTTATATCGCGGACTTCCAGGCAGAATATCCTTACATTACTGTTGAGCCGGTCTTCTCCGGTGGCTATGCTGATGTACAGACTGCCATCCAAACCACCATTGATGGGGGCGGCGAACCGCCTGCCTTGGCCGTCCTGCTGGCAACCTCACTCTATGACCTGGTCAATGCCGATTATATTGCCCCGCTTGATGTCTATATTGCCGGCATGGAAGACGGCGAGGCCTACCTGGCCGACTTCCTACCTGCCTTCCTGGCAAACTCCTACTATGATGACCAGCTGTGGAGCATTCCCTTCCAGCGCAGCGCTGTGGTGATGTACTATAATGCCGATATGTTCGCTGCCGCGGAGTTGGATCCGCCCACAAGCTGGCAGAGTTGGGCCGAAACTGCCCAGGCGCTCACTGTCCAAGATGGTACGACCACCGATTGGGGCTTGCGATTCTCCTCCGATTGGCCGTACTGGCTCTTCCAGCCGCTGGCAATCGGCGCCGGGCAAAACATTCTTGAAGACGACTGCACCGTGGTCTTTGATGATCCGGCCGTGATAGAAGCGATCCAATTCTACATAGATCTCTCTGCCCAATATGGGGCCATGCCTGCCGGTGTTCAGGCCAGTTGGCCGACCGACCCGACGGATCTGGCGAGTGGCGCTACCGCTATGATCGCTCACTCCTCCGGCAGCCTGACTGGGATTTTAGCGCAGGCCGACTTTGAAGTTGGGGTGATGCCCTATCCCGGCAAAGAAGAAGGCACTTACGCCAGTGTACCTGGCGGTGGTAACTTCTATATCCTCAAAGGCGCAGCCCCTGAGAAACAGGCAGCTGCCTGGAAGTTTGTGGAATTCCTCACCCGCCCTGAGTACGTAGCCGATTTCAGCATCAACACTGGCTACATTGCCAACCGCTTCAGCGCCTACGACACCGAAGCCATGCAGGCTTATGTTGCCGAAGTGCCTCAGGCATTGGCTACCCGTGACGCGCTGCAATATGCCGGCGCTGAGCTGGCGACTCAGAATCTTGGCCGGGTGCGCGGCATTTTCCACGACTACATCCAGCGTGCGATCAACGGAGAAATGGGCGCCGCCGAAGCTATGACAGCAGCCCAGGCTGAAGCCGATGCAGCTCTGGAAGATTTCTGCCCTTAGGTATTCCTGATCTTTAACCAATTTGGGGTGATCTCACCAATCCTGGGATCACCCCATTTTAAAATAAGGAACTACCGATGAGTTCACCACCTTCCCATAAAAAACTCAATCCACTGCCCTATGTGCTGATTTTACCGACGGCAGCATTCGTGGCTTTGTTCACCGCCTGGCCTGTGCTGCTTTCGGTTTACCAAAGTTTTTTCCGCCAGCGCATGAATATTGCCCGTTTTCGGGAGCCGACCTTCATCGGCCTGGACAATTATATTGCTCTGTTCACCGATCCATACTTCATTCAGGTCATTCGTAACACCCTTTTCTACATCCTTGGCACGGTACCGGTCAGCATTATCATTGGATTTTTGTTTGCTCTATTGGCCAACCGGAAGATGCGCGCTATCGGCTTCCTCCGCTTGGCATTCTTTCATCCAATGGTCTTGCCGATGGTCAGTGCAGCAACCATCTGGCTGTTCTTTTTCACACCCAATTATGGCCTATTCAATACCGCCCTGCGTTTCTTGGGGTACAGTGGCCCTGAAAACTGGACTGGCAACCCAGGCCTGGCCCTGTTCTCTGTCATCATCGTTGCCATCTGGAAGAACTCCGGATATTATATGATTTTTTACCTGGCCGGGCTTCAAAATTTACCAAGCGAGGTTTACGAAGCTGCCGCGCTGGATGGCGCTAACGGCTGGCAAACCATGTGGGAGATCACCTTCCCGTTGCTGCGCCGGACCACGCTTTTCATCACAATTGTGGCTTTTATTGATTCCTTTCGCACAGTAGATCATATCTTTGTCCTGACCAGTGGCGGCCCTAGCCGAGCCAGCACTGTTTTGCTGTTTGAGCTTTGGGTGCAGCGCTTTGAATACCAGGATATTGGAACATCTGCTGCCATCACGGTGATTTTTGTTGTGGTTCTGTTGGCCTTCACGGTGACCAATTTTATTACCTCGGAGCGCAAGGAGGCCTGAGATGGGTACCTTAATCGCAAAATCCAAGCGCTCATTTATTTCAGAACCCAACCGCGCTTTGAAATACCTTGGTCACTGGCTTACCAATTTACTGGGGACGGCCCTGGCTGTCGTGTGGTCCGTACCTGTCATTTGGGCGCTGGTCGCCTCCTTTCGCCCGGCCAGTGATGCCATGAGCCGCGGTGATGTTTGGTTTAGCTATACCATTTCCCCAGAAAACTATCAGCGTGCCTGGTCGTTGGCGCCCTTTGGACAATATTACATCAACACTATCGTAGTGGTGCTCATGATCCTGGCTATCCAGCTGGTCACAATTGTACTAACCGGTTTTGCCTTTGCTCATTACCAGTTCATTGGCAAACGCTGGCTATTCTTCTTCGTCCTGCTGCAGATGATGATCCCCACCTCGGCGCTGTTGGCCCCGAATTTTGCGACGATCCGCTGGATGGGAATTTTCGATACCCGCTTGGCAATTGCTATTCCTTATTTCGGATCTGCTTTTGGGACGTTTTTGATGCGTCAAGCCTTCCTGGATGTGCCACGCGATCTGGTAGATGCCGGCATCATCGATGGGTGTTCGTGGTGGCAGCTGATTTTTCATGTTTATCTGCCTCCTTCGGTACCCTCCTTGGTTGCCTTTGGCCTCTCATCTGCCACTTGGCATTGGAACGAATTTCTGTGGCCTCTGATCATCACCAACAGTGACAAAAGCCGACCGCTCACAGCCGGGTTGGTGCGTTTCACCCAGTTGGGTGAAATCGGCGCCCAGTGGTCGTTGCTCACCGCAGCAACGCTCATGGTGATAGCCCCTCTCTTTATCGTATTCCTGCTCTTCCAACGGCGGTTCATCCAGAGTTTTTTGCATTCTGGATTGAAATAGGATTTACGGAGGTCTTTTAGAATAACCCACTTTGAATTTTGCAGGGTCAGTCAGGGGTACCAGGATAGCTATCTGTTTGAGAGGTGAGGATTTCTTTTGGTGGATGAGTTAAATCTGAAAACAAGAATATTTTTCGTGCGACATGGGCACGTACGCAACCCACTGAATGTATACTATGGGCGTTTGTTTGGGTTTCCAATCAGCGCAATAGGTCGCCAACAAGCTTTGGAAGCAGCCTACTACTTAAAAGATCAATCAATCGATGCCGTCTATAGCAGTCCGCAGCTTCGAGCCTGTGAAACTGCGCATACCATCATCGAACCACACCAACATTTGATACTAAGGATTTCAGAATCGATCAATGAGGTCCATTGCCCGTTCGATGGTCAGCCAATTGAAAAGCTTGCAGAGCGAAATTGGGATCTTTATACAGGTGTTGGGCCAGGATTCGAACAACCAGGGGATGTACTCGCCAGGGCCAGGCAATTTGTAGCTCATACTCAGATTGGACATTGTGGTCAAAATATCGTAGCTGTATCCCATGGGGATTTGATCGCTTTTCTAATTCTGTGGGCGCATGGCCTATCCTATACGTTAAAAAAACGGGAAATGTTGTATCAAGAATATGTCATACCTGGGTCGATCCATATTTTTGAATTTGATACCTTGAAAGGAGATGAAACATCTGCAGTTAAGTATGTGAGCGGAGCCTTTCCAAACATAGATGAGGTACCATACGATTTGAGCAGAGATTGAGTCTGCCAAACCTATCTCTGCATTAAAAGAGCACCAAGGTTTTCTCTTTCCTGGACGACATTGGCTTCTTAGACAACATCGTCCCGCAGGTTGGTGGTTAACTCTGGCAGCATTCGCAAGAGCCTGCGGGACGTTGACTGTCGGTGGTTAATCCCTTTTAGCCGCTATCCTCCTCCTTTTTCCTCTCCCCGATCCCCAGCGGTATCCATTTTTTCTGGTCCTTCAAGCGGTGCTGGATCCCGCCTCGATCGTGCAGCTGGTCAAAGCCCTCTGGCTTGATGAATAGCTCGTCGCCTTCCAGCAGCCCCAAGATGCCGCTCTGCCCCGGCTCGGGGCGTTTGAGCGAGTAGGCCTTGCATAGTTTACCCCCTGCGGGAATGCAGGTTTTGCTGGTTGAAGACAATAAGACCAATCGTTTATTAATGTGCGAGATCTTGAAAAAATCGGGCTTTACAGTTCTGGAAGCGGAAAATGGAAAAGAAGCGGTGGAAATTGTCGAGAAAAATGCAGCGCAGTTGAGCGCGGTGTTAATGGATGTGTCAATGCCAGTGATGAATGGCTACGAAGCGACAAGATGTATCCGGCGTAACCCTGCTTGCAAGGACTTGCCCATTATTGCCATAACAGCCAACGCTCTGAGCGGC
>JAWOHN010000245.1:0-3601 GCA_046485135.1 Anaerolineales bacterium | reverse complement strand
CAGGCAAGAAGCAGCTTTTTATCCATATCGATCGTGCGCGGACTGCTTTTCCAAGTTTTGGGGACCGCCCTGGGCATAGGCCTGGTGATGGTGATTCGCTTGTTGGTGGGGTTGCCAGCCTGGAACGCCGAACCCGTTTGGGTGGGAGGCGCTTTGGTTGGCGTGATTGCCTTTATCTACGGCAGCGGTGTTCTGGATGACTGGCTGAAAGTGATCAACGGTGAGGACGTCTCGCAACATCCAGAAGATCATCATCCGGGAGGCTGGAAGCGTTATTTGAGCATCTCGTTTGACCATAAGGTGATCGGTATCCAGTATGGGGTGACCTCGATGATCATCTTTTTTACCGCCGGTCTGTTTGCACTGATCTTCAGGACCGAGCTGGCAACACCTTCTTTGTCCTTCCTCTCGGCAGAAAATTTCAACTCGTTGATGAGCCTGCATGGCATCGTCATGATTTACGGGATCTTGTTGGGCGTCGGCGCCATGATGAATTACCTGACGCCTCTGTTGATCGGCGCCAGCGATATGGCTTTCCCACGCCTGAATGCTTTTGCGTACTGGTTGAACGTTCCGGCCGGCGTGCTATTGCTGAGCAGCTTGTTCTTCGGCGGCTTCAACACCGGCTGGACCGGCTACCCACCCCTGAGCGTCCAGGCGCCCCTGGGGGTGCAGATGTTCTTCCTGGGGGTGTATACGTTTGGCCTGTCCTCGATCCTGGGAGCGCTGAATGTGATCGTCACCACCATCCGCCTGCGGGCGCCCGGCATGGGCTATTTCCGCATGCCGATCTTTGTTTGGGCTGCTCTGGCTACTTCGATCATCTCCTTGACCGCCACGCAATTGATCGGTTTATCCTTCCAACTGGTGATGTTCGAGCGTCTGTTTGGCATGAACCTGTTCAATGCCTTTCGAGGCGGAGATCCGGTGCTGTTCCAGCATTTGTTCTGGTTTTACTCTCATCCGGCGGTGTACGTCTTCATCCTGACCGGCCTGGGCGTAATCAGCGAGCTGCTGCCGGTTTATACGCGCAAGCCCCTGTTTGGCTATCGCTGGGTGGCGCTATCATCACTAGCCATTGCCCTGGTGGGTTTTGCCGTGTGGGCGCACCATATGTTCACTTCGGGTATGGCTTCTTATCTGCGGGTTCCGTTTATGTACAGCACCCTGCTGGTGGCTGTGCCCACCGGGGTCAAGTTCTTCAGTTGGGTGGGCACCATGTGGAAGGGCAAGATGACCCTGCCCACGCCGATGTTGTTTGTGTTAGGGGCCATGTCAATTTTCCTTTTGGGTGGGTTGAGCGGGCCGATCAATGCGACGGTGGCTACCAACCTGCACCTGCATGATACGTATTTCATCGTCGGACACTTCCATGCCACCATGTTCGGCGGTTATGTCTTCCCCTTTGTGGCTGCCATTTATTACTGGTTCCCGAAGGCCACCGGACGTATGTACAACGAGAGACTGGGAAAGCTGCATTTCTGGATCATGCTGCCGGCTTTCTATATTCAATCGCTGGGCCAGATGCAGGTGGGACTGTTGGGCATGCGCCGCAGAATTGCTGAATATGATCCGGCTCTGGGTATCCAAAACGCACAATTATGGATCACCATCGCCGGTTACCTGATCGGGTTTGCCATGATCATTTTTATCGTCAATTTGATCTACAGCGCCCGGCGTGGTGAAGTGGCAGAGTCTAACCCGTGGCGCTCGCGCTCCCCAGAATGGCTGCTGCCCTCGCCAATACCGGTCCACAATTATGGGGGCCCGATCGAAGTTGTTGGCGAGCCATACGACTACGGCCTAGCCGGGTCCAAGTTTGTGGACCTGGGCGGAGAACGCCAGGCGCCGCCGGCAGCACCCCAAGTCAGCGCCGCGGCAGCAGACTAAAGGTAAATATTTGAGAGCGGAATTTTTCCGTCATTTTACAAGGAGAACTGGATGGACAAGACATCAAAGAAACAAGAGCTATTCCGGGCCGGGGTGGTGATCTTCTTTTTACTGGCCATCTTAACCGTGGGTGAGTTCTTAATCGGCGCCATTGCGGTTGGTTGGGCCGCGCCGCTCTTTGGCATCGCCCTGTTGAAAGCCTACCTGATTGTGCGAGATTATATGCACCTGCCCCGCCTTTTTGCCGGGGAGGAGGAGAGCCACGAATGACGACCGAGACCAGTATCACCAATTCCTACCGTTTCCGGACTCACACTAACCGGATCGGCCTATGGTTGTTCATCCTGTCGGATGCCTTTGTGTTTGGAGGCTTGCTGGTGGCGCGGTTTTACCTGTACCCGGGACAGCGCCCAGAGCTGGATCAAACGGTTGGTTTGCTGGTGACGGCCATCCTGCTGGTGAGCAGTTTCTTCATGAACCGGGCGGAAACAGCTATGGCCCATGGGGACCAGAAAAATTTTCTGCGCGGCACACTGATCACCATCGTTTTGGGCATCATCTTCCTGGTGGGCGTGGTGGGTGTCGAGTGGCGCATCGCACATTTCCGTCCCTGGGACAGCGCCATGGGATCGCTTTTCTATGTCATGACCGGTTTCCATGCCTTCCACGTGCTGACGGGTGTGATCTTTCTGGGCATCATCTACCGCAACGGGCGCCGGGGCCTGTACAGCGCCGAGCGGCATTTCCCGGTCGAGGCTGCTGCTGTTTACTGGCATTTCGTTGATGTCGTATGGGTGTTCTTTTATCCGGCTCTGTACCTGATGGGCAGAGTGATCTAAGCCGCAGCTGATGAAGTCTTCGCACCTGTTCTTCCTGGGAGTGGGCATCGCCCTGGTCTTGACGGCGCTACTGGGGACGTCTCTGTTGGCGCGGCCTTACCAATACCAGGGATCGGTGATCGACCCGGCCATCCCAGCGCCGGATTTCGAGCTGATCGATCAGAACGAGCAGCCCTTCCGCCTGAGCCAACGGCTGGCAGAAGACGGCCGACGCAAGATCGCGCTGATCTTTTTCGGTTACGTCCACTGCCCGGATGTCTGCCCGGTGACCCTGTCCGAATACCGCCAGATCAAGGCAGAGCTGGGGGAGCAAGCAGAGCAGATCGATTTTATCTTCGTTACCGTTGATCCGCAGCGCGACACCCCGGAAACACTGCGCAAGCACCTGTCCAATTTCGACCCGGACTTTGTCGGATTGACCGGCAGCCAGGAGCAGCTGGAGCAGGTCTGGAAGGATTTCAATATTTTTGTCTACCAGCACGAGCCCAGTGAAGCGGGAGGCTACCTGGTGGATCACACTGCCAGAGTTTATGTGGTGGGCCGTCAAGGCGAGTTACGCATGACCTACCCCTTTGGGACAGGCGCAGCGGTTATGGCTGAGGATATGCGCCATATGGTCACGGAAAAATGAACCAGAAATCGAAGAATCTCTTTCGCCTGGGTTTGATCAGGCTAGCCATATTATCAGGTGTGTCGCTGGCGCTTATTTTTGCCGCTAGCGAAGCCTTTTACCGGTTGCAGAAGGAGTCTCACGAAAGAGCTCCCCAGCAGGTCGAACTGCTGATCCCCTTGGGCACCGCTGAAAGGGTCAGCCGGGGGGAAACGACGCCTTCGATCCCGGAGGAGATGGTCTTCATCGTAGGGGATGTGCT
>JAWOHN010000237.1:0-4412 GCA_046485135.1 Anaerolineales bacterium | reverse complement strand
TGGGGCTGGTGGTTGGTGCGACCTTCCCCGAGGCGCTGCGGCGGGTGCGACGCTTGGCCCCTGACGAATGGTTCCTAGCGCCGGGTTTGGGCGCCCAGGGGGCGGACCTAGCCGAAGCCATGCAGGCCGGCCTGCGGGCGGATGGCCTGGGCTTGCTGATCAACGTCAGCCGCGGTATCTCCCGCGCTGATGACCCCGGGGGGGCTGCCCGTGCCCTGGTGGAAAGCTTCCGGCAGGGGGGGCAGGAGGTTCAACAGCGACAGCTTGTAACAGAACCGAGATCCCCTGGGTTGGTTGCCCCGCTGGTGGAGGGCGTGCTCTCGATGGGCTGCATCCAGTTTGGTGAGTTCACCCTCAAATCGGGGCTGATCTCGCCGATCTACATTGACTTGCGCCGGCTGGTGTCCTTCCCGGGTTGGATGGAACAGGTGGCTGATGCCTATCTTCAGCTGCTGCAGGGGCTGACCTTTGACCGCATCGCCGGCCTGCCGTATGCCGCCCTGCCGATTGCGGCTGCGATCAGCCTGCAGGGGGACTACCCAATGATCTACCCCCGCAAGGCAGCCAAGGACTATGGGACCTCGGCTGTGATCGAGGGTATCTATCACCCCGGCGAGACGGTTGTCGTGATTGACGACCTGGCCACTACCGGGGGCAGCAAGTTTGAAGCGATCGATAAGCTGACGGACGCAGGTTTGATCGTGCGGGATGTGGTGGTGCTGATCGACCGCGAATCAGGGGCAGAGGAAGCCCTGGCGGCGCAAGGTTACCGCATGCACGCCCTGTTCTCCCTGACCCAATTGCTGGATTACTGGGAAGTGACCCAGCGCCTACCGGCTGAACAAATCGCCAATGTGCGGGCGTTCCTGGACCAGACGGGCACCACGCCCTGAGGCACACGATGTACCGTTCACGCGCTTACCGTTACGCCAATGAGCAGGTCGTCCTGGTCCTGACGCTGTTGCTGGTGCTGGCGGTGATTATCTTCACTTCAACGCTCACATTTTGCCTGAGCGGCGCCTTTATCATCGCCATGTTTGTGCTGAGTGCGTTGCTGATCCGCTCGCACCATCAAGCCCTGATGCGCAGCGCCTTCCGGGTTGACCGAGCTCGGTATCCAGAATTGGCGGACCTGGTAGCGGCGTGCGGGCTGAAGCTGCAGCCCGGCCCAGTGGACGTATTTGTGGTAAAGCAAAAACAGCTGAATGCCTATACCTTTGGCATCAGCAGCCCCAAGGTGCTGGCGTTGTATCAGCCGCTGCTCAAGGTGATGAACGCCCGGGAGCTGAGCTTTATCATCGGGCATGAGATGGGGCATGTGGCCCTGGGGCATACCTGGCTCAACACCATCCTGGGCGGGATGGCGGGTATCCCGACCTCGTTTGGGGCGGCAGTGCTGCTGTATACGGCCTTTCGCTGGTGGAACCGCATGTGCGAATATTCAGCCGACCGCGCCGGGCTGCTGGCCTGCGGCGATCTCAACGTGGCCGTCTCCGCCCTGGTCAAGCTGGTGAAGCCGGAGATCCGGGACCAGCGTGATTTTGAGCGCGCCCTGGCCTTGGTGGATGCCGAGGATGATTCGGCCGCCAACCGGTTGTCCGAGGCCTTCCAGAGTCACCCGCTGGTCATCCGCCGCATCAATGCCCTGCGGGATTATGCGCGCACCCCCGAATACCATGCGCTCCAGGCGGGGATGAACCGCAACCTTGGCGCCCAGCCACCTGTCAAGCCGCCGCCAGGGGTCATTCACTTGAAATCAGAATCCGCATTGCCCCAGGAGCTTGAGCCTGACCTGCCAGCGGAGGAACGCTGGCCGTGGCTGAAACGCCAGTAGTAGGGGCGACGCATGCTTCGCCCTTAGCTTTCAGCAGCAGGCTGTTTCAGCAGTCCGTAGGGTGGGCTGCTGCCCGCCCTAAGTCCGAAGGACGTGAGGGTCGTGCCCACCATCTTTTGATTCGACCAAAAAATATATATTCTTGGGGGTCTATATGTAGGTCACGTGTGTTGCCAAAGGCAACCACGTGACACTCACGCTGGAAGCGTGACTACATCAGGCATTTTGGTGTTAATTGAAGGTTGCCTTCACGATATCGGCCAGATATCCGAGGGCTTTTTGGGGAATAGGGTATTGAGCAGGTGCTTGCTCTCTTCATTTTTGGCATAACAATCGGTCAAGGCGTGGTCCAGCTCGTCCATCGTGCGGTGCCCGAACAAGAGCTGTAGGAAAGTCAGTCCTGGGAAGTTGGCTGCCGATTTTTCAAGGTCTTCAGGGCCAAGTTTTTCAATTTCTTCCAGGTGGCCGCGCTTAAAAACCAGCTTGACCCCGTATCGGTAGAAGTTCAGCTTAACCTCGCCGGTGTAGAAGTCGAAGGGTGTCTCCGCCAGGCGATCTTCTAAGGCGGGTACGATCTCTTGCAAAAAAGCCAGCAGATCCGGCACGCGCAGGTAATAGGCGTAAGGCTTATGGATTTGGGGTAGATGGGAAGTGAACACATCATAAGCTGGGTGGGCTTCACCTAGGAAAAAGCCAAAGCGATCCTGGGTTTGTTTTTGATCTTTGGCCAATTCTTCACCCTTTTTCCATAAGAAGCGGGCCACGCTGGGTGTGACCTCTGACCATGAGACACCAGGCGCCAGCTCGTACAGGGTGACGACCGAATTGTTCCCCCATTTGATGGGGGGGATGCCGATAAAACCAACCGCTGCGCCTTCCGGGTCTTCAATGATGTAAATCTTGCGCCGGTTGATATTGTATTTGCGTTTTTTATCCAGCTCGTACTGCCACAGTTTTTTGCTCCACACGGCATACACCAGGGAGCGCTGGCAACCGCGGTTATAGGTGGCCATCAAAAAGGGGATATCCCCCTTGACCGCCTTACGGAAGGTGAAGGGTTCTTCTTCCCCTTCTTTTAATTTGGGGAGGTGGCTGGCATAGCCTGTGCGCCCGCCTTCGAGGTTGAGGGTCATTTCATAGCCAAACTGGCGGTAGTAATAGGGGATGCCAGTGATGGCCTGCACCAGTTCGCCGCGGGAAGCGCTCCATTGATGCAGGATCTCAAACTGCTCCCGCACCAAGCCGCGCCGCCGGTAATCCTTTTTGGTCCCCACCAGCTCTGGGCGCCCGACCTTGAAGGGGATGCCCTCATATGACCAGGTCTGGGAAATCAGGCAGCAGGTGGATACGATCTCGCCCGTGCGGGTATCCTCCACGATGGTAAAATCGCCCACGCCAAAGGTCGGACCCTCGCCGCTGATCAGGTCCAGCGTCCATTCGATCAAACCCCTGGCGTCCCACTCGTCTTCGCCGTGGATCTCTTTATTGAATACCGCCAGGGGTTCAGCGTCTTCGGCTGTGGATTGGCGGATGATCAGACCTTCGCCCAGGTCGCGAATGATCGAGTCAGTCATTAGGTTTTACTCCTCAATTGCGTTATGGATGTAATTGTAATTGATTTTCCCGGGTAGTGGGGGCAGATTTTCCAGCCCTTTTTGGGATGATCCAGGGTTGATGCGCCACTAAAAAAGCCTGGCATCTGTGGGTGCCAGGCTTAGGATTGATTATTTGATTACGGCCTTTACCCCAGCCCCTCCAGGGTCGTCACCATCTCGGCGATCACGTCGTAGCCGCCCTGCCAGAATTCGGCCCGGGTCACGTCGATGCCGGCCCTGGCCAGCAGTTCCACCGGGGCGACCGAGCCGCCCGCGGACAGGATGTCCATATAGCGCGGCTTGAAGGCTTCACCTTCCGCCTGGTACTGCTTGTAGAGCGACAGCACCAGCAGCTGACCGAAGGCGTAGGCATACACGTAAAACGGCACGCCGTAGATGTGCGGGATCATGATCCACTCCCAGCGGAATTCATCGGCGATCTCGACCGCATCGCTGAATTCGCTTTTCAGGTTTTGCAAGTAGGCCTCCGCCAGCTCATCCACCTGGGCACCCTTGGCGATCATCTCGTGGGCTTCCTTCTCGAACATGGCGAAGTAGTTCTGGCGCAGGATGGTGGCAAAGGCGTCATCCATCTGGCGGAAGAGCAGGTCACGCCGCACGGCTTGGTTGCTCTCCTCGGCCAGCAGCTTGTCGACCAGCATCATCTCGCCGAAGGTGGAGGCGGTCTCCGCCAGGGGCAGGCAGGCGTGCTGGGTGAAGGCGCTGTGCTGGCGGGCCATCAGGGAGTGGATGCCGTGACCCAGCTCATGGGCCATGGTGGCGACATCGTCTGCCTTGCCCTGGTAGTTGAGCAGCACCCACGGGGTCAGGTCGGGGCTGATGGTGGCGCAAAACGCGCCGCCCATCTTGCCCTTGCGCACCTGGCTGTCGATGTGTTGGGCGTCAAAGATTTCTTTGGCCATGTCGGCAAAGCGCGGGTCAAACTCGTGGAAGGATTCCAAAACAATTTCAGCCGCCTGGTC
>JAWOHN010000154.1:0-5346 GCA_046485135.1 Anaerolineales bacterium | reverse complement strand
AGGGGATACGTCCCGCAGGTTTTTGGTCGAGATCTGAAGGATCCGGGGAGATCCTGCGGGACGTTGGGAGGAGGGGATGTTGCGCAAACTGCAAGCTTGTCCGCAAGCCGCTTGTCTGCAAGCCGCTTGTCTGCAAGCCGCTTGTCTGCAAGCCGCTTGTCTGCAAGCCCTTGTCTGCAAGCCGCTTGTCTGCAAGCCCTTGTCTGCAAGCCGCTTGCGCCTTGAGGAATCCCCCCTGGCCCCCCTTGGAAAGGGGGGTTGATTTGCGAGGCGGGCAGGGGCGACCCGCCATTCCCCAACGGGCGCATCAAACGGCAACCGTTGTGGGCCAACCGAATCCGAGGAATGGGTGGATGGGTCGCCTCTACAAAACGATGGCGCGGATTTGGATCCCCAAAATTCGCCAACGCAAATCGGCGTAGGGGCGACCCATACCATGCGAACCATGATCCCGTCTGGCAACCATAACACACACATCGAATCCAGGGTTACCCACGGCGGGTCGCCCAAATCGGACGGTTCGCCTGGGAATGCGAACGTTGAATTATCGGGTAACGATCGTCGGATGGCACAACGCGCGCCGGCCGAACCATTTGAACATGAAACCAGGGCGACCCGCCATTCCCCAACGGGCGCATCAAACGGCAACCGGTACGGCCCAACCAAATCCGGGGCATGGGTGGATGGGTCGCCCAAATCGGACCATTCGCCCAACGGACCGCCAGCGACGGGGAATGGGTCGCCCGTACGGGATTCCGTTGGCGTCTCCCGCAGTGTGGGCAGAAAAAAAGTTCCCACGGTCTTCGTGGGAATCAGGGAAAAAAAGCGCCGGTTCGCACCGGCGCCTGTTCTTGAATTTTATCCCCTGGACATTTGGGAAAACCACCCAGAGTCGCTCCTCCATCCAACCCCCTTTGCGCCCTTCGCGCCTTGGCGGTGAAACGAATTTTCCTTCACCCGTTACACGGACGCGGCTTTTCCTCCAGGCGTAAATTCCCTGTTTAAGCCTTGTCTTTCCCTACCCCTTCAGGAACTCCTGCAAGGCCTCTTTGCTGATGCGGAAGGCCGCCCCGATCTTGCGCGCCTTCAGGTCTCCGGCCGTTATGGCCGCCACCACGTCCTCTTCCGACACCTTCAGGAAGGATGCAGCCTCCGTAGGCGTCATCACATCTGGCATGACTGGCGTCCCGCCGGATGGCCCGCCCGGTTGGGCCGCGCCTGCTCCGGCTGCCCCTGCCCCGGTCATCCCGGACAGCGACTGCCCCAGCACATTGCCGATACCCATACCGGCCCCGATCCCTGCGGTCAGCCCCGCCCCGCCGGACGGGTTTTGGGCCGCATCGCGCATCGCGTCCGCCGCCTGCAGTTGGGTGTAGGTCTGCATATCCAGCATACCCATCGCCCGCAGCTCCTCCGCCGACTTGCTGGACGGTTTCAGGTTCTCGATATAGAAGGTCTTCAGGCTCAAGCCCAGCGCCTCGAAATCTTCCACCGTTTTAGCGCGTACACCCGCGCTCAGCTCATCGGTCAGAGCAATCATCTCCGGCACGCTGGCTTTAGCAGCCGTCTCGCCCAGCAGGTCCTGAAGCTTGGACAGCAGCATCGAACGCAGGCGGGTCTCGATATCGGCCATGCGGAAGGTGCCCGTGGCGCCCACCACCTGGGTCACGAACTGTTGCGGGTTGAGCATCTGGAAGCTAAAGGTGCCGAAGCCCTGCAGCAGCGCCACGCCCAGCCCCATGCCCGGGTTGCGCACGATGATCGGCTGGGGTGTGCCCCATTTGCGGTCCACGAACTCGCGCATGGAGACGAAATACACCTCCGCCGGGAAGGGCGTACGCTCGTTGAAGATCTTACCCAGAAAATTGACGATCAGCGGGATATTCATGGTGGTGATGGTGTGCCGCCCGGGGCCGAACACGTCCAGGGCGTTCCCATCCCGGAAGAAGACCGCCATCTGTGCTTCGCGCACGATCACCTGAGAGCCGATGCGGAAATCCCCCGGACCAGACTCGGGGAAGCGCCGCACGATCTCATCGCGCATCTCATTTGGATATTCTACGACATCAAATACTCTTGCCATGCTCTTTTACTCCTATGCTTCCAGAACTACCTCATCGCGCCGGTTAAAGGTCTCAATCGCCTTCAGCGCGGTGCTCTCCAGGTGCCGCAGGCTGGCTGGCAGCCCATCCGTACCTACCGAAGCCTGTA
Organism: Anaerolineales bacterium; assembly: GCA_046485135.1. GTDB lineage: Bacteria > Chloroflexota > Anaerolineae > Anaerolineales > UBA4823 > CAZAQS01. Next base: position 3,135 of record JAWOHN010000154.1, on the reverse strand, counting down.
CGTTATCGATAGCCCGCTCGACCTCGTCAGCCAGGTCCAGCATGGCCGCGTCGTATTCGTACAGCCGCTCCAGCTCGGCCTCGTTGATCTTGGTCGCCGCGAACAGGCTGGAATAGCCGCGCGTGGCGGTGCGAATCCGGTCTGCAAATGTGCGCAGCTTGATGGCTGTGGCCTCCAGGTCATCCACATACATGATCTCGCCGTGTTGGATGAACTCGCGCTGCAATCTGGAAACGCGCCCTTCCAGCTCTCGGAAGCGCTTGAAGATCGTATCCCGGATCAATTTATCCGAGTCCCGCCGGGCTTGCCGCTCGATATACCCGCCAAATCCGGGGATTTTGGCCAGGATCTTTTTAAAGGGATCCATATCTTTGCTGACTTTATCGAAATATTGGTCTTTTTGATCGCTCACAATAGCCTCCTTGGAACCGGGCCTTCACCCCGGCGATATCCCGTTGAATCCAACAAGCTAAATTATAGTCGCACTTGCCCTTCGGCGCAACGGGAGTTCTATCTTCTTCCACAGTGTTCCTAAAGGAGCGCCTCTCCTGCCCACTGGTGTTATAATGACTCCAACCTGCTAGAGGCAGGCCTTCGGGAACTCCAGTGGATAAGTGCCGCATACAGATTTTCGCCTGCTATGCGCGGTAGACCGGGGGAATTCCCACCATGCCATCTCATTACCCGAGGAGTATGATTACCATGATCAAACCAGAAATGCAAGAAATCCTAAACCTCTTAAACGGCAGCCTGCAAATCGAAGATGGGCAGCCGCTTGTCAAAGATGCCGCCCGCCTGCGGGAGGACATCCACCACCTGGCGGAAGTCTCCGCCCTGGAAAGCGGTCCCCGCCAGGGCTATGCCCGCTACCTGACCCTCCTGGCGGCCCAGGCCAGCGGGATCTACCTGGCCTCGATCAACGACCTGTACATGGCCCGCGGGCGCGGCGAGGTCCCCTCCAATTTCACCGTCCCGGCCATCAACCTGCGCGCCCTCACCTTCGAAGCCGCCAAAGCCGTCTTTCGCGCCGCCATTGCGGTGGATGCCGGCGCCCTCATATTCGAGATCGCCCGCTCCGAGATGGGTTACACCGACCAGCGCCCGGGCGAGTACGTCACCAGCGTCCTGGCGGCTGCCATCGCCGAGGGCTTCAGCGGCCCAGTCTTCGTGCAGGGCGACCACTTCCAGGTCTCCGGCAAGCGCTACGCCTCCGATCCGCAGACCGAGCTGCAGGCTGTGCGTGACCTGATCCAGGAAGCCATTGCAGCCGGTTTTTACAATATCGATATCGACACCTCCACCCTGGTCGACCTGAGCCAGCCCACCATCCCGCAGCAGCAGGCTCTCAACACCGGCCTTTCGGCCATGTACACGGCCTATATCCGCGAGCTTGAGCCGGATGGCGTGACCATTTCAGTCGGCGGAGAGATCGGCGAAGTGGGCGGGCAGAACTCCACCGAAGAAGAGCTGCGCGCCTATATGGATGGCTACAACGCTGAGCTGGCTAAGCTTGGCTCTGACCTGGTGGGCATCAGCAAGATCAGCATCCAGACCGGCACCTCCCATGGCGGCGTGGTCCTGCCCGATGGCAGCATCGCCGACGTCAGCGTCGATTTCGGCGCCCTGCTGCGCCTCAGCCGGGTCGCCCGGGATGAATATGGAATGGCCGGCGCGGTCCAGCACGGCGCCTCCACCCTGCCGGAGAGCGCCTTTGGCAAATTCGTCGAGTCACAGGCCTGCGAGGTGCACCTGGCCACCAACTTCCAGAATATGCTCTTTGACCGCCTGCCCGTTGATCTCAAGGGGCAGATGTACGCCTACCTGGACGAGAAGAACGCCGGCGACCGCAAGGCTGGCATGACCGGCGAGCAGTTTTACTATAAGACCCGCAAGAACGCCATCGGTCCTTTCAAACGCCAGCTTTGGCAGATGCCGGAAGAGAAGCGCGCTGAGATTGGAGAAGCTTGGGAAGAGCAGTTTAAGAAGCTGTTCAGCTACCTGGCCATCAGCGATACGCGCCGCTACGTTGAGCAGACCATCCAGCCCTTGGTGGTCAAGCCCAGCCTGAAAGCCTACCTGGGCGAGTCCGCCGGCGAAGAAGACGTCTCTGACCTGGCCGATTAAATGCCCGCCGCCGACCAGGGCGTCAGCTCGGACCGCTATAAGCTGATCCCGCGCACGCTGGTCTTTGTCACGCGGGGTGAGCGGGTGCTGCTGCTCAAGGGTGCGGCTGGTAAGCGCCTGTGGGCCGGTCTGTACAACGGCATCGGCGGGCATATTGAGCAGGGCGAAGATGCCCTCGGCGCCGCCCGCCGCGAGTTGCTGGAAGAGACCGGCCTGCCCGGCGACAGTTTGTGGTTGTGCGGGACCTTGCTGGTGGATACCGGTCTGGATACCGGCATTGCCATCTACGTCTTTCGGGGGGAGCTGCCTTCTGGCGAGCCGGTTCCCTCGCCTGAAGGCAGCCTGGAATGGATTGATCGCTCCCGTCTCCAGGAGCTGCCCCTGGTCGAAGATCTGCCTGTTTTGCTGCCGCGCGTCCTGTCTACCTTGCCCGGCCTGCCGCCCTTCTCTGCCCGCTCTTTCTACGATACCCAAGAGCGCCTGCAAATTGTTTTTTCTGCTTAACCCAAAAAGCGAAGCAACAGCCTGCATTTGCAGGCTGTTGCTTCGCTTTTTGAATTTAACCTCCTAATTCCACTGCCAGGGCGTCATAATACGTACCGGCGCCAAAGGAATCAAACAGGACGTGGTCGCCCGGCTTGAGGCTGGTCAGCTTACGCAGGAAAGCGATCATATTGGAGGCTGCGCTGACATTGCCGAACTCGCTCAGCACCCATGGCATGGGGATATGAATGCCTTCTTTGATCAGATTCTTTTCCAGCAGCTTGTTGATCTTATAATTGGCGTGGTGCACCACCGCCAAGGGCATAGATTTGTCGAAGCGCCCCAATTCGGCCATGCGGCGTTGGTAGGCGGTATAGGCCTCCTGCAGCACCTGTACCCCCGTCCGCACGAACAGTTTAACCATGCCCATTGGCCCGGCCATCACCACCGGCCACTCGTTATCCGGCTCGTGCATCAACCCGGCTACGCGGATATGGTTTTCTCCGGTCTGGCTCACTTCGATCATCG
>JAWOHN010000037.1:0-13206 GCA_046485135.1 Anaerolineales bacterium | reverse complement strand
CTCGCTGATCGGGGCCCCTTTGGGCCTTTTTCTCTTCACCTGGCTCAGCGGCTGGGCCCGCTTGGCGATGCTGGTTTTCATGCAAGGATTGTTCGAGCAATTCCTCGCCGGTCTCATCGCCGTGCATGACAACGATGGTGGGGGGGCGGATGTTTTCAGGTAGTTCACTCATAAACCAACCTCTTCTCCATTATGAACGTCCCGCAGGTTTGTTTTCACGCAGGCTTGAATTAGAAGAACCTGCGGGACGTTATGCGCCGCTAGAGCTGGTAAATTTGGCTGTACTTATTGGTCAAATACCGCATATAAGGGGCGGGGTCGATCTTTGAGCCGGTAACGCGCTGGACCAGTTCTTGAGGTTCAAATTTTTGGCCATGGCGGTGAATATTTTCCCGCAGCCAGCCCAATAGATTTCCAAATTCACCTTGCCGGATTTGGTCGTCCAGGTCAGGCAGGTCTCGCCGGATCATATCCCAAAGTTGCAGAGAGACCAGGTTGCCCAGGGCGTAGGTGGAGAAATAACCGAAATAACCGCTCGACCAGTGCACATCCTGCAGCACCCCTTTGGCGTCGTTTGGCGGGGTCAGCCCCAGGTATTCAGCCATACGAGTATTCCAGGCCTCTGGCAGGTGGCGCACCTCCAAGGAGCCGTCCATCAATTCGAGTTCGATTTCCAGGCGTAGCATGATATGCAGGTTGTAGGTCGCTTCATCTGCCTCGACGCGAATGAAGGATGGCTCAACCTTGTTGATGCCTTTGTAAAAATTCTGCAGACTGACATTCGCCAACTGGGAAGGGAAGAGCTCCTGCAGGCGCGGGTAAAAATGCTCCCAGAAGGGGTAGGAACGCCCGACCAGATTCTCCCACAAGCGCGATTGGGATTCGTGTAGAGCAAAGGAAGCGCCTTGCGCCAGGGGCGTGCGAGCCAGTTTTGGGTCTACTCCCATTTCGTAGAGGGCATGCCCACATTCATGGGCGGTGCTGAAGAAGGCTGAGCCCAGGTAATCGGGCATGACGCGCGTGGTGATGCGTACGTCGCCAATACCAAAGTTGGTCGTGAACGGGTGGGCAGCCTTGTCCTGGCGCCCGTGTTTCCAGTCATAGCCCATTTTTGTGATCGCCTCGACGCCAAAGTCCCACTGTACCTGGGGGTCGAAATGTTGGTGTAAGAACGAATCGTCCACCTGTGGGCGCCCTTTGATTGCCTGGACTAACTCAACCTGTTGGGGTCGTAAAGCCTCAAAAATACCTTTTACGTCCGCTGTCCGTAGGCCCGGCTCGTAAACATCCAACAGAGGATCGTAAACATGTTCGTAAGGGGCAAAGAAGTCAGCATAGCGGCGGCAGAGCTCAACGATTCTTTCAAGAGATGGCCTGAACTTTTCGAAATCGCTTTCGGCCCGAGCCTCTACCCACTTACCCTGCGCCAGTGTGGTGACAGAGGCAAATTCACCCACCCATTCAGTTGGAACTTTTACCTTTTTTTTGTAGTTTTGGGTGGTGACTTTAATCAGACGGGCATCATCAGAGTCGGGATCGAGCTGTTCTACAAAAGGCTTAAGTTGTTCGAGCAATTCCCCAATCCTATCCGAGGTATACATCTCGTGCGCCAGGCTACCCATGGTCGCCATATGGTAACTGCGATCTTCAGCGCCGCCCGGCGGCATATAGGTCTGCTGGTCCCAACCCAACAGTCCGATGACCTTTTCCAGATCCATGACCTCGCCCAGGATGGTTTTCAGTTCTGCCAGTTTTTGCTCCATGTAAAACTCCTTTATATCTAGAGATATTCCCCAGAAATTATGCGCGCAGGACCTATGCATGCACCATTTTAGATGGATTTATACAACATTCCAGCGTAGCTTCTCGCCGTTGAGGGCTGCCAGGACCTCAACCGCAATGTCAGTAGCCGCACGCACCTGGGCTTCTGTTGTTTGAGCGCCGATATGGGGTGTGGCGATGACCTGCGGATGCAGCACCAGCTCTGTCTTCCCAGGTGGTTCATGGGAAAACACATCCAGGGCAGCTCCGGCTACCTGCCCGCTTTGTAGAGCAGCTAACAGGGCTTCTTCATCGATCACACCGCCGCGCGCATCGCAAATCAAACGCACACCCCGTTTCATCATCTTGAAAGCCCCCGCGTCGATCATGCCATGTGTCTCATCCGTCAGCGGGACGTGGACAGAGATGAAATCAGAGCGAGCGTACAGTTCGGCGAGAGAGGTTGGCTCCGCCCCGCGCTGGCGGATCTCGTCAGAATGGATGAGCGGATCATAAGCGATGACGTCCATCCCGAAGGCAGCTGCGCGCCGGGCAACTCCACCCCCAATATGCCCCATGCCGATAATCCCCAGCGTTTTCTGGTAGAGTTCCACCCCAGTCAGCTCCTTCTTGAGCCACTCTCCAGATTTCATAGACTTATCCGCCCTGGGGATGGAGCGTGAGAGGGACAAGATCAATGCCAGGGTATGTTCTGCTACCGCAATGCTGGTGGATGTCGGTGTATTTAAAACGGTGATACCCCTATCCTGCGCAACTTGCAGGTCGATATTGTCCACGCCCACCCCGGCCCGGCCGATTACCCTTAAACGGCCGGCTTTTTCCAGCAATTGGGCGTTCACTTTGGTGCGGCTGCGGACGATCAGCGCGTCATACTCAGCGATACATTCCAGCAGCTCCTGTGCTGAAATCCCATTCCTGTCATCGACAAGAGCACTGGCGCGCAGAAGCTCCTGGCCTTGATTGCTTAGGCCATCTGCGATCAAGATTTTCCAATTCGACATTATATGGCTCCAAGAATTTGGGTTTGGTGTCATTCGAATAGATTTTACCTCACATCTTCTACTTGACTTGAAATAGAAATATTGTTACAGTTGAAACCGAATAAAATCCGCCCATTGGGCGGTTACAATAGCTTCACCCGTCTTTAAAATCATATTATTTATGAGTCAATTTCTCCTCATCCTGGGAAATAATGAATCCTAGAATTTAAGCTCAAAGGAAAAAAACATGGCAATCAGCGAAGCGCTCTTAAACTATATCAATGGCGAGTGGTGGATGTCTAAAGCAGATGAATATTTGGATGTGCTTAACCCCGCCAGCAACTATGTGCTGGCGCGGGTTCCGCTCTCTGCCCCTGCTGAGGTAGATCAGGCCGCCCAGGCAGCAGAAAGCGCATTCTTGGATTGGCGCAGGACGCCCGCACCAGACCGGATCCAATATCTTTTCAGACTAAAAACCCTGCTGGAAGAGCATCTGGATGAGTTGTCGCGCACGATTACGATGGAAAACGGCAAGACGATGAAAGAGGCTAGCGGCGAGATGCGCAGGGCGATCGAAAACGTGGAGGTGGCCTGCGGGATTCCCACTATGATGCAGGGCGCTTTCTCGGAGGATATCGCCAGGGGGGTGGACGAATACATGATCCGCCAGCCAGTGGGCGTGTGCGCCATTATCGCTCCCTTCAATTTCCCCGGCATGATCCCCTTCTGGTTTTTGCCCTATGCGTTGGCTTGCGGTAATACTGTCATCGTCAAGCCATCAGAACGAACACCCATCACTATGCAGAAAGTGTTCCGCCTGTTGGAAGAGGCCGGCTTTCCAAAGGGTGTGGTCAATATGGTAAACGGTGGGCCGGATACGGTCAATGCCATTCTGGATCATCCGCTCATCCGAGCGATCAGCTTTGTCGGCTCTACCCCGGTAGCCAAACATATCTATTCTCGCAGTTCTGCCAATGGCAAGCGGGTCCAGGCCCAGGGGGGCGCCAAGAACCCGGTGGTTATCCTGCCGGACGCAGACATGGACTTGACCAGCATGATCATGGCAGATAGCGCCTTTGGCAATGCTGGTCAGCGTTGCCTGGCTGCGGCTATGGCGATCACGGTGGGCGAGGCCCGGCATAGCTTCACTGAGGCTCTGGCTGAGCGGGCCATCGCGCGGGTGGTGGGCAACGGCCTGGATGAGAAGGTTGAGATGGGACCGGTTATTACTCCTAAAAGCAAAACCCGCATTGAAGCCTTGATCCAAAGAGGCGCCCAGGACGGGGCCAGCCTGGTGGTCGATGGCCGCAACGCGCTGATCAAAGGTTTTGAATCCGGCTTTTTTATCCGCCCGACCATATTGCAGGACGTCCATCCGGACAGCGAATTCGCCCAAACCGAAGTGTTTGGACCTGTTCTGGGGATGATGCATGTGGAAAGCGTGGACGAGGCTATTCGTTTGGTGAACAGCGGTAAATACGGGAATATGGCTTGCCTGTTTACCAGCAGCGGGGCTGCAGCGCGCAAGTTCCGCTATGAAGTCCAGGCCGGAAACATTGGTATCAATATCGGGGTGGCTGCTCCGATGGCATTCTTCCCCTTCAGCGGGTGGAAGGAGAGCTTCTTTGGCACCCTGCACGGGCAGAGCCACCATGCAGTGGAATTCTACACCCAGACCAAAGTGGTCATTGAGCGCTGGTTGAAAGAGTGGTCTCGAAAATTCTAATTGAGCAGATTATCGAAAATGAATACCCAGTATATTCTTGTCATGGTAACGGCCCCTTCGGCAGAGGTTGGACAGCAAATTGTTGACCTGCTGATCGATAAAAAAATAGCTGCCTGTGTCAACATGATTTCTCCGGTCAAGTCCAGCTATCTCTGGCAGGGGGAGAGTTTTGAAGATGACGAAGTCCTGCTATTGGTGAAGACCCGTGCAGAGCTTTTCGAGAGCAAGCTGGCGCCTGCCATCCAAAGCGTTCATCCGTATGAAGTTCCTGAGATCATCGCCCTGCCCATTGTGATGGGTTCTCAGGCCTACTTGGACTGGATCGGGGAAATGACGCAGCAGTAACCCTTAGCTCGGATGTAAACGTCCCGCAGGATTCTTTTCAGCGCTTGTTGGCTGAAGGAGAACCTGCGGGACGTTTTTTGGTGGAGGAGTTATTACTCGTGCCGCAAAGCTTCGACCGGTTCCAAATTGGCAGCCCGGTTAGCAGGGTAGATGCCAAAGAAAAGGCCGACCGCGGTAGAGAACAGGGTAGCCAGTAGGATGATATCCAATCCAATATTGGGTGAGATCTGGGCGTTGTTTGCTACTGCAATCCGCCCAACGACCACCGAGATGGTCCAGCCCAGCAGAATACCAATTACTCCCCCGAATAAGCTCAGTACAGAAGATTCGGCTAAGAACTGGAACATGATATCAGACTTATGCGCTCCTAGCGCTTTGCGTAGGCCGATCTCGCGCGTTCTTTCCGTCACTGAGACGAGCATGATATTCATGATGCCGATCCCGCCGACCAGCAGTGAAATGGCGGCGATGCCTCCCAGGAAGATGGTCAATACATTGGTGATGGTACTGGCTGTGTCCAGGAAAGTCTGTTGAGTGAGGATGGTAAAGTCATCGGCGCCGATCTCCGTCCGGTGGCGCTGGCGCAGTATTTGGGCTACCTCCTCCTGAGCCTGGGGGACAGCTTGGGCAGAAGCAGCCTGGACCAGGATCAGGTCGACGCGGTCACGCGTGCTCCGCCGCAGCAGCCGGGTTTGGGCCGTGCTCAAAGGAACAAACGCCTGGTCGTCTTCGTTGGAGAATGCACTCCCGCCCCTGGATTCCAGCACGCCGATCACCCGGAAGGGCTGGCCCTCGATGCGCACCGTCTCTCCCACCAACCCTTCTGTGCGATCAAAAAGATCCCTGGCAACATCTTGCCCCAGGATCACCACCGAAGCCTGGGCCAGCATATGCTCTTCCGTGATAAACTCGCCTTCGGTGACAAAATAGTTCCGCACCGGTGCATAATCGGGGGTGACTCCAGCCAGAGAGGTGGTCTTGCTCTCTCCGCCAAAAGTGATTTTACCGTTTCCCTGTATCACAGGCGCTACGCCTTCCACAGAAGGAGCCAAGAAGGGATCTGCAATTGCAGCAGCATCCCCCAGGGTGACTGGTTGGGGGTTACGGACATCAGAGGAACCCCCCCTAAAGACGAACAGCAGGTTGGTGCCGATGCCCTGAATTGAGTCCGTGATGGTCGCTTCAGCCCCACGACCGATCGAGACCATCGCAATGACGGCTCCCACCCCGATGACGATGCCCAAAGTGGTCAAGCCGGAGCGTAGTTTATTGGACATGAGGCTTTCTAAGGCCTCATAGAATGGTTGCAGGATGTTCATGCCTCTCTCTCCACCTCGCCATCGCGAATCTGGATGGTCCGCTGGGCATGCGCGGCAACCTCCGAATCGTGGGTCACTAAGATCAGGGTAGTACCACGTTCTCTGTTCAGGGTAAGGAGCAGCTCCATGATCTCATGACCCGATTTTGTGTCCAGGTTACCGGTGGGTTCGTCTGCCAGAATGATGGCAGGTTCGTTGACCAGGGCACGAGCAATGGCCACACGCTGCTGCTGCCCTCCAGATAGCTCGTTCGGGCGGTGGTTCATCCGGTCGCCTAAGCCAACGGACTCCAGGGCTCGAGCTGCCCTGGCTTTACGGTCTGTGCTCCCGCGCGCATAGCGGATGGGCAGCTCGACATTTGCCAGCGCAGAGGCGCGCGGCAGCAAGTTGAAGCTTTGAAAGACAAAGCCGACTTTGCGGTTGCGGATGGTTGCCAACTGGTCGTCCGTCAAATCGGAAACCCGTTCGCCATCCAGGAAATACTCACCCTGGGTTGGCCGGTCCAGGCAGCCGATGATATTCATCAGGGTAGATTTCCCGGAACCGGAAGGCCCCATAATGGCGACGATCTCACCATGACCGATTTTCAGGGACAGCCCGCGTAGAGCATGCACCTCTACATCGCCCATTTGATAAACTTTGGTCAGGTTTTCGGCCAGAATTACCGGATCATTCATGGCTACCTCGTCACAAAGGCGGGTGGGCCGCCGGCATTCAAGAACACCGAGGGCGGGTTGAGCACGATGGCATCTCCAATTTGCAGGTTGCTTTCTAATACCTGGCTCATGGTATCTGAGGATGCACCCAGGCTAATCGGTACCGTCTCTAAGGATCCATTCCGCAAGACGTACACAATCCGCTGCCCGTCTTGAACCCGCACAGCCCGGTTGGGCACCAGCACCACGTTTTCCAATTGGTTTACAATCACGTTGACCCCGGCTGTCATACCTGGCTTGACTTCTCCATTTGAGTTCCTTAATTCAACAGTCACAGAGAACTCAACGATCCCCTGAATGTTTTGACCCACCGGGGAGACGTCGGATATAAATCCTTGGTATTCAGTGCTCAGGATAGCATCAAAAGTTAGATTAACTGGCTGGCCAACCGCGATCTTATTGATATCTACTTCTGAAACCCGCACATCCACCAACAGGGATGACAGATCGTCAATGCGGATGGCGGTTGTTCCAGGGGAAACCTGGTCAGCGGCCTTGATATCTACCCGCGTGACGGCGCCGGCGAATGGAGCTTCCAGGCGGGCCAAAGCCAGGGTAGCCTCAGAGGCGGCAATCCTGGCCTCCAACGCGGTAACTTCGTCTGGGTCTGGACCATTAGCCCAGCGCTGGTTCTCCCGTTTGGCATCCTCCAGTTGCGCCTGGGCAAGCTGGTAGGCGGCTTCAGCCAAGGTCTTTTCTAATTGAAGCGTCCGCAGCTTCCGCAGGGTTTCGTCATACTTCCTCTGCGCCTCATCTAATTTGTCTTTGAAGTTTCGACGGGTCTGGTTATCTTCAGCCCAGTCTTCGTAGGGCTCAAAGTCTTCTTGGGCATCCTTGAGCTGGTCACGGGCATCAATAATATCCTCCTGGGCCTCTTCCAGGTCATCTTTGTAAGCCTCCTCGTCGAAGCGAACCAGGCCGCGCTCTGCTTCGATCAGGGCTTTCTCAGCATTCTGAACGGCTTGCTCGGTTTGGTAGATTGTCACGCGTGATTCGCGCAGGTCTTGTAATGCTTTTTGGGCGTTTGCCAAATCTGCCCGAGCCAGGATGATGTTCTGGGACAGAGATGATTCGGTCAGGGTGGCCAGGATTTGACCTGCTTGAACCGTTGAGCCAACTTCAACATTCACTGACTCAACTGTCCCAGACGTTTGAAATATAAGAGTTACACTTTGGTTGGGACGCACGCTTCCGGTAGCCCCAACGGTAGCAGTCAGGTTACCCCTGGTCGTGGCGACAGTTTGCAAGTCGCTTAACGACGCCGCGCGCTGCTGGTCCCAGAAATACTGTAATGCAAAATACCCAGCCACAGCGATGGCCAGCACGACCACGAGTATGATGATCTTTTTCATTCTTACACTTCCTCCGCAAATAATGTTTTACCTGGATTGATCTTCAGAAGGTAAATCCCCAAAAATGGTGTGTGCAGGGGGTATTCACCCCTGAACACACCATTTTTGGGATCTTCGCTGCTCGTGTGAGTAGTTACGAATCATCCAGAACAATTTTTTTGATCGTCCTTCTAGCATCTGTTTGGATTCTTTCTTGGCCGATACAATTCCCATTCTATCCTATAACGGTCCAAAATGGAATGCTTGTGACAACTGTCACGCAATGTTGTGACATCCTAGATCAAAACCAGTGACATAAGGGACTAATACTTCACCATATTTATCCGCTATTATCAAGGTAGTTGGTAGCGCTACATCATGCCGTAAAAGGACCAACGGTGACAGTTTCAGAACAGGTACGTTGGGAGTCAATGGGGTGGAGTTTTTCTCGCCCGTGATCCCTTGCGCCTCGATTTGGTTCTAGATTTAGGAGGCAACTTATGAGGTCCATTCCCGGGGAATTTTTAGCTATTGATCGAAAAGCCAGGGCTCGAGTCCCATCGCTTGAGGTGGAAAACCGTCCTGTTGATGAAAGATTACATGATTTTGAAGACGTAGTGATCCCACTCACGCCTGAACGAGCAATGGAAGAAGCTTCTCGCTGTGTGCAATGTCCTGATCCGGCTCCTTGCATGCTGGCTTGCCCGGCGCATAACGATATTCCTTCAGCGATGTGGTTGATCGAGAATGGCGCTTTTCTGGAAGCAGCAAAGCTCTATCGCCAGACCAGCTCCTTGCCTGAAATTTGCGGTAGGGTGTGCCCGCAAGAACAGCTATGTCAAGGCTCCTGCTCGCACCTGAAGTCCCATGAATCCATTCTGACCGGACCGCTGGAAGCATTTGTCTGCGACTACGAACGGCGGGTTTTTGGAGTGGAAATTCCGGTTGGAGCGCCGACAGGGAAAAAGGTGGCTATTGTCGGGGCCGGGCCGTCCGGTCTATCCTGCGCCGACCAGCTTGTTCAGAAAGGGCACCAGGTGACGATTTACGATGCCAAACCGGCCGAAGGCGGTTTGCTCACCTATGGCATCCCGAATTTCAAGCTTCCAAAAGACGTGGTGTTTGCCAAGGTCGATGACCTGCGGCGAGCCGGCGTTGAATATGTATTGAGCACCTATATCGGAAAAAATATAACCATCGATGAGCTCTTTGAAGCTGGATGTGATGCGGTATATGTGGGCGTTGGCACGTTGATTGATGCGCCGATGGAAGTTCCCGGAGAGGATCTGCCTGGTGTTTACAAGGCTACCGATTTCCTGGCTCGCTGCAACGTTGAGCTGGACATGTTACCTGCGGATATTCGCTCTCGCCCTGAGATTGGACGGCGAGTGGCGGTGATCGGTGGTGGGGATACGGCTTCAGATTGTTTGCGCAGCGCCTTACGCCTGGGTGCTGATGAAGTGATCTGCCTGTACCGCCGCACCGAAAAAGAAATGCCAGGCGGCAAACACGATCGTGAGCTGGCGCGAGAAGAAGGCGCCAAGTACCAGTTCTTAACCCAGCCGGTGCGTTTTATCGCTGGCGAAAACGGGCACCTTGAAAAAATTGAGTGCATCCAAATGGTACTGGGTGAGCCAGATGCTAAAGGCCGCCGCCGTCCTGTTCCGGTGGAGGGATCTAATTTTATTGTGGAAGCAGATACGGCTGTCTTGGCGCTTGGTTACTGGCCTGACCCGATCATTGGAGAAACCACCCCCGGTTTGGAAACTCGCAATTGGGGCTTGATTGTGATTGACAAGGAAACAGGCGCCACCACTCGACCGGGTGTTTATGCCGGCGGTGATGCTGTCACTGGCCCTGATCTGGTTGTTACTGCCATGGTAGCAGGACGCAAGGCAGCTACCTCGATTGACGAGTACTTGAAAGGCGAGTAAAAAGTGGCGTCTCTGATGGACGCCTTTCTTATCCTCCTTCCTCCTTTTGCTGCCGTGGGCGACCTATGATCTTGTGGGTCGCCCATCGGTATATGCAATTTCGGGAGCAGCGCTGTCGTTAGTTTACCAGGAGAGTCCAAATGCAGACTTCAAGAGAATTTTCCGGTCTAGATCGTAAAGAACGCATGCGCCTGGAGTCTAAAGGGCTTCCGCTCCGACCTCCTGAGGAGCGGGTGCAAGACTTTGACGATGTGGTTTTGCCCCTGGATGCTGAACGGGCTATGTATGAGGCTTCTCGTTGTTTGCATTGCCCGGATGCCGCGCCCTGTATGAAGGCTTGCCCAGCGCATAACGATATCTCTTTGGCAATGTCGTTGATCGAAAGAGGGGAGTTCTTGGAAGCTGCCAAAGTCTACCGGCTGACCAGCTCTATGCCCGAAATATGTGGACGGGTCTGCCCGCATGAGCAACTTTGTCAGGGTGGTTGTGTGCGCGGTAAGAAAGGCGATCCTGTCCTTACGGGTATGCTGGAGGCATTTGTGGCAGATTACCAGCGCGCAACTGTAGGTTATAAGTCGGAGGTTCCCTATCCTACCGGAAAAAAAGTAGCCATTGTTGGAGCTGGTCCTGCCGGACTGGCTTGCGCGGAGCAGCTCGTTCAGCGTGGACATTGGGTGACAATTTTTGATGCCAAGCCAGCTCCGGGAGGTCTGTTGACCTACGGCATCCCCAATTTCAAGCTGCCTAAGGATGTCGTTACCGCCTGGTGGAATGATCTGCAGGAAGCTGGAGTTAGCTTTGTTGGCAATACGTATATCGGCCGGACAAAATCGATCAATGATTTGTTCCATGAAGGATTTGAGGCTGTCTTTGTAGGCGTTGGGGCTGGCGTGGATGCTCCCATGAGCGTACCGGGCGAGGACCTGCCTGGGGTACATAAAGCCACCGAATTTTTGATCCGCGCCAATGTCAACCCGGATTTACTTCCTGCCCATATCCATCCCCTGCTCCCGGCGGAAGGCATCGCTCATCCAGAACTGGGTCACAAATTAGTGGTCATTGGGGCTGGGGATACCGCCTCAGATTGCTTGCGTACTGCTCTCCGTCTGGGGGTTGCAGAGGTAACCTGCTTGTACCGCCGCACCGAAGCCGAGATGCCCGGCGGGAAAAAGGACCGCGAATTGGCTCGCGCCGAAGGGGCGATTTACCAACTGCTGACCCAGCCTGTTCGATTCATCCCCAATCAGCAGGGACGCCTGGCTGAGGTAGAATGCATTCGCATGGAAATGGGAGAGCCGGATGCTAAAGGGCGCCGCAGACCGGTGCCGGTCAAAGGCTCCAATTTTATTGTACAGGCTGATTCGGCTGTTCTGGCACTCGGTTATTATCCAGACCCGATTATCGGCGCTACAACCCCGGGCTTAAAGACCCACAAGTGGGGTTTGATCATCACCGACCCGGAAACTGGGGCCACCAGCCGCATGGGTGTCTTTGTCGGCGGCGATGTCGTTACCGGGCCAGACCTGGTGGTCACTGCCATGGTGGCAGGCCGCAAGGCCGCCAATACCATCGACGCCTACCTCTATTAAAGGGCCATGGCGCAGCCATCTGCACGCGGGTCGCTGCCTGCCTGCAGCACTCCTGTTTGTGGATCACGCAGGATGATTTGCCCACGGCCAAACAGGGCGCGTTCCTGCCCGCTGACTGAGTAGAGCGGATGGCCCATCTCCCTTAATTGCTCGATAACCTGTGCGGGTACACCTGTTTCCAGCGCAACCCGTCCCCCAGCCGTGCCATCTTCGATGCAAAAACGCGGGCGGTCGAGGACTGCTTGCGGTTCCATACCATCGTCAACCAGCCCTGAGATGACCTGCATATGTCCTTGAGGCTGCATGAAGCCTCCCATGACCCCAAAACTGGCGTAAAGAGAATCGTCCCCCAGCCTGGTTGTCATAGCCGGGATGATGGTATGGTAAGGGCGCTTGCCGGGCGCCAGCGCGTTGGGGTGCTCGGGATCCAGGCTGAAGTTGTGCCCCCGGTTTTGCAGGCTGAAACCCCAGCCAGGGGGGACGATACCTGTGCCAAAACCCATGTAGTTGCTGTTGATAAAGGAGCAGGCGTTTCCATCTCCGTCCACAACGCTCAAGTAAACCGTGTCTGATGAGGTGAAGGGTGTTCCAGTGCGATGATCGAGGACTGCCCGTTGTGGATCGATCAGCCTGCGGCGAGAGGCGGCGTATTCCTTAGACAGCAGCTGTTCCAGCGGCGCCGGGCGGAAGGCCGGGTCGGCGATATACCAGCGTGCATCAGCAAAGGCTAATCGCATGGCTTCGATTTGCAGGTGCAGGCGTTGCGTCGAAAGTGGGCTGAAGGCCGCCAGATCAAACCCTTCCAGGATGTTCAAAGCCAGCAAAGCTGCCAGGCCCTGCCCGTTGGGCGGGCATTCCCAAACACACACCTCCCGGTAGGTCGTGCTGACCGGTTTCTCCCAGGTGCTGTGATGGTTAGACAGGTCACCGGCAGCCAGGCAGCCACCGGCGCCCTTTACCACCTGGACGATGGCTTCGGCGATATCACCCTGGTAGAAGGCTTGTTTGCCCCCTTCTGCCAGGCGGATCAGCGTGCGCGCCAAACCAGGATTGTGGAAAATCTCCCCTGCCCGAGGAGCGCGCCCCGCAATGGTCAACTCCTGCCCTCCCAGCGCAGTCTTAAGCTGTCTTTCGGCGCCCCGTTGCCAAAAATACGCTGTGATGGGAGCCACCGGAAAGCCCTGTTGGGCCAGGCGGATGGCAGGTGTAAGCACCTTGCTCAAAGGCAGCCGCCCGAAGCGCTCAACCAGGTCACACCAACCTGCTGCAGCGCCGGGGACAGTGATGGTATAAGGATGATAAGGGGGCAACTCAGCTCCAGCGAGTGAATCAAGAAAACCCTCTTGGTGCAAGCGTTCCAGCGTCAAGCCAGCCGGCGCTCGCCCTGAGCCGTTCAAAGCCGTAACCTGCCTGGTGGCAGCCTCATAGTAAAGTGCAAAACAGTCACCGCCCAGGCCGGTGGAGGTCGGTTCGGTCACGTTGAG
>JAWOHN010000204.1:0-33484 GCA_046485135.1 Anaerolineales bacterium | reverse complement strand
CCGCCCGACACGAGAGTCATCGGACGCAGGTCGCCGCCTCCGAGCGGCGTGAGGTAGTTCCTTCCGATGTGGACCAGGCGGCTCTGGGATCAGCCAGTCAGCGCCACCGGTCGCCAAGAGCCAGCCGTCGGGGCTGACCGCGACTGCCAGCACCCCGCCGGCGTGGGCATCGATCGGCTCGCCGGCCGGCTGCTGCCCGGCGACATCCCAGATCAGGACGTCGCCCCCGCCGCGACCCGCGACCAACCGCTCGCCGTCCGGCGTGAAGGCGATGCTCCAGACGTCATTGCTGCGAAAGGAGCCGTGTTGGTCACCGGGGATGTCCGTCAAGGGTTCGCTGAGCGCCTCGCCCGTCGCGGGATCCCAGAAAATGATAGTGCCGTCCAAACTAAATATCGCTCAACTTACTTGCTCTTGCCAGTTTTCCTTTTGGTTTCCACACTGTTTACCGCACATCCTGCCCTGGCCCAGAACGGTGAAGAATTGCGTTTGCGCTTGAACAGAGATTTCGGTTATGCATCTCTCGGTGGCAACCAGATCCAGGGGAATTTCTCTATGACCATCACCGGACCGCAGGATCTGGCCCAAGTGGTCTTTTATCTGGATGATCAAGTCTTGGGAGAAGACAATGAGGCGCCTTTCAGCCTGCGCTTTGTGACCGATAATTACGACTTGGGGGTACACGTCCTGCAGGCAATTGGGACCACCGCTGATGGGAAGGAATTACGCTCCAACGTTATCCGCACCGAATTCGTAGCAGGCGATCAGGGGATGGGTGCAGCGCTGAAGATTGTGGGACTCACATTCGGGGTCATCTTCGGCGGGATGGGGATTGCCTTCTTATTTAGCAATATCCTGGGCAAGGGCAAGGTAACCGATTTGCCGCTTGGCGCGCCTCGTCGCTATGGAGCTCTGGGCGGAGCGGTCTGCCCCAAATGCAGCCGGCCTTTTGCAGTGCATGTGTACGGTATCAAACTGGTGGTAGCCAGGTTTGACCGTTGTCCATATTGTGGGAAATGGAGCTTCATCCGCAGGGCCAGCCCCGAGGAGCTCAAGCAGGCTGAGGCAGCTGAGCTGGAATGGGCTACTCATGAGCAGAAAGTGACAGCAGGGAAGACGGAGACGGATCTGCTGAAAGACCTGGAAAACTCCCGCTACCAGGATCTCTAACAGAAATTGTCGACCCCGTAATTTGTTTCTAAAATGGGTGAAACTCTGGAGTGCTGAAAGTCGTCATATTGTATAAACTATGTCGAATAAGGAGCACCCATGGTTACTCGTCCCAATATATCTCTGATTGTTTTCCTGTCGCTGTTGGCAATGCTAATTTCAGGCTGCGCCATAACTGCGGTTTCAGGCCCTGCCCAACCAACCGCACAGGAGGTCTTCTCACCCCCTACTACTACAGAACCGGTCCAACCACCGAGACCCACTGAAATCGTTGAGCCAACCCCTGCCGAACCGGCGCCTGCCGGTGTTTTGCGGGTGGTCTACATCAAAGACGGAGACCTGTGGATCTGGACAGAAGGAGCCGGCCTCAAGACGCTGCCCACCTCCGGACAAATCCTGGAGGCCTTTCTCTCGGATGATGGCTCGCTGATTGCTTTCACCCGCCGGGTGGATGATTTCCATTCGGAGATTTGGGCTATTAATAGCGATGGCACGAGGGAGCGTTTGCTCGTCAGCGTCAGCGATGTCGAAAGTATGGTCATCAATCGCTCGCCAGATGCATCCGGGGTTGCCCCCCACCAGCTCGCCTGGGTTCCCGGCACACATGAGCTAGTCTTCAACACCAGCCAATCCTTCATGGTCGGGTCCCTGCTGAATGAAGACCTGCGCCGGGTGAACGCCGATAGCGGCAAGCTATTCACCCTCCTGCCGACCGGACAGGCTGGCATGTTCAGTTTCTCCCCCAATGGGGGGCGTATCGCCATCTCCACACCTAACAGCCTTTTCCTGGTGGACGCAGATGGCTCGAACCGCAGCGGGGACTTGCTCAACTTTGAAGAAGTCCTGACCTCCAGCGAATACCGCTTCTACCCTCAGCCGTTCTGGACGGGTGACTCGTCCAACCTGCTGGTCTCCATCCCCCCACGCGACCCACTGGCAGCCCGCGACCAGCTCACCCAAATCTGGCGCGTCCCGGCTGACGGCTCTGCTGCCAAACAATTGGGCGGTGTTCCGGCCACCTTTTTTGGCGGCGGGGTATACTTCTCGCCCGACCGCAGTAAGCTGATTTACCAGCGGGAAGTAGGCCAGCCTCAAGATAACCTGCGCGAGTTGCACCTGGCCAGCGCCGATCTCTCCCAGGACCGGGTGTTGTTCAGCACCTCCCTGCTGCAATTTCACGGCTGGGCAGGCGACTCGCAGCACTACTTCTTCAGCAGTGGTAACGACATGCAGACCCAGTTCGGTAATCTGGATGGCAACGTCCGCCCGCTCATGTCTGAACCAGGGGCAGTCATCAATATCCAGGCGGTTGGGACGGATCGTTTCCTCTACATGAGAGATCTTCAGGGGAGCTGGGAGTTCGGCTTGGCCGATCTGCAAGGACAAAAGCAAATCATCGATCAAATCAACGGATTCCCGATCTCGTTCGATTTCGATATGTGAAGGGAAAGTTGATTACCTGCCTGGTGTTGGGGTTGGCAGTACTTACCCCTCTCCAGCCGCCACCGGTCGAGCCGGATCGGTGATCCATTCGCTCCACGAGCCAGCATACAGGCGCGGTTCCGGCAACCCTGCATGCACCATTGCCAGGATGTTGTGAATTGAGGTCACTCCTGAGCCACAGTAAAAGATGGCCTGCTCGGGTGGGTGATCACCCAGGAAATCCAGGTACATTTGGCGTAACTCTTCCGGCGATCGAAAAACGCCTGTTGGGGTCAGGTTTTCCGGGTATGGCAGGTTGATGGCGCCGGGGATATGCCCTGCCACCGGGTCAATGATCTCGTTCTCACCCCGGTAGCGATCAACCGTCCGAGCGTCCACAATGCAAGCTGTGCGTTTTCCCAGCAGGTCTCTAACCTCAGTTGTCGTAGCAATCACCTGTGGTCGTGGATTCGGGACAAACATACCACTCGAGCGATTTTCTTCACCGCCCGTTGTAGGCTTTCCCTCTCTCAACCAGCGCTGCCAGCCGCCATCCAGAACAGCCACTTCGTCATGTCCCAGCCAGCGCAACATCCACCACAACCTCCCGGCAGCCAGCGCTCCCCCCGCATCGTCGTAGGCCACCACCTGTACGCCCGGCTCGATGCCCCAACTTGAGAACACCTGTGTAGCTCGTTCTACTGTTGGTAGGGGATGTCGCCCCGTTTGACCCTGAATGACCGGTCCGGACAGGTCATGATCCAAATGGGCATAGACAGCGCCAGGAATATGCGCTTGCACATAGTCGCGCTGCCCCCGTTCCATATCTGCTAAAGAAAACCGGCAATCGACGATAACCCATTTTGGGTCTTCAAGATGTCGTGCCAGCTTATCAACTGAGATTAAAGTCCGATAGATCATAGCTCCTCCTCAGGTTGTTCAAGAGTTGCCTGCCTGGGTACTCCTACTACCGTGGCCAGCCTGGAAGGCGGTAAACGCCAGGCTGCTAGTAAGCTGGCAGCCACAAAGATCGACCCGGTGGCTAAGAAAGTCGCCGGATAGCCCCAGCCGGTTGCCACGGCAGCCCCCAATAGTGGGGCAACAGCTCGCCCGGCTGCATTGATCGAATTATCCATCCCATAAACCGAGCCCTCTCCCCCTGCCCTGACATAATTCGCCAGCAAAGCACTGATCAAGGGAATCACACCACCCATCGCCACGCCCACCAGTGCTTGTAGAACCAGTAATTGCCACCAGGCCGACACAAATCCCTGCAATGCATAGACGCCGCCCAACAATCCCGTACAGGCTACCAGCACCTTGCGATAGCCAATCCGGTCTCCCAGTTTGCCCAGGAAAACCGCGCTAATGGTGGTTGCTCCTGAAGCAATCCCCAGCACCAACCCGGTCAGGGTATTTAAACGCGACAGGTCGACCAGCAAGGTTTGGATAAAGAGCGGGATGATAGGCATAATCATCATCCGTCCCAGGCTGGTAAAAAAGCGCATCAGGAAAGTGATCCATACCCCAGGAAAGGACAGCATGCCCCTCCACTCAACCAGCAGGCTGGATTTCCGCCGTTCTTTTCCCTGCCGGGGATCAAATTTTTCCTGCACACCCAAGGCTACCATCATCCCTGCCAGGGCCAGCATCGCTGCGGTGAGGTAAAACACGGTGTTGTAACCATACAGGTCTGCTGCAGCCCCCCCGATTAGAGGGCCAAAGGCCAGGCCGGTGCCAAAGCCAACCTGCAGCATCCCCATGGCGTAACCGGTGTGCTGGCGAGGCGTAATCGAAGCCAACAAGGCGTTCGCAGCCGCTATCGTCCCGGTTACCAGGCCCTGGATCGCCCGTAACGCCACCAGTTGCTCAGCCGAAGTCACAAAGGCCATCGCTAGCAGAATGATTGCGCCGCCAAACATCGAGCGCCCGACCATCAACTTGCGTCCATAACGGTCCGCCAGCGCACCCCAGAACGGCGAGGCCAACATCATGGTGAATGATTGCGCCGAATACACCAACCCAGACAGGATCTCGACCCCCAACCCGCTGGTTGAGCCAAGCTGCCCAACATATAACGGCAAAAATGGAAAAATGCTCGAAAACCCCACCGCTACCATCAATTGGGCGAAGAACAGGATATACAAAGTGCGCTGCCACGATCCCGGCGCGGTTGTGATAGTTATCGTTTTTTTCATTGACAAAGCTGCATCATCCGGGCTTATTTTACCCAATTCCACAATCTCTTGGCAATCTTTTTGGTCTCTGCCAAAGTTCTTGATGAATTCCAGGCTTTGAGATTGCGAACGGCGCGCGCCGTTCGCAATCTCAAAATCCGCTATCTTCTTCTCTACGTCTGAAGAGCCATGATTCTATCAAAGCACAGAGAATCTACCTGCGATATAATCTCCCAATACACACCCCTACATCCAGGAGGCTCACCATGCGATTCGGTATCATGGCCATGCAACTAGATGCACTGATTCCACCTGGCATGCCGGCCGAACAGGTCATGGCAAACATTGCCGGCTTCAATTTTCCTGAACTGGTGCGGAATTTATTTGCTCATGGATTCAACCCGATCGAGCTGGGCGGGGACTTGCCCATGTTCCTGCCACACACCTTTTCCCCTGCTGTGATCCAAACCCTGGCAGAGCTTAAGCAAGAGCTGGGTCTCAGTTATACACTGCACCTTCCGCTGTGGTCTGTGGAGCCATCCACCCCTCTGACGCCCGTGCGCAATGGCTCTGTGGAGGCCTTGCTCCAGTCTATCCAGTTGACCTCACCGCTTGACCCAGAGGTGTATGTCCTGCATGCCTTCGGCGCGCTGGCAACCGAGTTCTACAATATGAAGCTGCCGTCCATTGCCAAGGCTGTTTTATTGAAACAGTTTCAAAACCAAGCCCGCCAGAGCATTAAGACGCTGCTGGCTGAGAGCGATATACCGTCCCGCAAGCTTGCCATTGAAACCATTGAATTTCCATTTGAGCTAACGCTTGAGCTGGCTGAAGAGCTGGATATCTCCATATGCTTTGATACCGGGCATGTGCTGGCCGGCTTTTCCGGACCAATAGACTTTTTCGAATCTCTGGAAAGCTGCTTGCCACGCCTGGCTGAAGTGCACCTGCACGACGCCCCTTGCTATAGAAAGTTAAATGGACCTGGCTATGGCTTGGATCACCATCCTTTGGGTGAAGGAGATCTGGAAGTGGAGCGTCTGCTAGGTCGCCTGAAAAAAGCTGGCTTCCAGGGTCCGCTCATCTACGAATTACGCCTGGAGCAAGCCCTGGCTTCCATGAACGTCATCCGAGATTTGCAATTCTAAGGTTCTGCAAATTAGGCAGGTGTTTGATTAACAAACCGCCACAAGTAATTTTACAAACTCATGAGTAAATCCGGCGGTTTGCTCCAGTGATTGGCCGTGTGAAGCTAGACATTTGTTAAATAACTTTCGGCCAATCCCCATTGTCGTCGCTTCGAAAATTTATTACCATCATTTCCGGACCAACCCGGGGTTAAGTACATTGCTACCCGTGATTCTATTGGTAAGGAAATAGAACTGGCAACAGGATGATGCTGAAGACCAGGACGATGATCGAGATGGGCAGGCCCTGTTTGAAATAATCACTGAAGCGATAACCTCCGGGACTCATCACCAGCACGTTAGCTGGATGTGCAACAGGGCTGAGAAAGGCCGCCGCTAACGCGTAAGCGATGCCCATCATAAAAGGATAGGGGGAAATTCCGAGATTGGCTGCCGTGGAAAGGGCAATTGGAGACATGATCACCGCTACCACCGGGCTGGGCATAACCTGTGTGGCAGCCATTGACAACACCATCAAACCCGCCAGGATCGCCGTAGGACCATAGACGCCCACCAAATCGATCACTAGGTCCGCCAGGTAAACTGCCGCGCCAGTCTGTTGCATAGCCAGACCCAAGGGAAGCATTGCTGCAATCAAAAAAACAGATCGCCAATCTATACCTTGGTAAGCTTCTTCCATTGTCAAACAGCGGGTCACAACCATCAGGACACATCCCGTAATACCTGCAATCGAAATCGGCAGGCCAAAGAAGATAACAGCTCCAACCACGCTGACCATTATAAGAGCTGAGATGGGTGCTTTTTCCAGACGAGGTTTTTCTTGCACTTCTGTCTTCAATACAACAAAATCCCGGTCGCGCGCGATCATCTCAAAGCGCTCCAAAGAACCATAGCACAGCAAAGCATCGCCGTAACTCAAGGGGATTTCGGCCAGGTTTGTGCGATAAGCACGGTCTCCACGCCAAATCGCCAAAACAGAGACACCGTATTTTTCACGAAAGTGCAAATGGCGCAGGGTTTTTCCGGTCAGGTCGCTGAATGGCGAAAGCATGATTTCGATGATTTGCATCGATCCTCTTCCCAGCTTTTCCAGATCAATATCGATTCGGCGCTCAATTTGCAAGCTTCTCAGACCTCTCAAAACCTCAATATCTTGAGGGCGACCACCGATGACCAACATATCCCCTGCTTGCAAGCTTGTCTGCGGTTGAGGCAATTTCCACACATCATCCCCCTGGTTGATGCTTAATGCAGCCAAACCAAAAGCATACCCCAGGCGGCTTTCTTCCAGCGTCCGTCCAACCAGGGAAGAGCCTTCCGGTATGCTGATAAGCAATAAGCGCTCCTGCAGTTGGTAATGTTGGGTATCATCGATGCTCAGCATCTGAAAACCTGGTTGGTCTCCAAACATCATGAGGTCGGAGGGATGCCCCTGGAGCAACAACCAATCACCCACATTGAGTGGAATGTTCTGCAAGTTTGTCCGCCTGACCTGTTCTCCATGCCGGATTGCCAGCACATTGACCCCATATTTCTGGCGCATTTGAACGCCGACCAAGGTTTTGCTCAAAAAATCGGGTTGATCGGTAACCTGGAATTCTGCCAGGCCGATATCATCGGTGAGCAATCTGGAAATTGCCGGTACATTTTCTTCAACTGTCAAGATTGGGTTGGCAGCAATTTCATTGATGCGATCTAATCTTCCTAAGATCAACAAACGATCACCATCCACGAGTTCAACATTAGGAACCAACGGCGCCTGCTGACCATTCTGGCGTTCGATATTGAGTACGTTTAGACCTAAGGCCAGGCCAATGCGGCTTTCACTCAAGGTTTTTCCCACCAGAGGACTACCCGGTGGCACAATCAAATAGGCCAGGCGCTCCTCCAAACCATAAAAAGCGCGAATGTCCCTCTCGTTTGTGTGGTTTGCAGCAGCTAAAGGTCCTGGCGTCTCACGGGCAGGTAGGAAACGCCTGCCTATGAGGGTCATGTATGAAACGCTGGCAACCATAATGATCAAACCGCCAACGGTGAAATCGAACATGCCCAGGGGCTCAAAACCGGCTTCTCTCAAAGCATCCCGGACCAACAGGTTGCTGGCTGTTCCAATAAGCAAGACCAGTCCTCCCAAAAGTGAGCCATAAGCCATGGGCATCAGCAACTGTGAAGCAGGCCGGCGTGTGCGGCGGGATATCTCCATGGTAATCGGCAAAAACATCGCCGCAACACCAATATTGTTCATAAAAGCCGACAGCAAACCGGTCACAGTCATCAGCACAGCAATCAGACGCCCTTCACCGCTGCCTGCGATTTGCAGGACCCGTTCTCCTATCATGCTGGCAATACCCGTCCGAGCCAATCCAGCCGAGAGGATAAACATCGCCCAAACGGTGACAACAGCCGGGTTGCTGAATCCAGACAGAGCCTGCTCAGGCTGGACTAAACCGGTCAAAGCCAGGGTTACCAGGACCCCTAGAGCTACCAAATCGACGCGAATGATTTCACTGACAAACAGCAGGACAGCAATTCCCAGGATGGCAAAAGTAAGGACTATTTCAAAATTCACAATTTTGGTTTCTCCGTGGTCTCCAATGATTCAGGTTAAGATCGGTAGAAGTTGCACAGTTCAGCCGGAAATAGCTGGGAATTGAGACAATTCCTAAACCCTTTTCTTGAAGTGCGTAAAACCTAATTTTAATACGTATGCTTTGAAATTGTGCCAGAAATCTTCAGTAAATTGGGTATGCAACCATAATCGGGGAATACCCGTGGTGAAATCCCTTACTGTGCACCTGAAGGCCCACACAAACTGAAAGTAAAAACCTACTCTAGGTTGATATAATACAAGTCAAATCGTTATATCCTGGGAGGAAAATATGTCAACAAATGACCATGCCTTATGGGAATTCCATGTATCCCGCCAGGCACGCACGCGTTACCAATTTAACGAGGCTTTGTTTGCCTCCCACGGAAATGTTGTGTTCACAAACTTCCATGCCGCGCGGGTCTTCGCCAAGAAGATCAATGACAAGCGCGACCTGGTGAACTTCCCGGAGCAGGCCGTCCGGGCAGGGCAGATCAACGCCATGGGCCTGATCGACGAGATCTTGCATATGGTTGTCCACCTGTACCGCCAGCAAATGAACCCACAAGTAATGCTGGATGCCCTGGACTGGTTGTATGGACTGTTGGGTCAAGAAGCTGTCGACCTTACTCTGCGCCGCTTTGCAGAGGAATTCCCTCCCATGCAGGTTTACCAACGCGAGCTTTCCCTGGATGAATACCTGGCAGGAGAAAGCCTCTACAACGAAACGCTCATCCCCAACCGGCTAATTGTCCTGGAAGAGATGCTCATGCTGTGGTTGGCCAATGCTAACCCTGCCTTTGCCCCTTTCCAGGAGCTTTTTGACGACTCTTACCTGGACAAGGAGTCTGCCTACCGCCAGATCATCCCCAGCCTGCGAGCTTTCTTTGAGACCCAACCCAATTTCGGCCCTGACAACCTAAATCTGCTGGACATGCTGCGCTCACCTGCCGTGGCTGTACCCCATTCGCTTTCTGGGCAGTTGGAGTACATCCGTGAACGGTGGGGAGGGCTCCTTGGACGTTACCTGTATCGTTTGTTGAGCAGCCTGGACCTGATCCAGGAGGAAGAAAAAGCCATCTTCTTCGGACCGGGACCGGCCCGAGTGTATGAATTTGGCGGCTTGGAGGTGGAGCCGGAGCGTTTCAGCCAGGATCGGGAGTGGATGCCCAGTCTGGTGCTGCTGGCTAAAAACGCTTACGTCTGGCTTGACCAGCTCTCAAAAAAACATCAGCAAAATATTATCCGCCTGGACCAGATCCCAGATGAAGAACTCGACCGGTTGGCGCGCTGGGGTATCACCGGGTTGTGGCTGATCGGGTTATGGGAACGCAGTGCAGCCTCCAAGCGCATCAAGCAACTGCGCGGCAACCCCGACGCGGTTGCTTCTGCTTATTCTTTATATGATTACCAAATTGCTGAGGACCTGGGTGGCGAAGAGGCTTATCAAAGCCTGCGAGCGCGAGCCTGGCAACGTGGCATCCGCCTCTCCTCCGATATGGTACCCAACCATATGGGCATTGACTCGCGTTGGGTTATTGAGCACCCGGATTGGTTCATCCAGCTTGATTACAGCCCATTCCCCTCTTACAGCTTCAACGGGCCAAACCTTTCAACAGATGAACGAGTTGGGTTATATCTGGAAGACCATTATTACGACAACAGCGATGCAGCAGTTGTTTTCAAGCGCGTGGATCATTTTTCCGGGCACACCCGCTATCTCTATCATGGCAACGACGGCACATCCATGCCCTGGAACGACACCGCTCAGCTTAACTACCTGATGCCCCAGGTGCGGGAGGCTGTCATCCAGACCATCCTGCACGTCGCCCGTATGTTTCCCATCATCCGTTTTGACGCAGCCATGACTCTGGCTAAAAAACACTTCCAGCGCCTGTGGTTCCCGGAGCCAGGATCTGGCGGAGATATCCCCACGCGCGCCGAATTCGGTCTGACCAAAGGACAATTTGATGAATTGATTCCGGTGGAATTTTGGCGGGAGGTGGTAGACCGGGTAGCCCAGGAAGTGCCCGATACGCTCCTGCTGGCTGAGGCCTTCTGGCTGATGGAAGGCTACTTTGTGCGCACCCTGGGCATGCACCGGGTGTACAACAGCGCTTTTATGAATATGCTGCGGGATGAGAAAAATGCCGAATACCGCCTGGTGATTAAAAATACGCTCGAGTTTGATCCAGAGATCCTGAAGCGTTATGTCAATTTTATGAGCAATCCCGACGAGCGCACCGCCGTGGACCAGTTCGGTAAAGACGACAAATACTTTGGCGTTTGCACCCTGATGGCAACCATGCCCGGTTTGCCTATGATCGGACATGGTCAGGTGGAGGGCTTCACCGAAAAATATGGTATGGAATATCGGCGAGCATATTGGGAAGAGACCCCTGACTCGTTTTTGATCGACCGCCATGAGCGGGAGATCTTCCCTCTGCTGCGCAAGCGCTATCTTTTTGCTGAGGTTAACGATTTCTTGCTGTATGACTTCTATACGCCGGAAGGGCACGTCAACGAAGATGTCTTTGCCTACTCGAACCGCAGCGGGGATGAACGCTCGCTGGTCATCTATCACAACAAATTCGCCTCATCCCGGGGTTGGGTGCGTACATCAGCGGCATTCTCGGTAAAAAGCGCCGCTGGAGAACGGACGCTGATGCAGAAGAGCCTTGGTGAAGGGTTAGGACTTACCAATGCTGCCAACCACTATTGCATTTTCCGAGACCTGGTTAGCGGCCTGGAGTATATCCGTAACAGTCGCGAGATCTACGAGAAAGGCCTGTACGCGGAGCTAGAGGCTTACAAATGCCAGGTGTTTGTTGAATTCCGGGAGGTCGTTGACGATCAATGGCGCCAATACGCTCACCTGGCTGAGTATCTACAGGGCCGGGGAGTGCCCGATATCCGCGAGGCCATGCGCGAGGTCTTCCTCCAGCCAATCCACCATCGCTTCCGTGAGCTGGTTAACCCTGGACTCTTCCACTGGATTGTAGATAACCGGCTGACCGTGGCTGAGCCGGAAAATGAAAACATTGCGGCTGTGCTGCAAGAGGTTGATGACAAGAACCGCCTGTTCCTGGCGGAAATCAAAAGCCTGACTCAGGCAGGCGGTGATCCAGAAACTCTGGTGCAGGATACGCACAATAAGCTGGTTTCGGTCATGTCTCTGCCACTGTTGAACGCTTCTCAGGAACAGGGAACTGACCAGGATCTCCAAGCCCAGCAATATCTATTCTCTCACCTGGACAACGACCCATTGGTTTGGAGCGCTACCCTGACCTGGACATTCATCCATAATCTTGGCAAAATTTCCTTGGAAGACGGTTACGCAGATATTAGCCGGAGTTGGATCGACGAATGGCTGTTGGGGAAGATCGTTGCTGGCGCTTTGCAGGATATGCAAATTGAACAGGGCGCAGCCTGGCGGACTGTCTCACTAATTAAAATTCTTACCGCTCACCATACCTGGTACCTGGAGCAGGGCACTATAAAGGAACGCGCAGACCTGGCTCTGCAAAGCTGGTTGAAGGACACTGAGGTGCAACGCTACCTGGGCGTCAATCGTTACCAGGATGTTTTATGGTTCAACAAGGAATCTTTAGACGAGCTGCTTTGGTGGATGTATGCTGTTGCGTTGATCCAGGTAAAGTCTGAGCCTGAAATGACTCAGGACATCCTCTCGAGTTCCTATCAGGTCGTGAAGCATATCCAGGCGGCAAGTGAGGCCTCTGGTTATAAGGTAGAGAAGCTGCTGGAAAAAGTGAAGGCTTAAGCAGTCACAACCGGGTCTGTGGCAGAACGGGATCCGTTTTCTGCCTCGGCCCGGTTATACTGCTGCCAGAAAATATCATCCCCCCGCAACCCGGTACGATTGCTTAATACGTGCTGCAATTCTGTGGCTGCCTGGGCTGCCAGATTGATTTGGGTCGCCTTGTATGTCAGGCGGATGGCCTGGGCTGCATAGGCGATATTGTTTTTGGGCTCGATGCGGGCAAAGTCTTCAAAGTACCAGCCGCAAGAAGTGAACATGCGCTGGCGTTCTCGTTGGCCTTCCAGTAAAAGGGAAATCCGCTGCGTTGTATCTGAGGGGAGGCTTTTCCCAGCCATTTCGTGGATCAGCTCAGATACGGGCGTCTGCCCGAGCATGACCTCAATATACCGGTCGCGCAAAGTCAGCGGCTCACGGATATGTTTTGAAACCGTGTCTATATATTGTTTGTCCAGGGCCTCAGCCAGCCAATCAAAGACCAGGCGCAAATTGGTTTTCCAATCTCCGTTCCCCGGGGTACATTCACACTTCCCCGTCCAGCGTGTGATGCCATGGTGACAAGACCAGGAAGTGGCCTCATGAATCTGCGCCGAACGTCGTGGTCTCCATTCCTTGAGCCACAGTGCTGGATAGGTAGCCTGGATGCCAGCATTGCTTCTGCCCCCGTTGACCAGGTGGGCCAAAAAACGGTCTCGAAAAGGTTTGTGATGCCCGTATAACTCCCCATCCGAGGCAAGCAAGACCAATTGTGGTTCCCGCCGTTGTGTCTTTGCGTTGTCAAAATGGCTTAGCAGGTGATGGGTAACAAAAGTGTCGGCATTGACCGTCGCCTGGGCTACAAAACTGATCAGTGAGCTCAACTCAGAATTGTAAAAGAAAACGATAATACTCTTGCCGTCTCCCAGATCAACCCGATATGGCTCTGTCGTATCCAAACGATCATTGATCGCTTGCCATGGCGCCAGGATAGTAAACTGGATGCCCTGCTCCGCCAGCACTTCCAAGGTCTCCTGGTCAGCCGCAGTCTCCGGAAGCCACATGCCTTCCGGTTTCCGACCAAAGCGGTGTACAAAATCAGCAACACCCCACTTTACCTGGGTTCGTTTATCTGCTAACGTTGCTAGAGGGAGGATGGTGTGGTTGTACGCTTGCGCCATGGCGTTGCCAACTCCATTTCGCTCCTGGTTGGCACGATCTTGCGCAAGGATGCTCTGATAGGTTTCAGGGTCGTAAGATTCCATCCACTCAAAAAGGGTTGGCCCAACATTGAAACTCATCCGCTCGAAATTGCCCAACTCAGCGTTCGGGCGATAGCATTCAGCATGGATGCGTTCGTTCCAATTCTGATAAGGTGCAGCGCCAACTTCTTGAGGGATTAATCCGCTTATCGGATCTTCACGCGGAGGTTGGTAGAAATGACCGTGAATGCATAAAGAGCGGATTGCCATAATCGGGTAAAATTATACTATAGCCTCCCCATATTCCAGGTAATCTTGTCTGATCAATCCACCGGAGACCAATTTATGCGCTACTCGAAGCCACTGCGAGTCTTGTTTATGGCTGCTGAGGCAGATCCATTCGTCAAAGTAGGCGGCCTCGGTGATGTCGCTGGCTCGTTGCCACGCGCGATCCACAAACTCAATCGCCGCGCAGGCGCTGAGGGTGACGATCAGGCAGACGCAGTTCACAAATCGGTCGATATTCGGGTTGTAATCCCTTACCACGGCGCCATCGCTGCCAACTCCAGAGAGCTACGCCCGGTGGTCTCTTTCAATGTATCCCGCCAGGATGGGCTGATCCCAGCCGTTGCTTACGATCTGGAAATGGAAGGCGTGCCTGTCTATCTCATTTCAGGCGAGCCAATCTCACCCGAAATGCCGGTTTACACAGGTGATCCAGAAATCGACGGCAATAAATATACATTCTTCTCCATGGCAGCTTTAGAGCTGGCCCGTGCACTGGATTGGCAGCCCCATTTGCTGCACGCCAACGAATGGCATACTGCTCCAGCAATCTATGCTTTGAACATTCGCCCAGATGACCGGTTCTTTTCCAAGACATCTACTTTGCTGGGAATCCATAACCTACCCTATTTAGGTAGTGGTACGGGTACAGCGCTAACTGCCTATAACCTGCCGCCTGCCAGTGCTTCCACTTTGCCAGAATGGGCCAAACACCTGCCCCTACCCCTGGGGTTGATGGCTGCCGACCACCTGGTAGCCGTATCCCCTGCCTATGCGCAGGAAATCTTGACCCCAGAGTTTGGCTCTGGTCTATCTGATTTCCTTCAAGAACGGGCCGCTTCCATTTCGGGCATCCTAAATGGTATTGATGTTCTTCAATGGAATCCGCAAACCGACCCGCAACTGGTCGCCAACTATAACCGGAATGATTTGAAGCCCCGCCAATTGAATAAATCCGCCTTGCAAGGCGAATTAGGTCTGCCAGTGGACCCGGATGTCTTTCTCTTAGGAATGGTCACGCGCATGGATAATCAGAAAGGGGTTGATCTGGCCCTGGATGCCCTCCGCCAGATTGATCTGTCGGAAGAGAGCCGCCGCCACCCTTGGCAGGCCGTTATCCTGGGCACGGGTATGCCGGCGTTGGAAGAAGCCTCCCGCCGCATGCAAAGTGACTACCCCGATCAGATCCGGGCAGTGATCACCTTTGATGAAACCCTCAGCCGGCGCATCTATGGAGCAGCAGACGCCTTTTTAATCCCCTCCCGATATGAGCCCTGTGGTCTGACCCAAATGATTGCTATGCGCTACGGCTGCGTGCCGATTGCTCGAGCAACCGGCGGCATTAAATGCAGTATCCGTCACTATTCTGAACCTAAAGGAAATGGTTTCTTATTTACCGATCCTTCTCCAGAAGCGCTATCTGGTACAATACGGACTGCTCTACAGCTTTATCAGAACCAAGGAGCATGGCAAAAGCTCCAGCGAGAGGGGATGCGCCAGGATTTTTCTTGGGAACGGTCCGCACAAGCCTACCTGTCTCTCTATCGCTCCTTGGTCAGTTCGCGCAAATAATCAAGAGAACACCCAGACTGGGGGTAATCTAATTAATGAATTGAGAGGTAGAACATGAAAACTCGCGCTGTTATTCTTGCCGGTGGAGAAGGCTCCCGCTTAGGTGTCCTGACCGCTAAACGAACCAAGCCAGCTGTGCCGTTTGCGGGCAAATACCGGATTATTGACTTCACCCTTTCCAATTGTGTCAACTCTGACATTTTTGATGTGATGATTCTGGCCCAATACCGCCCTCACTCACTGATCGAGCATATTGGCTCTGGTGGTCCTTGGGATCTAAACCGGGAATTCACCGGTGGGTTGCGTATTTATAGCCCTTATAAAGCCCGCGGTGCATCTGATTGGTATCTTGGCACGGCTGATGCTGTCCAGCAGAACTTCCGTTTTATCAAAAACACCTCACCCGACCTGGTTCTGATCCTGTCGGGCGACCATATCTACGAGATGAACTATGATGCCATGGTTGCTTTCCATATGGACCATGATGCCGCCCTGACGATGGCAACCATCCGCGTTCCGATGGAGGAGGCCTCGCGCTTTGGTGTGGTGGGGGTTCAGGATGACTACACCGTCAGGTCATTTGTTGAGAAACCGGCAGATCCCCCGTCCAACCTGGCAAATATGGGCGTATACCTGTTCAATACAAAGGTCTTGAACCGGGCCTTATGGGAGGACCACAACAGCCATGACTCTTCGCATGACTTCGGCAAAGACATCTTACCCCGCCTGATCAAACAGGGCGAACGGGTCCTGGCCTATCCTTACTCCGGATACTGGGTGGATGTCGGGACAATCGATTCATACTGGCAAGCCCACATGGACCTGCTCCATGATAAACCATCCATTAACCTGAATGACCGGTCGTGGATCATCCACACTCGTACGGAAGAGCGTCCCCCGGTACGAATTTCTCGGGATGCAGTGGTGGCTGACAGCATGATATCCGACGGCTGTGTCATCTCTGCGGGCGCTCGCATCGAGCGCAGCGTTTTATCTCCCGGAGTAGTCGTCCATCCCGGGGCCATCGTGCGCGAGTCGATCGTGCTGACAGACGCCACTATTCAAAGCGGTGCGGTGATTGAGCGTTCCATTATTGATAAGATCGTCCAGATTGGTGAAAATAGCCGCGTTGGCAGTATTGAAACCTCCGGTCGGTTTAACACCATCACTATGATCGGGAAAAAGAGCATCGTTCCACAAAATTTCGTCATCGAAGCTGGGGCTATGATAGGAACCGACGTGGCCGAAAGCGATTACGCCTCGGATCTGGTCCGAGGAGACGACTATATCCAAACCATGAGGCAAGCATATGAAGTATAACCGCGCAGCAGGGATTCTCCTTCACCCAACCAGCTTACCCGGTCAGTTTGGCATTGGCGACATTGGACCGCAAGCCCGTGCCTGGATTGATTACCTGGCCTCGACCGGCTGTAGCCTGTGGCAGGTACTACCCCTCGGGCCGACCGGCTACGGTGATTCGCCTTACCAAAGCTTCTCGGCATTTGCCGGTAACCCATACCTGATCAGCCTGGAAGTTCTGTTAAATGACGGTCTGTTGATTGAGGCAGACCTGCAGGATATGCCGGATTACCCGTCTGACCAGGTCGATTTCGGGAATCTGATCCCCTGGAAGCTGGCAGTACTCGATAGGGCTTACCGGCGCTTTCAGAAACTTGATAACCCTGAGATGCGTCAGGAAATCATGCTTTTTCGAGCCCAAAATGCCCACTGGTTGGATGATTTTGCCTTGTTCATGGCCATTAAGGAAGCTCAAGGCGGCATCTCATGGAGTGAATGGCCGCGCCCGTTGCGCTTGAGAGACACACATACCCTTCAGCAAGCCCGGCGTGAATACCAGGATGCCATCGACCGCCAGGTGTTCCGCCAATTTATCTTCTTCCGCCAGTGGTTGGCTTTACGCCAGCATGCACGCGATAATGGCATCACCATCATCGGTGATATCCCAATTTTTGTTGCCCACGACAGCGCAGACGTATGGGCTAACAAAGAACTGTTCTTCATGGATGAGGAAGGCCAACCGACCGTGGTCGCCGGTGTGCCACCCGATTATTATTCTCCCACCGGTCAACTGTGGGGAAATCCGCTGTACCGCTGGAGCGCTCATGCCAAGACCGATTATGCTTGGTGGCTTGCCCGTTTCCGCAGCGTCTTGGAAATGGTTGATATTATCCGGTTGGACCATTTCCGCGGTTTTGCAGGTTATTGGGAAGTGCCCGCTGGCAGCCCAACTGCAGAGAATGGGCGCTGGACTCCCGGACCCGGGAAAAAATTCCTACAGGTTATAAAGGGAAAATTAGATGATCTACCAATCATCGCGGAAGACCTGGGAGTCATCACGGATGATGTGATCGAAATGCGCGACGCTTTTGAATTGCCGGGCATGAAGGTGTTCCAATTCGCTTTCTGGACAGACCCATCCGATCTCTTCATGCCCCACAACTACACTGAAAACTACGTGGCTTATACTGGCACGCACGATAATGATACCCTGCTGGGATGGTACCGTACTGCCCCAGCCCATGAGCAGGACTTTTGCCGGCGCTATATCGAGAATAATGACGAAAGTGATTTAGTCCACAAAGTTTTGCGTGCGTTGTGGGGCTCTGTAGCAATGTTTACCCTGGCGCCGATGCAGGACCTGTTAGAGCTGGGTACAGAAGCCCGCATGAATTTTCCCGGCAAGCCCTCCGGTAACTGGGGTTGGCGCATGGATGCTTCCGCTATGAACGATGATGTGCGAGAGCGTTTGCAAGAGCTCAACTATCTTTTTTACCGGGATCGCTCAAAAACAACCGGGTAGATTGCGACTGAAAGGTTTCATACGGGAAGGTGTTATCCGGTACATCCTGAAATAGTCATCAATTCAATTAATTTAGGGTCTGCGCAACACCAGGCTACCCCAGCTGGTTGGATCTGTCAGGCTGCGTGTTGGCACATTTGACACCATCGACTGCTGCACACGCTCACCCTCCAAATCATTATCAGAGACCGAGATTGCAAATCCAAAAGCGTCCCCGTTTTGCGGTATGATGCCAAATATGCTCCAAGGAATTGCCGTTTCCACCATATACCCACCCTCCCTGGCTCTTGCTGCAACCATCACCTCCAGCCGCAAACCCTGTTTGGAGCTTGGATACCACAGGTATGCTTGTGAATCATTGCCGGGATAGGGCGACCCAGGCGATATGCCTAACTGGTAATCATCGGTGTTCAAGCTCTTTACATCGAAATCTCCCTCCAGGTCTACGTCCAGCAATATTTCCAGACTATCGCCCTTAAAGAGATTCACGCCGCTGGCATCTTGAACATAGCGATCATCACGTACCTGCACAGCCACATAAAGGTAGGTTGTGTCCCAGCCCACCATTACGGTTGCAGAACAGTCCGCCTCGCCTTGCCACTCCCCGGCGCCATAGACCACGCTCCGAACCGGGTAAGATGGCAAGCTCCATTCATCCAGAATCCCGTCCAGGACAGGTGGATTTTCCAGGTAGGCTGCCTCAACCAGGCTCCCGCTGCGCAGAGTTGGCGCCGGTCTGGTTGGACTCGGGGCAGGGTTATTGGTTGCCACCACGGTGGGGAAAAACGTCGCTGAAGGGGTTGGGCTGGAGTGAACAATTACAGGTGTGGCGGTGAACGCCTGGGGCGCTTCTGGCGTCAGCGTCAATAGCGGCGCAAAGATCGCGGTCAAGGTTTTGTCTGGCGTGGTGAAGACGAAAGGTGTCGGGGCCGGCGATCCCGGCAAGCGGCAACCGGCCAGAGCAAGCAACAGGACCGCAACCAAGGCTGCCAGCATCAAGCTGGTGGTTTTTTGACGGATCAAAAAAGTAAAATAGCGTTTAGGTTTCATTACAACCTTACCTTTATTAAGATGGGAGCACCCAATGGTTGTTACCGAATTTTCCCTGGCCGTGATAATTTGCTTGGTGGTATATTTCTAGGACGCATAACGCTGAAGAATCGTTCCACAGGTGCAATATGCCATCCAATACCAGTCAGATTCTGATCCGTCCTTTCCATCCAGATGACCAGAGCGCGGCAAAAGCCCTAATCCTGGCCGGTTTGGCTGAACATTGGGGCTGGCTGGACCCAACTTGCAACCCTGACCTGGATGATATCACAACATCCTATGCCGACGCTCTTTTCCTGGTAGCGTACCTCGCTGGACAGGTGGTGGGTACCGGCGCGTTGCTCCGCCGCTCGCAGACCATAGCCGAGATCGTGCGCATGTCAGTGGCAAAACCATATCGCCAGCGCGGGATCGGTCGCCTAATCTTAACGCATCTGGTGGATATGGCCCGCCAAACTGGGTTCAAACAGGTGGTGCTAGAAACCACCGCTAGCTGGCATGAGGTTGTCCAGTTTTACAAAAACAATGGTTTTCAGGTGACGCATTATCAGGATGGAGATATTTATTTCTGCCTGGACCTAACCCGCCCCAATAAACCATCACAGCCGGGTTGGCAACAAGAGAAGGAAGAATGAAATGGGAACATACACTTATGAACACCCTCGCCCCTCGGTTACAGTCGACATTGTAGTCTTTCATGCCCGCCCAAATTCATTGCAGGTGCTGCTCATCCAACGCGCACGCGAACCTTACCAAGATACCTGGGCTTTGCCAGGCGGTTTTGTGGAGATGCATGAGTCTTTAGAAGCGACTGCCCGGCGTGAACTGCAGGAAGAAACTGGATTGTCCGTCCCGAGTCTGGAACAATTGGGGGCTTACGGAGACCCTGAACGTGACCCACGTGGCCGGGTGATCAGCATCGCTTATATGGCAGTGCTGCCCGAAGAGGCTGATTCACAAGTAGTTGGCGCTAGCGATGCCAGCCGGGCGGCCTGGTTTCCAATCAATGATCTCCCCCCCCTCGCATTTGACCATAACAAAATCCTGCGGGATGCCCGCAGGAATCTTCTTAGCCGGTATTAACTGGTTGCCCAAACTCTACCCAGGGCTTCCAGGTTGGGCGCAAACTTATGCTTCCTGGTGTAGCGTCCTTCTTAACCCCAATCTCAACCGAAATTCTGTCTTTCAGAGTGTGGATCAGCCAATAAAACACCCCACCATGCCGTGTGTAGCGAAGTTTTGAACCTGCCTTCGCAGGTTGGGCCTCCCCCCGAAAGATCCGCCTTGGCTCTAGCCTATCGCGTCACTCTCGTAAGATCGAGGCCCATATAAGTGAGTGTTGGCTCAAAACCGTTGATGCCACAACACGTACACAGCAGGGTGATTATTTTATACCACAAAAAATTACCGCTGGGTAGGTGATTTTAGATTAGAGGCGGCTCTTAGCGGTATTTGGTCTAGACAAATTTGAAAGGTTCGTTAGGTTTGCAGTTCAACCAGAATTCACCGGCAACTGGATTGTTCGGCGGGGTTGGAAGAGACGCCAGAAAAACAGTGCCAGCAAGATGGATAACCCGCCCACCACCAAGAAGGTATCCCGCCAAAAACGCTCCGGGAATAAACGGATCAATGTATCAGACCATAAGAAAGTCCAGGTGCCAGCTTCGAAAAAGACTTCGTGGAAGGCAACAAAGAACACCCCAAATGCAGCCAACACCAGCAACAGGACCCCAAAGATCAAGATCAGCGTCAGTAGCCCACCCCGCGCCAGCGCCCAACGATAACCCTCCAACCAGTCCCCCCGCCAGGCCAACACGCCCAACACCATCAAAATGAGCATAGCGCCATACCAGACCTTCAAGGAGGCCTGGACCACCTCTTTTACATCGACCATATGCTGTAATTCGCGTTGGTTGTACATGCGCGTGCAATCTTCCATCATGGCGCAAGTAGCAGGCGGGGTTTGCTCCCCAGCTGGGAACCGCTGCTCTGCCAAAAAGGAGATATCCTCGTCATTCAGCAAATAATCTAGCGCAATACGCGCATAGCGCAGCCGCTCTTCCTGGCTGAAACCATAGCTGTCCGCAGGGAAATTTGGCGTGCGATATTCAAGCTCTAAATACCAGGGATTCAAAACCAGGCGGACAGAGGTCAGGATCAGAACGATTGGAACCAGGATGATCACGATCCCTCTGGCAAAACTTTGCAGCAACCGGCTCATTGTAACTCCTCCATATCCCCGAACAACACAAAATTCAGCACCATGTCATTGGTGAGCCATTCAATTGGCGCCCAATCATCTGTGTAGACAATATCGCTGACTGGGGTTGGTTGCATATAATACACCACCCGGTAGAGAGACTCGAGCAACAGCGGGTGGCCATCGCCGCGTTTGAGCAGTTGGTTGAAATTGTTGTACAGGTCGGTCACCTGGCTGGGTTGAACCGAGGCATACACCATCGAATTAAATGACCCGGGGACGTCCATCACGTAAACCGAAGGAAAAACTGTTTGGATCGTTCCAACCAGTGCATCGATCAAGCGGCGGTCTTCTGGGGCGCGGCCGACGTTGATGGCTAACACACCATCAGAATTCAAGCGATCGTAGGTGAGCTGAAAAAACTCCCGGGTGGCAAGATGCCAGGGAATATAGGGTGGGCGGTAAGCATCTACAGCAATGATCGTGTAGCGGCGTGTGCTCCGCTCAAGCCCCAAGCGTCCGTCTTCTGCAATGGCGTTTAAATTCGGCTGGTTCATATCGAAATAATCGCGCCCAACCTGGATGATCTTCGGATCGATCTCGTAGCCATCGATCGGGATAGGCCCGTACACCTCGCTGGCCTGGCGGGCAATTGTGCCAGCCGCCAGACCGATGATGGCAATGCTTTCCACCATCTCCGGTTGGTACGCTATTCCATCGGATGGTGGGTTGAAAAACGGCGCTGCCAGAAATTGTTCCCAGGGTCCCTGGTAATCCAGGATGGTGGGATGCCATTGGGAATGAATACCCTGGCCCTCATTCAACCTGAGCAGGTGGTGCCCATCTCGCTCCACCACCTGGATATAGTTATAGCCCGATTCGCCCTCGTAAATTTGTCCATCGGTGGTCTTCAACGGCCCGCGCACACCAAACAAGGCCAGCAACACCAACACCAAGGGCATCCAGGCCCAAGGCAGGGTCGCTCGCCAACCAGCGGTCTTCCACAGACCGCCTAATGCTACCAGGGTCAGGAATCCGGAGAATGCCATAAAAGTGTAAGTGGTACCAATTAAGGGCGTTAGCACCAGGGCTGGCAGGAAAGTGCCAATAAAAGAGCCCAGCGTGGAGATAGCATAGATACGCCCCGCAATGGTGCCAACTTTCAAGGGATCAGTGATAGCCAAACGAATCGCGAAGGGTGAGATCGTTCCCAATAAAGTGATCGGCACAATGAATAAGAGCAAGACCGAGCTAAAAGACCCGACTAAAACCCCCACCTGCAGCAGGTCAAACGCGTTCGCAGCCAGTCTCAGGACTGGCCGGGCCGCCAAGGGGATCAATCCGGCGGTAAAAGCCCCCCACAGCAAAACTGTATACATGGTTTTGGGATATGGCGAACGATCTGCCCACCGGCCCCCAATGAAATACCCAAGCGTCAGGTAAATCAAAATCAGACCGATGATACTGGCCCACACCAGGTTGCTGACCCCAAAAGCGGGACCCAACAGCCGGGAGGCTGACATCTCAATTGCCAGGGTGGTCATTCCAGAGGCAAAAACAGTGAAATACAAGTATGTTCTCATGCGAAACCGCAAGGATTATATCCTATTTGTAACTTCCCAGACTTAAGCCTTGCATAAGGAGTGTACGAAAAAGTTGTCGGTGAATTCCGAATTTTAGGGTTGTGAATGGCATGTGCTCCCGAGCTATTCTTGTTTCAAACAATTTCTTTGGACGACTGTTCAGTTATCTGGTATGCTTCACGGTCCTTGGTATAATTCAAGGACTCATTCGATTACCGGGGTAGAAACCCACGTTTGGGGGGATGAGCGGGCGCATGCGCCTACACACATCTCCAAATTGGGTGCCTACGCTCGGTAAATTTCAATGAGGAATATTATAGTTACTGGAGTTCAGATGAAACGTCCTTCATACACCGGCGCCCACATCCGCCAGATGTTCATAGATTTCTTCGTTGAGAGGGGACATACCTTCGTTCCCTCCTCTTCACTCATCCCCGGGGGAGACGCCACACTGCTCTTCACCAATGCCGGCATGGTCCAGTTCAAAGATGTCTTTCTGGGCACCGATCGCCGACCTTACAGCCGGGCCGCCAACTCTCAGAAATGCCTGCGAGTTGCTGGCAAGCACAACGACCTGGAAGACGTGGGTCAAGATGACAGCCACCACACTTTCTTTGAAATGCTGGGCAACTGGTCTTTTGGCGACTACTACAAAAAAGAGGCTATTGGCTGGGCCTGGGAGTTGCTGACAGAGGTATGGGGATTACCGAAGGAACGCCTGTACACCACCTGTTTTGAGGATGAAAAAGGCGAAATCGAGCGTGACGATGAAGCCGCCACCCAATGGCGCCAACAGCCGGGGATTGATCCAGCGCATGTGCTCTTCTTTGGGCGCAAGGATAATTTCTGGGAAATGGCCGAAACCGGTCCCTGCGGCCCGTGCAGCGAGATCCACATCGATCTTGGACCTGAATTTTGTGATCACAAGGATGTCCCCAACCACATTTGCGCGGTCAATCACTGCGCCCGCTTTTTGGAGTTGTGGAATCTGGTCTTCATCCAGTATAACCGCATCGGTCCCCGCCACCTGGAACCCTTGCCCGCAACCCACGTGGATACCGGTATGGGTCTGGAGCGTATCGTGTCCGTGTTGCAAGGCGTCTATTCTGACTATAAAACTGACTTGCTCAGCCCGCTGATGGATATGATCCAGGAGCTGACCAGTGATAACCCCCAAGAACGTCTTGCCAACCTGACTCCCTATCGGGTCATCTCCGACCACACCCGCGCGGCTGCCTTCTTGATCGCCGACGGGGTGGTGCCCGGCAATACCGGACGGAACTATGTTTGCCGCATGATCGTTCGCCGTGCCGCCCGTTTTGGCACCAAGATCGGTTTGGACAAGCCGTTCCTGGCGCAAGTTGCTGAAGTAGTTCTTCAAGTTTACGGCGAGTTCTATCCTGAGCTGGTGCGCAACCGCCAGACCATCTTGGACAGCCTGACGCGTGAAGAAAAGCGCTTCCAACGCACGCTGGAGGCCGGAGTCGCCAAACTGGACAGCCTGCTCGGCCGCCTCCAACCCGAGCAAGGGCAGCTTCTGGCGGGTGAACAAGCCTTCGACCTGTATGCAACTTACGGACTACCTCTGGAGATCACCCGCGATATCGCTCGCGAGCAGGGCTTGGATGTGGATGAGAAAGGCTTTCTGGCAGCGATGGAGGAGCACCGCCTCGCCTCCGGCGCGGGAGAGGCCTTTGGACCCTTGGGCGGCGAGCAGGTTGACGTGTACCGGGCCTTGCTGGCCAAATTGCGGCAGGAAAACCGTCTGCAAGCTGAGGCGGTGGATTACAACCCCTACAATGATTTAGAAATTGAGGGAACCCTGTTGGCAATCCTGCGAGATGGCAAACCGGTCGAGTCGGCCCAGCCAGGCGACCAGGTAGAAATCTTGCTTCCCCAGACCTGTTTTTATGTCGAAGCGGGTGGGCAGGTGTCTGATGCGGGTGTGATTCTCTCAGATCCATCCCTGCCTGATGGATGGGAAATCCGGGTAGACAAAGTGCACAAACCGGCTGCAGGCGTGATTGTGCACATCGGTCAGGTAATCCGCGGTGAACCCCGTGTGGGTGACCGGGCGATTGCCATTGTGGATGCCCCCCGCCGGCGTGATACGATGCGCAACCATACCGCCACTCATCTGCTGCACGCAGAGTTGCGCGCCATACTGGGAGAACATGCCCGCCAGGCGGGCTCGCTGGTTGCCCCCGACCGCCTGCGTTTTGATTTCACTCACCCAGAAGCGCTCACCCAAGAGCAATTGGAACAGCTTGAAACCAGCGTCAACGACCATATTCTGGCCAACTACCGGCTCTCAATCACCCACAAACCTCTGCAAGAGGCTATGAGTGAAGGCGCCATGGCTTTGTTTGGTGAGAAATATGGCGAAGAGGTACGCACCATCACCATCGGCGGGGTGGACCCCTTCTCTTACGAGTTATGCGGCGGAACCCATGTGGATGAAACCGGTGATATTGGCATCTTCCTGATCACTTCCGAAGGCAGCGCGGCCGCCGGTGTCCGCAGGATTGAAGCCGTTACCGGACGTAAGGCTTACGAGCTGGTCCAACGTCGTTTTCGAGCCTTGAGGGAGAGCGCTGGCTTGCTGGCAACTACTCCAGACGATCTACCCCATAAAGTCCAGGCGACCTTGCAACAATTGAGCCATGAACAGAAACAGATTGCCGAGCTGCGGCTCGAGTTAGCCAAGGCTGAGTTTGCCCAACATCTGGAAGAGCCTCAACGGGTAAGAGGTGTGCCGGTCTTGGCCACCGTACTGGCAGAGGCAGACGCTGATACGCTGCGTCAGATGACCGACCGCTTTCGCCAACGCCATCCCAGTGGGGTCGTTGTGCTGGGCAGTGTTTCTGCTGGGCGTCCCGTGCTAATTGCCGCAATTACGGAAGACCTGGTTAAGCGTGGTTTACATGCCGGCGAGTTGGTAAAACACGTCGCTGCTCCTATGGGAGGTGGCGGAGGTGGTAAGCCCACCCTGGCCCAGGCTGGCGGCAAAGATGCAACAAAACTAGATGAAGCCCTGGCAAGCGTTCCGGGGTGGGTAGAAAAACGACTGCAATCCTGAAATAACAAGGAAGCATGAAAACCCAAATCCTCCAGCTAGAAGCACACGACGATGTGATTTCGACAAGGGACAAAATGGGCTGGGGACAGGTTGCCCGGGTTGTGCTGGTCTGGCCCAAAAGGGAGCGAATTCTGGTCCGCAAGCTTGACCTGCTGCTCCTACAAAGGCACGCCCTCAAGATGGGCGCGCAGCTAGCGCTGGTAACCAACGATCCTGACGTCCGCTTCAACGCGCGTCAGTTGGCCATCCCAGTTTTCAAGAATTTGCGCCAGGTGCATCGTTCTCGTTGGAGGGTTGGACGCCGTCCATCTTACTCAATTGAGCGCCGCCAGCCACGTCCTGATTTCGAGGCATTACGCCAGCAGATTCACCCGGTTCAACAAGCCTGGTACAACCGGCCTCTGGTCCGGCGCGCTTTGCACATCATCAGCATCTTTGCTGCCCTGGCATTGCTGTCGCTCATTATCCCCGGCGGGAGGATTACCCTGCATCCCCGAACGCAAACCCAGGAGATCCGTTTCAATGTATCTGCTGGTCCAACCGTTCAGACGGTCAACGTAACTGGCGACTTGCCCGCTCGCAACATCAATGTGATCGTCGAAGGCCAGGATCAGATATCTACCACTGGCAGCCTGCTGGTGCCAGAAAAAGCAAGCCTTGGCCGGGTTGAATTCACCAACCTGACCGATGCCAGCGTCGCCATCCCAACTGGTACAGTGGTGGCTACGCTGGCAATCAGAGATCAAGAGCCAGTGCGCTTCCACACTACCGTCCCCGCTACCTTAGCCCCCGGAAGTTCGATCTTGATCAGCATCCGTTGCCTGGAAGCTGGCCGGCGAGGCAACCTTCCTGCCGGAGAGATCAATGCCATCGAAGGACCATTGGGGCTCCGTTTATCCGTCACCAATCCATCTGCCACAACAGGCGGCAGTGAACAACCAGCCGCCGCCCCCACCCTGGCAGATGCACAGAAATTATCCGAGCGTTTGTCTGCAGCACTGCAAACAACAGCTCTCCAGGAATTAAGGGGGACTGAGATCGACCAAGTCAACATCCCCATTGAACCATCCCTCAGTCTGGTTTCCATCCTGGAAGAATCCTACTCTCCCCCGCTGGTCGAAGGGT
Organism: Anaerolineales bacterium; assembly: GCA_046485135.1. GTDB lineage: Bacteria > Chloroflexota > Anaerolineae > Anaerolineales > UBA4823 > CAZAQS01. The sequence goes on along the minus strand of JAWOHN010000204.1, from coordinate 6,309 downwards.
CCTTCATTCAACCGGCCTCACAGCTCAGCCTGAGATTACGCCTGGAATTCGAGGGGCTGGTGGTCATGCATCAAGATCTGCAAGAAGTATCCTTGCGCGTCCTGGATGCCAATCTCCCCCAGGGGTACCGGCCTTTAGCCGGTACGCTGGAATTCGAGCATTTGAGCGACCCGATCGTTGACCAGGACTCCACGGCTCGCTGGCGCATGCTGGCTCGCCGTAAGCTACAAGCAGATATCGACCTGCAACAAGTGTTGGGTCTGGTGCGCGGCCTGGCTCCTGCTCAGGCAAAGGCCTTGTTAGAACAGGAACTGCGTGTTGATGAGGCAGAGGTCCAGTTGAGCCCTGACTGGTGGCCGCGCTTGCCCTGGTTGCTTTTCCGCATTCAGGTTGGCATTCTCCCTTAAAGCGCTTGCTCCAGGATAGCGCTCATCTCCGCCTCGGTTAGTTGAATCGGGTTGCCCTTCATACTGCTGGCTCGGGCGGATTTTTCTACGATTTCTGGGATATGTTCTCGCTTGATTCCGTACGCTCCCAGGTTCGATATTCCCCATTGATCCACCAGGTTCTGTACCCAACGAGCGCCGTCCATAGGTTGGGCTAGCGCATCGCCGGTGAGCATCCTCGCAATCTCCTGATAGCGTGCATGGGTTCGGCCATCTGCCTGACGCTTTTCCACAGCAGCCAGGTTTGCTTCCATCACGATCGGGAGTAAGCGGGAGCATACCACGCCATGTGGTATAGGGAACATGCCCCCCAGCGGCCCTGCAAAACCATGCACACCACCCAGGGCTGCATTTGCCATTGCCATGCCGCCCAGTAAACTGGCCAGGGCCATCCCATCCCGAGCAGAGCGGTCTCCCAGGTCACGTTGCAGGGCAGGCAACGCTCGGGCAGCCAGGCGGATGCCCTCCCTGGCCAACGCATCTGCGATGGGATTGGCCTTCACCGAAACAAAGGGCTCGATCAATTGGGTCAGCGCATCCAGCCCGGTGCTGGCGGTAACCTCTAGGGGCAAGTCGTAGGTTAATTCCGGGTCCACTAACGCCAGGTTGGGCAACATGAGCGGGCTGCGCAGGCTGACTTTCACCTGGTTTTCCGGAGAACCGATCACCGCATTACGGGTGACTTCCGTCCCTGTGCCGGCGGTGGTAGGAATAGCCATATACGGCAGTGGTTGTTCAGTAATGGCCTTACCTCGACCGATCACCTCCAGGTAATCCAACATTTCACCCGGATTGGTTGCCAATGCAGAGATGGCCTTTCCTGCATCCAAGGCGCTGCCCCCGCCAATACCGATGATCAGATCTGAGCGCTGTTCACGAGCAACATGCAATCCCTGCAAAATCAGCTGTGTGGTCGGCTCGCCCGTCACCTGAAAGAGATACGTCTCTATCTTCTGCGCCGCGAGAAGGTCGAGCAAGCGTTGGGCTCGCCCAGCATCGGCGCCTGTGACCACCAGGGCGCGCCTGCCCATCGACTGGGCTGCTGGCCCGGCTTCAACCAAGCTCCCGGGGCCATAAATAATCTTTGTGGCAGTCGCAAACTCAAATCTCATCTCTCAAATCCTCTCAGGCACTAATTCGGGATAAGAGGAATTTCCATTATCCCTGAGCCCCCAATCTTTAAGCTCACACCGTTTGTAAACATACCTGGTGGTTAAGCATGCCCTGCTTTGCCTTTGCTTATGAAGCCTGTTTGGATAGCAATACCAACCAGGAAGAGTATCAGGATCAAAAATCCGTTCAACGAAGGTTCGAAACCCGGCACCGTCGCTGCCAGACCCTGCACCATCAAGGTGGCGCCCGATAAAGCAGACAGGATTACCAGCGCCCAATCAAAGACCAGCGAGGCCAAAATCGCACCGCAGACCCCTCCAATTAGGAAAGGTAACCAGGTCAGAGCGCCTAATTCTAAACCGAAATATCCTAACAGGTTGACCAGCACATAGCCAGCAGCCAGAAAGCCCGCCACTGCAATCATCAGGCGCTGCAAAAAAACTGCCAGCAGCGAGCCAATCAGACCCGCCAGCAAAGCTACCAGCAGGATCACCCAAAAGGGTTGTTCTGCCAACAGTTCAGAGGCCAGGTTTAGGCCTGCCACAAAGCCCACAGCTCCCACAAACAACCAGAACAGTCTGCGTCCCAAAGCAAGCAGGACCACGCCCAGTATGATGAGGAAAATTTCCATGATTGGTTATCCTGATTTACCAGCCCGCTTCATCCGGAAAGAGGATATCATAGCGCACCCCTGTGCGTGGCTCTGCCATCATATCCTCTGCCACACTGCGCCACTTGGCATAGTGAGCGGTCTGTTTGTGGCGGGCAGGCGCGTCCGCGTCGCGGTAGACTTCCACCAACACAAAGCGAGTCGGGTCATCCGCCTGCTGGATAAAGTCAAAACGCGCCACGCCGGGCTCCTGCACGCTGTTACGGGCGTTCTCGAGCGTCGCCTCCTTGAACGCCTCAATTACATCTGGTTTGATATGCACGTAAACCAAAACGACAAACATTATTGACCTCCTCATTCTTAACTTTTTAATACCCCAATCTCTCCTGCAGAACCCAGCTGGGGATGGTCAGCGGTATCGTCAGGGGGATGCCTTTTTGAGCTGCCCGGCTGTGAATTCGGGTATCTCGCTGCTTGATCCTTCAGCAGAGACCGCTGCCGTCAGTAGTACCAGGCTGATCCAAACCATATCGGCCAAAAACAAGTGTACCAGCTGCATCCAGACTGGCGCCAGCAGAACCAGGTTCACCACCCCTGCCAACAATTGAATAAAGAACAATACAATTACAGCAATTGCAAAACGCTTCACCAGTGGGTTGTATGTGAATAATCCAATCAAACTGGCCACAAAGAAATGGTAAAAACCCACCAGGATAGCAATAAGCGGGTGAAAGACCCGCAATTGGATCAGGAAATGAGCTGTTGGGTCGATATCCTGCCGGAGACCTTCTACCAGGCTGCCAGCCGGGAAGAGCGTATCACCCAGGGCTGTGATGGCCCCGGTCAAACCAATAGCCATGACACCCAGCAACCCAGCTGCCAGCGCAACCAGCGTCAGGCCATGTCCGCGTAGCCGGATAGGGGCGCCCCCACTTGCCCACCAGGCCGTCAGCGACAGAGCAGCTAATAACAAGAAGGTATTCACCAGGTGCACCGAGATCGAAATGGCCCGTCCCAGGGAAGCATCGTCGGCTACCCAGCCGAACAAGACCAGGCTAGCGCCAACTAACGCTTCAGTGATCATGAAGAACATTGACAGGGAGGCCCCCAACCGGATGTGGTGCCCTTTTGGGTATAAGCGGAAGGCCCACACCAGCATGCCTACGACCAGCAAAAAGGCAATCCCACTGGTGGCCCGGTGGGTGAATTCGATGAGCGTTTCAGTGGTCGGGTTGAGCGGGACCACTACCCCATTGCAGCTTGGCCAATGGCTTCCGCAGCCCGCTCCTGATCCGGTTGCGCGCACCAGCGCCCCCCACAGGATCACTCCAATGGTGATGACCAGGACAAACCATGAATACTTGGCAAATTTGTTCATTTGGTTGTTAATCCTATTATAATTGCCCCGTTAATCAATCTGCCTTATCTTTGAGAAATGAAGAGAGCTTGAATTTTTGATAACTCCCAAAGACACAGGAAGGACTTATGTCACAGCCTACTTTGAAGGTATATGCTACCACTTGGTGTTACGACTGCCGGCGAGTCCAACGATTCCTGAATGAAGCCAATATTTCCTTTGAGTGGATCGATATCGATCGAGACAAGCAAGCCGAGCATTATGTTATCCAGATCAACCGGGGAATGCGCAGCGTGCCAACCATCCTGTTTGCCGATGGGACCACCCTGACCGAGCCATCCAATACCCAGCTATCTCAAAAATTGGGACTGGGACCACCTACCCCATTCGTCCGGTGATATAGTCCTCTGTCAGTTGGTGTGCCGGACGGGTGAAGATCTTGTCCGTCTGATCGAATTCAACCAGCTCTCCCAACCAAAAGAATCCGGTGTAGTCTGAAACCCGGGCGGCCTGTTGCATGCTGTGTGTCACAATAACGATGGTATAGCGTTCTTTTAGCTCATGAATCAGCTCTTCGATGCGCAAAGTGGCAATCGGGTCTAGTGCTGAAGCCGGCTCATCCATCAAAATCACTTCAGGTTCGACCGCCAGGGCACGCGCAATGCACAACCGCTGCTGCTCTCCCAGTGAAAGCCCTTGCGCCTCGTCATCCAGATGACCCTTAACCTCTTCCCATAAGGCGGCCTGTTCCAAACTACGTTGGACCGCCTCATCCAGTTGGCTACGGTCGCCCGCCATTCCCAGAACGCGCAGCCCAAAAGCGACATTATTATAGATAGATTGGGGAAAAGGGTTTGGCTTCTGAAAGACCATGCCCACCCGCTGCCGCAGCATCGTCAGATCGAAGTTAAGCGCGTGAATATCTTCCTCACGCAGAAAGATTTTCCCCTCCACGCGCGTACCGGGAATCGTATCGTTCATGCGGTTCAGGCATCGTAAGAAGGTGGATTTGCCACACCCCGATGGGCCGATCAGGGCGGTCACTTTTTGGGGCAAGATATCCATCGATATCTCGCTCAGGGCTCGCTTTTGGCCGTAATAAAAATTCAAATCACGAATCGTAAAGGTAGCTGCGTTTTCATTCACAAATAGATTTTACCCCAAATCGCAATTTGCTCTCCCATTTTGAAGACTGTTGACTCCAGATTTGGAGAGTTGAGTTAATGTAAGCGCACTCGCAACCCCATATCTATTTGCGCACCCATTGGAGTCAGAATTGATGGAAAGCAGATTATTTCGGCTATAATGAAGATTGTGGGAAAAATACGCTTCCTGTTCTTATTATTTCTTATCCTGGCATTAAGCGGGTGCCGCCCCGAGGGTGAAGGGTCGCAGAACGGGGCTTCTGCGTCAAACACGATTCAAAACAAGGGCTCAGATACATTGGTCAACCTGGCGCTGGCTTGGGCTGAAAGCTACCAGCAAATCCGGCCTGAAGTACGCCTGGCAGTCAGTGGGGGAGGTTCTGGCACCGGCATCGCGGCCATCCTCAACGGCACCGTAGACATTGCCAATGCCTCCCGCCAGATTTCAGTTGAGGAGCTGCGCGCGGCAGAAGAACAGGGCATTGAGCCGGTTGAGTTTGTCGTTTCCCAGGATGCTATCGCAGTCGTAGTCCACCTGCAAAATCCGGTTGATCGGCTTACCATCCAACAAATCTCAGATATTTACAGTGGCGCAATTAATAACTGGAGTGAGGTGGGAGGCGAAGACCGCCCAATCGTACGCCTGTCCAGAGAGACCAACTCCGGTACCCATGTCTACTTCCTGGAAGAAGTCGTTCGTAAAGGGGATCCTGACGATCGCACCCTCTTCTCTCAGGATACCTTGTTATTGCCATCCTCCGAAGGGATCACCGCCGAGGTCAAAGATAACCCGAATGCCATCGGCTACGAAGGGTTAGGATACATCACCCCTGATATGAAGGTACTGGCTATTGCCAGGAGCGCCAGCGAGCCCTATGTCATGCCCACCCTGGAGACCGTCAACGATGAGAGTTACCCGATTGCCCGGGATCTCTATATGTACACTCCTGGAGAGCCCAGCGGCGTGGTAGCAGAATATATGGAGTGGATCCTCAGTGCAGAGGCACAACAAATTGTAATTGACCTGGGTTTTGTCCCTGTGCATAACCCTTGAGCATCCATCCGTGAACCGAATAGATGGATAATTGAATGAGAAACACTGAATCTGCCCAAGCCCTGAGCTTACCTGAATTCATCATCACACGCCTGATCAAACTGTCAGGCTATTCTGCCATTATTTTTGTCATCCTGATCTTCTATTTCCTGCTCCAGGAGAGCCTGCCGGCCTTGGGGGAGGTCTCCCTGGATTCACTGGTCAGCTCCCGCTGGTACCCCATTGAGTCCATGTATGGCATACTGCCCTTGTTAAGCGGCACGTTGGTCGTGACCCTGGGTGCTGCGCTGATTGCCATTCCATTTGGTCTGGGCACTGCCATCTATATGTCTGAAATTGCCCCCCGTTGGGTCCGTGAAATATTAAAACCCTTGGTAGAAGTGTTGGCTGGTTTGCCCTCGGTTGTGCTTGGCTTCTTAGGAATCCTGGTGGTCGCCCCTTACTTGCGCGTATTTCTAAACTTACCAACTGGGTTAACAGCTCTGGCTGGCTCACTCCTGCTCGGCGGAATTGCCATCCCCACCATTGTCTCGATTGCCGAAGACGCCCTGGACGCAGTCCCCCGTTCCTACCGTGACGCCTCC
>JAWOHN010000196.1:0-11873 GCA_046485135.1 Anaerolineales bacterium | reverse complement strand
GGAAAACTCTCTCATCAAGCATACAGTCAATGGAGGTATTGAGATGAAAAAGGATAACCTGTCCGAAATAGAGCCTGCCCAGACAGAAGAATATACAGAGGCAGAATTGTCAGCAGAGCCCTCCGGGGAGCAAGAAACCCAACCGATGGACATCGAGGCAGATGAGGAAGAAACAGAAAGCAGCCACACTCCTGTCGCCAACGAACCACTCCCGGACCCGCTCGGCGAGGCACTGGCTGAGGAGCTGGAACCTGAACAGCTCACCGAGCTGGAGCAGCTCGAAGCCGCTGCAGACCAGGCAGATGAGGCAACTCCTCCCCTGGAAGAAACGACGCCTCCACCAGCGGCAGAAGCGGTCCACCCCCCAGAAACAACCACCGCATCCAAATGGGTGACGCGCTCTACTGCTTTATGGATGGCGCTGGCAGGCATGCTGCTAACCTTCGTTCTCGCAGTCCTTTTCAGCTTGGGCTTGCTGGCTGTGGTCAATGGCGGATTGCGCTACGCACGCCCGGCCCAGGTGGAAAGCATCTCCGGCCAATTGAACGGCTTGAACACCCAGGCCGTGTCCCTTCAACGGGAAGTGGACAATTTGACCGCGCGCATCAATACACTGGAAGGGTTAGACGCCCGCGTCGCCATCGTTGAAAAAGATGCCCAGCTGCTTCAAGAGGATGTAAACGCCGCCTCGGCTGCCTTGTCTGGTCTGGATAGCCAGGTGGGTGAATTGCGCGGGCAGGTCGCCGCGGTGGGCAGCCAGATCGACGAGCTCAACACCCGCACAGCTCGTTTCCAAAGCTTCTTAGACGGCCTTAGAGATCTGCTGGGAGGCGTAAGCCAAAAATAGGCTGAGCGATCAGGTCAGACAGGAGGCATCAATAGTGCAGCAGCGCTCCAATATAGCCGATTTTTTCGGTCATCTCAGCGTCATGCAAGACCTCCACCTCGCCACCCTGCTCCATGACTTTATGCACAGCCATCTCTACCGCATCTGGGATATTCTCGATCGCCTTCCCGCAAAACGGGCACAGCTCGCTTTCTTTTGAGGTCAGGTAACCGCAGCCCTGGCAGACATACCCCGGGGCCTGGAAACCTTCCCGGATGATCAAGACGTTCACCCTGCCGTCCCGCAGCGCGTGCAAGGTGTCGTCCAGACCGGTCACTCCGCCGCGTCCCTTGGCAGCATTGGTGACCACAGTCTTGATAATCTGGGCTTCACGGCGATTCTCCGCCTGTCTGCCGATCTCCATGGCCCGTTCGAGCACATCGTCTTTACTGGCAGTCATAGCCATCGAGAAAGCGCCAACGATTAAGCTTTGCCAGGCCTTCGGCAGCAGGCTGCGGAATAAAGCGACATTGTCCTCTGTTCCACCGATCAATATGCGCCGCACGTTCTTGGCTGTAAAAAAGTGGGCTGCAAACTCAGCCGCATCGCGCATGTTCCGCTCTGCCACCTCCTCCGCGTAATTCGTCTGCCCGGCAATGCCCCCGCGCCGCCCAGGGAATTGAGAAGAACCCCCGCGCTTGGTCCGCCGGATCGATTCCCCAACCGTCCCTTCTTGTTCCAACAGTTCCCCCAGATGAAAGTAAAACAGTCGTGCGCCCTGTTTGTCCACCAGGGCCACGCCATACCCGCCAAATGCGTCCAAAATATCAGCCAGGGGTTTCACGTGCAGCTGATTGCCCACCCTGGCGCGGCTGCGTAACGGCACCGCCAGCGGGAAGGTCTTAAAGAAGCCCTCCGCCGCACACGAGAAAACCGCCACACTCCGTCCCGACCAGTCGTATTCGTGATCAAAGAAGCGTTCCACAGCAAACACGTCGTCCTGTAAAGATATATTCTTCAGCATACTGCGCAGGTTGCGCTTATAGTAGTCTGCTGTCCCCTCAGTCGTATCTGTATTGATATAAACACTGAGTATGGGGTGGGACGACTGAAACTTTAACAATTCTTGTAATTCGGTTTCTGTGAACATGATCAGCTCCTTCGCAATCATCATTAAACCCAAGCAGGGCTATTCGCACCCAAATCGGTCTGGCTCAAAGCAGAGCCTGGTACCGGATCGTAAACCATGTTTGAGCTTCACCTCCTTCAATAATAATGCTTCCTGTTCGATTAAATACCTTTCTGCCCTGGTATATATGCAGATGTAGAGCTACTCCCCCCCAAAGCAGCGCCTACTTTTGAGCTAACACTTTTTACGCCAATTCGCAATCAGATCAGGCTTTACTCAAACGGGCTAACTCTGTAAATAGTTCTCGCTCTTTATCGGTTATCCGGCGCGGGATGTTCACTCGGGCGCGCACGTACAGATCCCCTCTTTTTTGTGGATTTTTCAACTGCGGCATCCCCCGCCCAGCCAGGCGAATGGCTTGGGCTGGTTGTGTGCCTGCTGGAATGGTCAGCACCACATCACCCGTCATGGTCGTGACGGTGACTTCGCCCCCCAATACCGCTGTGTAGAGATCAACCGGAACATCCGTATACAGATCATCCCCCTTGCGCTCAAAGCGAGGGTCATCGGCCACCTGGACAACCAGGTATAGATCTCCTTTTTGACCTTCAGGGGTGGTCAGCGCGTCTGCCACCCGGATTTTCGTCCCGGTCTTGGCGCCTGGCGGGGTTTTGACTTCCAGCCTGCGCCCATCCACCTCGATACGCCGCGAGCTGCCCTGACAGGCTTCTTGCAGGCTGATGGTCACCTGCTGTTCGAAAGAGGGTCGCCGGGTGGGAGCCGGTCTGGCCCGGGTTGCGCCTCGGCGGGCGTATTCGGGGGCTATATCCGGTCTGCCTCCAAAGATCCTTTGGAAGAACTCAGAAAATCCGCCGCCCCCAAAGAGATCTTCCAGGTCCCCATACTCGACCCGCACGTTTCCAGACGGCCCAGCCGTGGCCCATTCCTCCCAATTGAAACCGCCCTGTGGCGCTCCTCTTTGCTGCCAGCGGGAGTATGATTCTCCCAACTGGTCATAACGGGCGCGTTTCGCCGGATCGCTCAAAACCTGATAAGCTTCATTGATCTCTTTGAATTTTTCCTCAGCTTGAGAGTCGCCAGGATTTCTGTCAGGATGGTATTGCAAAGCCAGTTTCCGATAGGCGCGTTTGATATCTTCTTCACTTGCCTTACGATCCACACCTAAAGTTTTATAATAGTCTTTATATTCCATATATATATTCTAGTGTTCTGTAAAACCCCAATTCCCGAGTTCCTCCCGGTATGATGTAGTGCTACCCAGCGTCACATATATTAATTTAAAGTCTATAATAATTCTATGCGCGTCCAGCACTGGAAGTCAAGCATTTTTAGAAAGTCTTATAGTATTCTTACTAATGATCTTCAGGTAAATTGGTTATGAACGTCCCGCAGGTTCGATAAGCTCAAGCCTGAAGGTACGTTGAACCTGCGGGACGTTTTGCCCAATTAAGGTTTACCAATTTCTATGAATGTCAATAATGCAGCAGCTACGCTGGTCACCCCAGATAACCGGGGATTGGATATTGGGCGAGTGTCCTCACAAATTTACGCAAGCCGTGCTATCATTATAATATCATCCTCCTCAGGAAATCATATCTTTCGTGACTGCCGCCATTCCTTACCAGGCTTTTTTCAAATCACACTGGTCTCAAAGACCGGCTGATATTGGAGTCCGTCAATAGAATAATCCAATGAATTCATTACCTGAAAAATTTGACCGGTTGCTCTCCTCAACTGCTGATGGGGTCATCATGATCGACGAAGAGAATCGCTTGGTATTTATTAACCGAGCGGCTCAAGAGATATTCCAGTCAGAAGGGGGCGCTTACTCTGCTGAGCCGGCTGCCAGTGTTATTAACCATCCAAATTTCAGCGCAATCTTGAATAAAACACCGGAGGCCAGCTTTTGCCAGGATGAAATTTTATTGCCTGATGGGAGAGTGTATAACGCCCATCTCTCCCGCAGCCCAGGCGCAGGGGCGGTCATCATTCTACAAGACATTACCCGCTTGAATGAATTGAACCGGATGAAGAGCGAGTTCGTCGCCGCTGTCTCTCACGATTTGCGCTCCCCCCTTACGGCTATCTTGGGCTATACAGAATTGATCGATCGGGTCGGGACGATCAATGAACAGCAACGGGAGTTCATCCGCCGCATACAATTTAGCATCAACAATATCACCAATCTGATCAATGACCTGCTGGATTTGGGACGCATAGAGGCCGGTCTGGATTCACAGAAAGAGATAATCTCTCTGAATTCCGCCATCCGCTACGCTCTGGAAGGACTGCGCAGCCGGGTTGAAGAAAAGCAGCTAAAGCTTCATATCCAATTAGAAGATCAACTTCCCAATCTCTTCGGGAGTCCTATTCGCCTCAGGCAAATGGCCGGGAACTTGATCGGCAACGCAATAAAGTACACACCGGTCAGGGGAGAGATCTGGGTGCGCACCAGGCTGGAGGCAAACACGCTGATACTGCAAGTCCAAGATACTGGCCCGGGCATCCCCTTTCACGAACAGGGGCATATTTTCAACAGATTCTACCGGGGGACAAATGTCCCTTCAGACACGCCGGGAACAGGTCTGGGGCTGGCAATTGTGAAATCAATTGCTGAAAACCACCAGGGCCGGGTGTGGGTGGAATCGAGCCTGGACTCTGGCTCGACCTTCTCAGTTGTTCTGCCTGTCTTAGCGTGAGTTTGGGATATCAGGAGTTACGTAGTTCAGTAAGTCCTATTAATTAAAAATCGCCTCCGTCAGGACGGTGAGGAGAAACCTGACGGAGGCTTTCGCCAAAGGAGGAAACAGCGATATATGTAAGCTTGTTTTCTGCCCCAAGGATAACTCATTATCGAGTCAGCCGTCATTGCCAAAGATCACTACTTGTCAATGACTTTACTCACCTGGTGTTCTATCCATCGTACAATACCCTGATCTTAAACCTGTCCTATTTGGAACCCATGATCCCGGGCATTCCCGCGTTTGAACCAGAGCGGCTCTGCATATGCCGCCACTTTCCATTCAAGCCGTCTATTTCTGTGCTCAACCCCATCCAATCAGGGACCAAAAAAACAAAACCGGTCAGATGAGGCAAGAAGGTATGCTCGCCCAGAAAAAAGCGTAGAAAGCGCTTGGAGAGCGGGTAAGCAGAAAGCTCAACGATTACGGCAGTTTCTCCATAAAATGGCTCAAGAAATCTGCGTTCTGACCATTTTGCCTGATGGTTGGGAAACAGCTTGCCTACCGTGGCGGGATGAACGCTTTTCAAGCGCCGGTACGAGACTTTTAAAGAAAGCAATGGTGTTGCCACCTTAAGATGATCCTGCCGCGCCTGGACATAGGCGTAATTACGAAAAAGTATCCCCAACAACGCCATTCCGAGCAAGATGATGGTCGTTACCAGCAGCAATAGATCAAACGGTTGTCCGCCTGCAGGGACCAGGCCCAGCCCGGGCCACTGGATTGCCCCCATAACTGCTCCCAGGGGCAAAGTAGCCAGGATTAAACGATCCATCGTCCTGCGGTAAAGCAAAAGAGGGTGGCGCTTTCCCGTAGTTTTCGGTTTCATGACGACCTCCTGACTCAACCAGACTGGCCTGTTAGCGGATTCTCTAGGTATTAAGGGACATACGTGCAAGAAACGTACCCGTTCTACGCACCTTGGGCGTTATCGTTCGCAGCAAAATAATCGCATAGGTCCATCAGCGGGCAAATTGCGCAGTTTGGACGGCGCGCCTGGCAGATCTCCCGCCCCAGGCGAATGATGTTTAAATGCGCTGCGTAATATGTTTCCGCTGGGAAGAGCTCGCTCAGGTGATTGTGCGCCTGCTCAACGCTCATCTTCTGCGGACGCAGACCCAGGCGGCCTGAAACCCGGTAGATATGGGTGTCCACCGGAAATGCTGGCATTCCCAATGAAAACAACAATACAATGGCAGCCGTCTTGGGCCCGACCCCCTTAAAATTCATCAACCAGGTCTGCGCCTCTTCAAGAGAGAGATCAGCCAGGAAATTCAAGTCTAACGAACCCCGTTGCTCCGTGATAGAACGCAAGACTTCTTGGATGCGCGGACCTTTTTGGTTTGCCAGACCGGCGCTGCGGATGGCCTGAATGACCTGTTCTGGATCGGCGTCGCGCACCTCTTCCCAGCTCGGGAAACGGAGGCGCAGTGCTTCAAAAGCCCTGTCCCGATTAAGGTCATTGGTGTTTTGCGAAAGGATGGTGGAAACCAGCTCGTCAACCGCTGGCAGTGGGTTGCGCCAGGTCGGTTGGCCGTAAGCTTCTACAAGGCGTTGGTGAATCTTCTCAGCGCGCTCTGCCAGGTTCATCGGATTGGCAAGTCTACTCGAACGGATGGCCTAATGGGTGAATGATAGTAAAAAACAGGGCCGGGCCTCCCCGACTTCGATCTTGCGCCAGTTATAGATCGGGAAAATAGGCCCGTATTCCGATAGAGATTCCAGCGCCGCCGAGGATATCGCCCCCAACTGGCGCAGCACCTCCAAAGTGACTGCCGGGCGGGCATGACCGTGCGGGTCGCCCTGCGCTCGGGAGTGCGCGCCCAAATCTCCATCAGAGATTTTGATGGCAATCCCCAGGGCGGGTGAGCCAGGCCCCATCGCTCCCGTCAGCAAGCCTAAAGTCTGGTAACCTTCGGCGCCTGCCTTGCACAAGATCTTTCCCTGGGTCGCGTTCATCAGATGTGTATCGAAGCTATCCGGACCCCCCACCAAATTGGGATGAGAGCTCATGGCCGCGCTGATCGTCCGGCAAGCTTCCGCCCGAACCGGATTCAACCCGCTGGGGTCACACAGCCTGGCAAATGCATAGGCTGCCTGGTTCAAAGCCACGGCAAAATTGGGCACAGAACAGCCATCGATGCCAATGGAAACCTGATCGACGCCCACCGCGCACATTTCAGCAAAAGTTTTCAGAATCTCTTGTTGCAGCGGATGCTGGATGCTGATATAGGGCACATCCGCCGGGAGCTCCTCTCCACGGCTTCGTTTTAAGCGGATATAAGCCAGCATTCCGGTATGTTTACCCGAACAGTTATGCCGGTTGGGCGTGGGCTGTTCCCCTCTGCGGCGCAGAGCCTCCTGGGTGGGGACATGAAAGGGCGCATGGACTCCACACATCAGCTCAGCCTCTTTGACGCCCGTTTTGGATTGGATGCCCAATACCGTCTGCACATGCTCATCCGTGCCTGAATGGGACGAACAGATGATCGCCACTTCTGGCTGGGTTAATCCATAAGCTGCCTGACCGCCATGCTCGATAAAAGCCAAAGCCTGAAATGGCTTGGCTGAAGAGCGCAGGTAGGTAACCACAGATGGATCTCCAAAAGAGGCCGCCAGGTTGCCCTGGGCATCCACCACCGCTACGGCTCCAAAATGGATGGTCTCGACGATCTGACCTCGGGTGAGCTCCAGGACAGGTTGGTAAGCGTGACCAGACATCAATGTTCCTCGCCATTTTCGCGCAGATGAATCGCAGCGTCTTGTGGGCGGTAGCAGCGAGCATAATATTGGATTAAGCCATGCCGTAAGCGCTGGGTGAACTGGTCTTCGACCTGGGCTGAAACCGTTATCGCGGATAAGATTCCCGGTATCAAGGATTGGGTGGCTTCAGCAGGAGCTTTGCGTTTGGCCAGCTTCTCCATCCCTCTCAATATATTTTTTAAAATCTGCTGTTGGGCTCGCACTGCCTCAGCCGGCGCGGTCCCGCCGCGCCCGGTCACCAGGGTATAGTTCTGGTAGCCCTTTCTCAGCTCCTCCAGGGACACCAGCCAGTCAGGGATATCTCCATTGGTCAGGAAGGGTGGTTGGTTATGCAAGACAGCGTCTCCCACAAAAATCACCTTGGATTCAGGGATAATGACCCAAATGGCGCCCACAGAAGGGCCGGGGTGATATTCACAAATCACGTCCGGTGGGCCCCAATGAAGCCTCATCCGCGAGGTGAAAGTGATATCCGGGATAGCCCAGCGTGTCCCGACCGCTTCATTATAAGTTTCCCATTCGGACCCGCTCTCTACATTTTGTCCTTTGAATACCAAAGGCCGGTTTCTGAAAACCTGGGCCGTTTTTTGATGAGCTATGATGGTCGCTTCCAGAACCCGCGCCCCCAGCGTGCGGTCAGGATGGGCATCTAGGTTGACCAGCATCCTGGCAGATCCGCTGCCCAGGTTCACCAGCGCAGCCCGCCACGATCGAGCATCTTCTTGCCGTAAAGGGGCATCGATGAGCAGAGTCCCTTGCGGGAGCACAATAGCCCCCAGGGTTACTCCCGGATAGGATGTTTCAATATAAATGCCTTGTTCGATTTCTTGCATGCTAGGATTCCTCATCTGTAGGATCTGAAACAACAGGCAGGGTAAAGATAAACCTGGCGCCCGTGTCTCGTCCAGTCTCTACCCAGATTTGCCCTCCGTGCCCATCAACGACCATCCGGCAGTAGGTCAGTCCTATACCGCTGCCTTTGGATGACCCCGTTGGATCCAAGCGGGCATATTTCTCAAATATTCGCTCTTTTTCGTGATCAGGAATCCCCGGACCATTATCCTCCACCCACAGCTGGAGAAATTGCCCGGCCTGAGCGGCTCCAACGGTGATCTTTCCTTTAACCGGTAAATACTTGGATGCATTCTCCAATAAATTCACCAGCACCCGCTGGATCATCTCTGCATCGCCCATTGCCTGGGGCAAACCGGTTGGGACCGCGACGGTGATATCCTGCTCTTTCGTCTCCAAAATAGGCCGCATCATGTCCACTGCCTCGCTAACCAAACTGGACACCGCCAGAGGCTGGGGCTTTATCAAAGGCTGACCTGCCTCTAACTGTTGCAGATCCAGCAGGGAACTGGTCAAACGTTCGATGCGGTTGGTCGAGCGAATGGCGATTTCAAGCAGGTACCCAAGCTGAGGGTCCATTTCATCGCTGATCAGATGAGTGGCTGTGTCCAGGCTCGACACGACATTGGCCAGCGGCGAACGCAAATCATGATAGATCATCGACAGCAAATCTTCACGCAAGCTGTCCAGGTTTTTCCGCTCGCTGATATCTCTTAAGATCCACTGGATCTGCAGTGTTCCATCAATATTGACCTGGCGGGCATAGACCTGCACAGGGATCTCTTTACCGCTGCTGGTGTGCAGGATCGATTCATACGAGAGGGTATTGCCTTCCCTCAAGCGCTCAAAACCAGGACCTAGTCGCTCTTCATCGGGCTCATGCACATCTGAGATATTCCTGTTCAGCAGCAGCTCAATCCCATCCCGGATGGTAAGAACAGCCTGCCGGTTGGCCTGCAGAATTTGACCGGCCCAATCCGTTACCAAGATAAAATCAATACTGTCCTCGAAAAGCTCGCGGTAGCGCTGGTGAGCTGCCTGAAGCTGTTCGAATAATTGGGCATGCCGGATGGCTGTACCGGCCAGGCTGCCAATCCCGGTCAGGACAAAAAGCGCATCTGGGTCAAAGCCTCCCGCTTCAAGATGCAAGGCCTCTAACACCCCAATGACCTGTCCCCTGGAACGGATGGGGGCGCAGGCCAGCGAGCGCGCCTGAATACCCGTCCGCGTTTCCACCTCCGCATCATAGCGGGTTTCTTTCCGTACATCGCTGACAACAATCCCCCGCCCTTCTTTTGCCGTCCAGCCGGCAATTCCTTGCCCCAGTTTGATCCGCTGCGGCGCTGTCTCTTCTCTTGTCCAGCCTGTTGCCGCTTTGAAAACCAGGTGCTCCCCCTGTGGATCGATCAAAGCCAAGGAAACCGCCGGAACCTGTAAAGCACTGCTGGTCTGCTCCAAAATGCGCAAAAGTACCTCTTCAAGGTTCAGGCTGGCAGTGATTGCCGCAGCGCTTTCGGCCAAGGCGCTCATCACACGCGCTTGCCGCTGGCTTTCAGCATAAAGGCGCGCGTTCAATACGGATATCCCGGCCTGGTCGGCAATGGCCTGCACCAGCGCCAGGTGATCTTGGGTGAAGAAACCCGCCTCTTGATGGGAGAGCGTGATCACCCCCACCAGGCGATCTCGCACCAGCAGGGGCGCGCTGACTACAGATCGGGGAGTCGCTTCCGAGTCAGGCTCGTACCGGCGCGCCAGCCACCGTTCATCTTGACTGGTATCTGTGATCAAAACCGCCTGGCGGTTCCGTAAAACCCAGCCAGCCAGGCCCCTTTCCAAAGTAACCCGCAAACGAGCGGTGGTCTGCTGGTAGACCTGGTCGCCGGTCACTATGGCGGATTCCACCGGCTTCCCGCTGTCGTCTATCACGATAATGCTGCCGGTAACCGCCCCCACTGTCTGCGTAGAAAGCAGCAGGACTCGCTCCAACACTTTCCGCAGATCCAATGCCGCCGCAAATTCTCGGCTGATATGATAAAGCAAGTCTAATGAAGCCTTGCTTATACCTTCTCCACTTTCTTGCAACAAGGATGGGTCGTTTTGCTTTTTATATTCCATGGTATCGCTAACACGCTGTCAGGTTTTGTGTGGTATGTTTGTGAAGATTGGCAAACCGCCATAGGTAATTTAATCAACTCATGAGGAAATCCGGCGGTTTTCTCAAGTGATTGGCCGTTTGAAACCAGGTCATTCTTAAATTATATTCGGCCAATCACCAGTATAGCATAGATTATTATTGACATGTCTCTTCAGGAATAAAATGTGATTTACCCCGGATCACAGCTCACCATCCAAACCCGGCATGTCCAAAACCAACACTTCAGCAGCCAGGCGAGCGTTGACGTTTCCGTCCAAATGAGCAATTGTGCGCTGCAAGGCGACCACCGTTTCACCAGCGCTGTGCAAATCAATTTTCGCACAGATCTTTTCGATCTCTTCAGCCCGGTCCAGGTTGGTCAAGGGAGCCGCCGCGCCTGAGACCCGCAGCATGATATCTCTCCAAAAAGATAGCCATAATTGGAAAACCTGCCGCGCCTTTTCTTTGTCTTTAACCAGGTTTTCGACGTATGCAAAACGCGCGACCCGTCCTGAAGTGAGCAGGCGAGACAACTCGTCCAGCCAAGATTGGCGTTGCTCCAGTTTCTGTGGGTCCTGGTGCAGCTTCAAAGCGTAACCTACCCGCCCGCCAGACAGGTGCGCCAGCAAGGTCGCCTGCTCTGCAGACAGACCCCAGCGGCTTTGCAGGCTCTCAGAAACGGTCTGCAAGGGGATAGGTCCCATGCGCAGCACCTCGCAGCGAGAGACAATGGTAGGCAGTAGTTGTTCTGCGCTCTCAGCCGTCAAGATCAACACAACCTGTGGGGAGGGCTCTTCGAGCGTCTTCAGCAGCGCGTTGGCTGCGTTTGGATTGGCCTCCTCAAAGCGCAGCAGCAGCGCCATCCGGAAGCGAGCTTCATATGGCGTCAAAGACAGGTTTCGTTGCAGCGCCCGGATCTGATCCACCCGTAAAGTGCCGCCTTCCTGCTCGGCCTGCACCAGATCCAGATCAGGGTGTCCCGCCTGCTGTATGCGCACACAAGCCGCGCAGGTGTTGCACATCTGCCCAGGTTGGGGCGGCGACTGGCAATTGAGGGCTTTAAAAAAGTTCAGCGCCAGGCTGCGCTTGCCGATCCCCGGCGGCCCGGTGAATAGATAGGCATGCCTGTACCTGTCCCTGGCGATATGCTCACTTAGCCAGCGGACAGCCCACTCGTGTCCGACCATGTTCCAATTCATACGATCACTACCTAACCGTCAGCGGGGCAATTTTTCTGCTTTACCTGAAGATCAATCAATACCTTCGGCCAATCACCATTGTAGCCGAGAGTATATAACTTGACAACGGCTTGCCCACCCTGGGGCGGGGCTGGGGGTGGGGTTGAAGGCGACTTTGGCGACTATTATTCCCGTTGACATGCTCTTTTCGGGGCGGTAAAATGAAAGG
>JAWOHN010000122.1:0-3029 GCA_046485135.1 Anaerolineales bacterium | reverse complement strand
TCTGCCGCATTTTCGAGCATTTTTCTGGCTTCGAGTTTTCTCTGCTCCCAAACAGAATCCACGCCCGCCCCAGCGCCAGTAACGCGAGCCGTTGGGCGGCACGATAGCAATGCCAGGTAACATGATGAGAGTCCTGATTGTTCTCTACGAAGGTTTCACGGAATACGAATATCAAATCCCAATTCTTGCATTCCACCACTTCGGCATCTCCTTTGACACAGTTGGTCTGGATACCCTGGTTGTAACAGGCATGATTGGACTGAAGGCTCCTGTGACAAAAACGTTGGCTCAAGTGGATGCGGAGAATTACACAGCGCTCTTCCTTCCAGGGCTAGACCGTTCCACGCGAGAGCAGGTTATGCAAAACGAAAAACTGATGGCGTTGATTCGGGAGTTTGACCATGCCAAGAAACTGATCGCGGCAGTGTGTGGAGCACCAGCCTTGTTAGGCAATGCAGGTGTTTTGAGGGGCAGACGGTTTTGCTCTGATGTACAAGTGCATCCTGTGTTTGAGCAAGCGATACGTGTACAAGAATCAGCAGTACAGGACGAGAATGTGATTACAGGATTGGGCGCACGGATATTTCATTTCACAGCGTTACTGATAGAAGTATTGGCAGGTAAGGAAAAGGCAGTAGAATATCAACGCTGGGCAGGGATATAGAGTTTGTAACTCAGTTGTGCCGCCCAACGCGTCATCCAGGCGACAGGGCTACGCCCTGCTAATTTGAACGAGTCGGAATGACCCGCCCCGCGCCTGATGCCGGCCGTTATATCGCTACGTGTATGGGTGATCGGAATGCATCCTAAATTGGCGTGGATACTTGTCCTGTTGGTGATGGTTGTCATCTGTCTAAGTGGAATAATAGTGGCCAACTCACGATTTGGAGGCTCGTTCTTCTGGGGGTTGATTGTGTTAGTCGCGCCAATGGCGTGTGCGTATTTCATCTTGTTTCGGGTAGTTCCCGTCCGTTGTCCGAGGTGCAAGGGGAAGATGAGATATCGAACATTCAGGCGTGTGATAGGCCCGGAATCACAAAAGGCCGAATCCCGAATTCTGCATGGCTTTGTATGTACCAGATGTTCCGAAGAAGATCTTCATGAGATCCTATTTAGCTAGTTTTTGGTGCAAAACCAGGCTGTCACGCACCTGATATTCTGTCCGTTCGTAGCTCAATCCATACAGCCGCTTGACTGCCAGCATACGCAAAATCACTTCCACTGTTGATTTCAAGGTGCCCTTTCGCACCAAAAACTAGTTAGCCCGCTTCAGGAGGACTTAATGCGACCCCTTCGGTATTCCATCAACGTCACATTGGACGGCTGCTGCGATCATCGTGTCGGGATCCCGGACGAAGACATACATCGTCACGCGGCCGAGAACATCGCCCAGGCTGATGCCCTCCTCTTTGGTCGGGTAACCTACGAAATGATGGAGGCAGCGTGGCGGCTGTCGACGCGGACAGTGACCATGCCCGATTGGACGGAGCCCTTCGCCCGGACCATCGACGCGGCAAAGAAGTACGTCGTGTCGAGCACCCTGGACCGGGTCGACTGGAACGCGGAGCTTTTACGCGGGGATCTCGGGAAGGCCGTTCAAAAGCTCAAGCAGGAACCGGGTAAGGGACTGTTCACGGGAGGTGTGACGCTCCCACTGGCATTGGCGGAGCTGGGGCTGATCGATGAGTACGAATTCGTGGTGCACCCCAGGCTAGTAGGCCACGGGCCGACGCTGTTCGCGGGGCTGTCGAAGTACGTCGACTTGAAGCTCGTGAGCCGGCTGGAGTTTGGCTCGGGGGCGGTGGCGATGAGGTATGAGCCGAGAAGGTAGCCATCTGAAGGCTATGCTCTCCCTAGTATTACAGCGCAAGGTTGCGCCAGGAATTTCTTCTGAAGATAGCGGAGTATGATTTTCAGGCTCTGGCAGACGCTGTCGCTCCCTTCTTAATCAGCAAGGATCAGCTGAAAAGGGTAATCAAATTCAAGGAGTTCTTGAGACAAGTTGAAATGGTCTAGTGAGCAAATCGGTTGTAGTGCTGGTGGGGCAAACACCCCGTAATATTTTTACTGCGAAGACGTGAACAATAAGAAGCGCATTCACTCGTCATTGGGCTATTTGACCTCGCTCGAATTTGAAGCAGCCTGGTCCCGTAGCCGCATCGAGGGACACAGCTCCTCCTGTTAAACCATTAAAAAGTGTCCAAAAAAAGGGACCACTACCCGTTATTCTCTACCTTGCTGCACAATAACACTGAACTCCCCCTTGCTTTTTTAGGACAAATATTCTATTATAGAAACATGAGTTCCATTGCATCCATAATCCGCTTTCAATGGCCTCAGCCTATGTGCCTGCATGGGTCTCAGCATACGCCCAGAGTAAATCTGATTTCTGGGGTTTTCACGTTTATTATGGACGGTTACTGCCATCGGATCACGCATAGAAATTTATTCGTTCCTGTTCGTTACTATATTCGTTTTTCTACCATTTAAGTACCATCCCTGCTTTTGTGATTGTCCTTCGTGTTCCGTCCAATCTGATCCTATAACCTGGATGCAGGCGGTTTCTGTGGTTGCCGGTTTGGTTTGGGTTTACAATATATGCGGATGGTCGGGTGGACTCTGCCCATCGACCATCCGCTGTCTTGTTGCCGGCCACACCAGAGGAGGTTAATATGGCAGGTGAATTTGCAATCGAAACCCAGGCTCTGCGCAAATCGTATGGCGAAGTACAGGCCTTGCAGGGGGTCGATCTGCAGGTGCGGGTGGGGGAGATCTTTGGCTTCCTGGGGCCGAATGGGACGGGCAAAACCACTACCATTCGTTGCCTGTTGGATCTGATCCGCCCGAATGGCGGCAGCCTGCGCGTGCTGGGCTTGGATCCTCAGGTCGATCCGGTGGGGGTGCGCAGTCAGGTTGGGTACCTGCCGGGCGAGCTGCATATTGAAGATAATCTTAATGTGGAAGGGGTGCTGCGTTTTTTGAACAAACTGCGCGGTGGGAAGGCGGATTGGGATTTTGTGCTCCATTTA
>JAWOHN010000234.1:0-11216 GCA_046485135.1 Anaerolineales bacterium | reverse complement strand
TTCGAAATCCCCAGGATGGCTCGAACCGCAGCTGTGAAGCCTTCTGGATTCGCCAGTGGAACTTTGGCCGAACCGTGCACCGCGATAGCCTTCAAGTTTTTCGAACCCATCACTGCGCCCATACCAGTCCGCCCGGCAGCCCGTCCGTCGTCGTTCATCACAGCCGCCATTTTGACCAGTTTTTCGCCCGCCTGTCCGATACAGGCCACCCGCGCCTTGGGTAACCCCAGGGCCTCGCGCACCTGCACCTGAGTTTGGTAGCTGTCCAATCCCCACAACTGCACAGCAGGGTGCAAGGCTGCCTGACCGTCTACGATAGATAACCAGACCGGGCTTTCAGCCCTGCCAGTGATGATCAGTCCGTCATAGCCGGACGCGCGCAGCTCATGTCCGAAAAAACCACCGCTGTTAGCCTCCCCCCAAATGCCGGTCAGCGGTGAGACGGCGCAAACGCTGAAGCGGCTGGCGGAAGGCATGGCGGTACCCACCAATGGCCCGGTCATAAACACCAGCGGGTTCTGCGGGCCGAGCGGATCGGTATTGCGATCCACCATATCATAAACATAACGGGCAGCCAATCCGCTGCCTCCTACAAAAGCGCGCGCATAGCCCTCATGCAATGGTTCGTCCCATATTTGCCCGGCGCTAAGATCTACCCGCAAAATCCTTCCCATGTAAGCATCCATATTTTGCACCTTATTAAAAGTCAATCGACCGGCCTTCATAGGCATAGATAAACAGATCGCGTAGCTCTGCATAACTCGGACAGCGTACCGCGGTCAATATCTGGGTATCGTTGAAGGCATCCTCCACCAGCTTATCCAGTTGAGCGTTATAAGCGTCTCGCTCGATGCCTGTCTCTGCCAGGCTGGTGGGTATGCCAGTCTGCCTACATAAAACTCGAATTCGCTCTGCCAGGTTCCGTGCTGCTGCCTCTTCATCCTCCGCTCCATCACCCACCAGAGCAGCCAGCTCGGCAAAACGCTGTGGCGCTTCTCGCGCAGCGAATTCGATCGTGTAGGGCAGGCAGATTCCGACTGCTCGCCCGTGCGGCAGGTGAAAGATTGCCCCAATCACATGCCCCATGGCATGCGCCATAGAGGCCATGGCGTTGCCGAAGCCCAACCCGGCGCAGGCAGCCGCATTATGCAAACGCTCGCGCACTTCCAGATCTGCCCCATCTGCCACTGCTCGTGGAAGGTAAGTAAAGATCTGCCGCAACGCGTTGATGCACAGCCCATCTGTCAGATCGGTATGCCAGGTGCAGGTATAACCCTCCACTGCATGTACCAGCGCGTCCAATCCGGTATCCGCCGTCAGACTGGGCGGCATCCCCACTGTCAGCGATGGATCCAGGATGGCCAGGTCGGCTACATTTTCCCGGTTACCCAATCCCATCTTACGCCCTTCGCTCTTGTCCGTGATGACAAAGCCCCAGGTTACCTCTGCCCCTGTGCCGCTGGTGGTGGGGATGGTGATCAGGCGCGCTTTTTTGCGCAGGCCTAAGGGCGCCATCGGATTGATCTCCCCCACCTGCAGGTCCGGTCGTTCGTATAATACCCATACGGCTTTTGCCACATCCATCGGTGAGCCGCCCCCTAAGCCTATGATCCAATCTGGCTTCTTCTCCAAAGCTACATTCACCCCCGCCTCCACGGTTTCCACGCACGGGTCCGGTTCCACCGCGTCGAAAAAGTGCACCTGCAACCCGGCCCGCTCCAGGTGTTCCTGCACCCGCGCAGCATGACCCAATGCGACCAGGTTGGCGTCGGTCACCACCAGGGCAGTATGCCCCTGGATCTCCTCCAGAGCGCATAAAGCGCCCTCTCCAAACACAATTTGAGGCGACACGAAGTACCACATAATCCTAACTCCTTATACTAAAAATCAGGTTCTTCTGATTCAAAGTTTTTTAAAGATCCCGGTTCAATCCTCGAAATCGGTCGGAATCAACGCGCAGCACGAGACGATCTCCTTGGCTGCCTTGGGATAGCGCATCACCTGCATCATATTGCCTTGTAATTTGAGCTGTTTGGTCATCATGCCCTGGATCGGATCAAGTTTACCTTCGATTACCTTCTTCCAGGTGGATTTACTCGCAGAGATCACGTACCCCGCATCTTTCTCATCCAGGCTATTCAATACACCAGCGCCAGGGCTCTTGCCGTGATATAGGTCCAGGTACATGTACTGGGCATCTCTTCCCGGTTCCGGATCAATGATGAAGACAAAATCTCCCTCCCAGTTCGAAGCCGATTTTTCATAAGCTTCACTCTCGTTCAATTGCCGGCTCAGCTCCCTGATCCACTCATCTGTCGCGAATTTGAACGTCATTGATTTGCCTCCTTGCTTTGTAGTAATCTGGTTGTTGGTGAAGTTCGCTGATTGCGCTTTTCATTGCGACCTTATTATATAGATTCAATCAGGACAGGTAAAGCACCAACTCGATTTCTGCGCTTATACCTCATCATAAGTTGCTTCGATAAAAGCCAGCATGCCCTGCTCGATCATGCCCTTGCCATCTGGTGTGCTGGCCAACCCGTACAACGCCCCGCTGGCTGGCATTGGCGTCGGCGGATCTTTGGCATAGTTGACCGCATCTTGCAGATCACGCAGGAAGGTCTCTGCCACTCCTGGCAGCGTGTTGCGCAGGGTAATACAGAAATGGAACCCAGGCGGGTTCTGGCAACCGTTCATGCGCCAGCCTTTGCTGACCAGGTAATCGTTCACGTGGTAAATATCCACCACGTCGGATCCCATCGCGATCAAAAAGGTCGATTTGCCCAGAATTTTGATTTCGGGAATGCCCGCGATCCCGGCTCGAATGGCGTCGGAAGTGTCCATGATGGCGCGCGCCGCTTTAAGATAACCATCCTCCCCCATGGTCACCATGGCTGCCCATGTCGCCGCGCTCAAGCCTCCCGAGCGGCTGCCCTGGACAGTTGGCGAGGCATACAAACCACCCGGCCAATCTGCCATGGAGAAGAACTGGTTTCGTAACAGCTTTTTATTCCGGTACAGGACTACTGAAGTGCCTTTCAGTGCATACCCGTATTTGTGTGTGTCGCAGGAGATCGAGGTCACTCCTGGTAGGCGAAAATCGAATAAGGGAACATCGTAGCCCAATCTTTCAATCCATGGCAGGATGAAACCGCCCAGGCAGCCGTCCACATGCAGGCCAATCCCGTGTTCAAGCGCCACTTTGGAAAGCTGATCGAATGGATCGATCACTCCATGCGGGTAGCTTCCGGCAGAGCCCGCAATAGCGATGGTGTTTTTGTTGATGCGGGCGCGCATGGCCTGCACGTCCGCTTCGAAATGCTCGGTTACTGGCACAGGGATGATCTTGATACCCATATAATGCCCGGCCTTGAAAAAAGCCGGATGCAAGGTGGCCGGCACCACCATTTCCGGCTCGCTGATGCTCTTCTCTTTGCAAGCCCACTCCCGGTAAACGAACAGGGCGTTGTAGATGCTCTCACTACCTCCAGAGGTTACTGTGCCGCATATATCATCTTCTTCTTTGTGCTCTTTGACTGCCCCTCCATGCAGCATATTGGCGGTCATGGAGATGATCTCCGATTCGAACTTCGTCCCGCTGGGGCAGATATCCCGCTGGATCAGGTTGACGTAAGAGTACAGGCTGAAGACCCGGTTGAGAAAGGCATAGTGCTCTTTTCCCCCGTGATACATCGTTCCCGAAACCAGGCCCGTCTCCCATTTCTCATCCTCTTCTTCGGCGATCTCCTTCAGCTCAGAATATACGTTTTCCTGATCACGGCCTCGAGCAGGGATGCTGGTATAAGCCTCGTACCTGTCTTTGTAGGGATATAAATCCCCAAAGAATCCAGCGCTTTCGTTGTTTGCCATGCAATGCCTCCTTTTATTGGTACAACAGTAAATGGCTACGCGCAAAGATGTTGATCTCTACCCACCGATTACTTGGTGATCATCCTTTGATTCATCTCTTGATAGACTGGCTGCAAACGCTTGTAGCAAGTCCTGAACTGCCGGTACATACGATCGTACACAGCCTGATTCTCTGTATGGGGCTCGAAAACCTGGTTGATTTTCACCATTTCCGGTATTTCATCCAACAAAAGATAACCCAGCCGGTTGAAAGCCAGCAGACCGATCCCTAAGACGTTGTTGTTGCGCGGATCACTCTGTTGGTGCATGGGAATGCCCATCACGTCCGCCATAATCTGGCACCACACCGGTGAAAGTGCGCCGCCGCCTGATAAGCGCCAGTAAGGAAATTTTCGCCTGACCAGCCCCTCGGCTGCGTCTCTCAGCCAGCGCCAGTTATAGGCAATACCTTCCAGCAGCGCGCGGGTCAGGTGCTGGCGAGTGGTGGTGTTAGATAGGTTCAAAAAACCACCCCGCATAGTAGGATCTTCGCATGGCGCCAGCGATCCCATGAAATAGGGCATAAACAGTACCCCCTGGCTACCCGGCGGCGCCTGCCCTGCAATTTGATCCATAGCTTCGTAGCGGCCATTCCGGTCCTGTGCAGGAAAAAAGCAGTCTTCCCCATAAACCAGATTATTCAAATAAGAATCGACCACCCGCCCGGTATTGCCGGTGTCAGCCAGGAATAAATAACGATCAGGCAGCGCGCTGGGCATGGTGGTGATCATATGCATCACATCGGTCTTTTTAGCGGGCAGGTGGAAGGCCAGGTATCCGGAGGTGCCCAACACAGCCACCGCCTCGAAATCCGCCACCGCTCCGGCGCCAATGACGGAAGTGCTGTTGTCACCCGCTCCACTGATTACCACCGTGCTGGTGGTCAAACCCAATTGCTCTGCCGCCTGTGGGATCAGGTTGCCAACGATCCCATCTACAGGCAGCAGTTCCGGTAGCTTGCTTCGCTCGATGCCCCCCATCTTGAGCAATTTTGGATCATACTCCACATTGCCCAGGCGGCGGTTGTCGATCATCATGGAAGCGAAAGCGCTGTTTTGGGTAGCACAGCGTCTGCCCGTCAGACGGAAATTAATATAGTCCATCGGCTCCAAAAAGGTATCCGTCTTTTGGTAGATCTCAGGCAGGGTATGCTTGATGAAGAGCATATGCCCCAATGCGTCAGCGCCGGAAAGTGTGGGCGCATTGCCGGTTTTGGATATCCATTGGTATAGTTTAAACGCCTGGTAGCCCTGCAAACTGGGAAAACCCCCTACCAGTTTTTTGTTGTAGACGCCGCCGCGCGAGTCCATCCAGCTGATGGCGTTCATCAAGGGCTCACCATTGGCGTCCAAGGGCACCGTCACTGACCACTGGCTGGTGACACCTGCCGCGATGATCTTCTCTGGCGTGACCCCGGCTTGAGCCAGAGCGTCTCTGGTAGCGCCGACGATGACCGACCACCATTCCCGCGGGTCCTGCTCGACCCCGCCGCCCGGTAGGAAGCGAGGCTCGTAGCTACCAGCGGCGCAAGCAATCACCTGCCCCTGCAGATCGACCAACCCCACTTTAGCGCCGCTCGTGCCCAGGTCGATCGCCAGGACCAAATTATGGTCAGACGAAGCTTGTTTGAGCTGCAAGATCAACCATCTCCTGTATTGAACCCAAAATAATGGTATTTGCTGGGGTCATTCGCTCCACGCACACATCATATTTTGGGTTGCTTTCTCTTTTCTTCACAAATTATATCCCCAAAATCCCTGGCTATTTTGGCAGCTCTACGCTGAATAAAAGGGTTCTCCGAGCCACTCTGTGGTATGATTTTTTCCAATGGAAAAGAACTATTACAAGATCTTGCAGGTCGATCCCTCCGCCGACCAAGAAGTGATCGCCGCGGCCTATAAGCGCTTGTCGATCAAGTATCACCCGGACACCAACCGCTCGCCCGACGCAAACCGGCGTATGCAGGATATTAATGAAGCCTATCAGGTCCTGAAAGACCCTGCAAGTCGTGCCCGGTACGATTTGTATTTCAATGGTGCAAATTCTGCTGCATCGGGTAGAGGTGGAAATGGTCGTCCCTGGGAGGAAAGCAGCCCTCCCCCACGCCAGCATCCAACGCCGTCCGACCGCCCTTCCGGGCCACACCACGCACTGGCAAATATGATTGTTTCCCTGTCATTCCCGATTACTTACGTCGTGCTGGTATTTTTGTTGACCCGTTTCTTCCGTTCTCCCCATTTCCTCGTCATCCTGGCTGTGGTCATCATTGCCGGTGTCATCGCCTATAAAGTCTCAAAACGTGTCGAGCATTTCTTCTACCGGCGGCGTTGATCTGGGTTTGATCCTAGTCGCTGGAAGCAGCCTTCCGGTTAGTGAATACCCGCAGCATCAGCCACCTTATCACCAGGATCACCAGCATCAAGACAGATAGCGAGAACAAAGCCAGCTTCGCCAGGGTGAACAGATTCATAAACTCAACCACCCCATCCAACCGGTCCGGATAATTCCCCAAAATCGCCAGCAACGATAGCTCCTCGCCAAAGTCAGCCATCCCCGCGTAGACCGGCAACATCCGCCAGGCATAGATCCGCGAACCGCTGAGCCCCAATTCTCTCATGAACAGGTTCAGTCCCACCCCCAGGAAGATCATATAAATTACGATATAAACCAGATCCAGCAGCACAAAACGCCCGTAGGCCGCTCTGCCCGCCTGCCCCAACTGATCCATAAGCTGGTAGACCTGTCCGACCGTGTAATTGATGGTTGTATCCACCAATCCTAACCCGCCCGAATACTCCCTTATGTGAGCCACGCCGTAGGGCTTGCCCAACATGACCAGACTCCAGCCGCCGAAGGCTACCAGAAAGAAAGCGAACATACGCCACAATGCCTTCCGGGATAGAGCTTTCTTTTGATCTTTACCTGTGTGCTGATCCTGGTCCTGCATATCCATAATCTCATGGAAATCCGTCTGGCATTGCCTGCTTTAGCTGGTGTTCAGTCTCTTCCTGCGTGGACGGGCTTTTTTCTGAGCAGCTCCCAATTCACTGCCGATATAAATCCCAAAGCGCGGTAGCACTTTTCGGTGCACCAGCAGGGTCAAACCTGCCGTTCCAAAGGCAACCCCAAACACTACCAAAGAGCTGGTCAGGCTGTTCATCAGCTCCGGGTTGACCAGCAGCACCACTGCCAGCGCCAGCATCACCAACCCACCCACCAGCTTCAACACCCGCCCGTGCTTCTCTTCCAGCTTGCTGGCTTTTAAGGTAACCACAGCAGTTCCAAAAACAACCAGCTCGTCCAGCAGGTAAATGAGCATATATAGGCCCAACAGCAGGGCGAAGGTAAGCGTATCCACCTGTTGAGCTGCCAGCAGGTTGGTCCACAAAACCGGGAACCCGGCTGTGCAGGGCAGCTCCACCAGCGCAATGCCCAGCGCCATAACCACCGTAGCCCCAATCAACGCCAGCGCTGACTTGCCCGGCGCCATCAAGCCGCGAATGTCTTGATAGATCTTAGGCTTGTGCTTGTCTGAAACGGTCAGCGAAACGCCTTCCTTGAACCAGAAATAGTCTTTGATATTGATTGCCGCAAAGCCCAAGGCGATGACGGCCACTACCGCTCGGATCCAGCCCAGGAAACCCACAAAGGTAAAAACTTTAAACAACCCGGCAATGAACAAGCCGTAAACTGAAGCCGTAACGACTAAAAAGGTCAAGCCCACAATCAGGATCTTCTTGCGCGAGCCGGAATGGATCACCAACGCCAGCAAGATGGACAGCACCCACAATGAGCAGGGGTTGAAGCCATCCACAAAGGCGATCAGAGCTGTGCTGAAGCCCAGCGAGTGTGCTCCCAGGTTAACCGCACCGATTAAGGGTAATACCAACACCTCCTCGCCAGGAGTCGCAGCCGGCTCTTCCTCGACTGGCGCTCCTGGGTCAACCGGCTCAAGCGTCTGTAGAGGTTCTGCCGGCTCGGCAGGCACAACTGGGCTAACTGGGGCTGGTTGGAGGCCGGGGATGATGCCCACGCCCAAATCCGGGCAACCGTTCTGAATGCAGCCAACCACGGCAGCTTCGATATCCGCTTTGATGCTTTCATGGAAACCGGTCCAATATTGGTCGCCGATGATCGTAACCGGCACCCCGCTGGGCTCAAATCCCAGTTTGGCGGTCATATCAAAGAAAATCTGGCGGTTCCCCTGCACATACCAAACCTCATACGAGCGCACCTCTACCTGCGGGTAACGTCCTGACAGCTCATCCAGGAAGGGTTTTTGCGTGGCGCAGTGCGGGCAGCCATCCCCCCAAAAAAAATAGACCGGCGTTGGCGATTCGGCCAATACCTTATCAGCAGATCCAACCAATATCAGCGTTAGCAGCAAGGTAGCTAGCGTAAATTTTCCCAGAAACCTCATCGTATATGACCTTCCTCTAAACAACAATACCAGGGCAGCGCTTCCAACGCTGGGCCTGTCAGTTCCCAATCTTATACCCAGGCTTTGTTTGTGAGAAAAGTGACAAACATCCCCACTGCTTTGAATAAGTGTCACAACCCACCTGTTACGAGTAGGACATTAGTACCAAACTGCGCTGAATTTGTAACAGATACCCTCGATTTACGTTATAACAGGTGAAAGGTTGAACGGATCTTTTGCCGTTGGATGTATGATCCGCAATGTATACGACGTACAATGCCAAAACTGATGCACAATCACCGTTTGATGATATGGCTTTTAGTCGCCTGCCTGTTATTACCAGCCTGCGGCATATTTGCTGCCAGTGACTTGGCGCCAGAGCCGGATGAAATTGTTAATGAGGATATCCCCGCCGTGCAAGAACAGGCCTGGCCCACCCTGGAAGCCGGCCCACAAGAGCTGCCAACTCCCGAATCGGGCACAACCGAGCTCCTGCCGGTCATCATTATCGAGGGCGCACAGGCAGCAGAATGCCTGAGCCCCGAGGCCCAAACGATGGGCAGCAGCATCGCTGCCAATTTCGAAACCACTTACGAACAGGTCATGGGTTGGTATTGCGCAGGGCATGAATTCGAAGATATCCTGCTGGCTCTGGAAACAGCGGATAGCGTGGACGTCCCACCGGCAGACTTGCTCTCTAAACTGGAGCAAGGTCAAAGTTGGGACGAGATCTGGAAAGAGATCGGTTTGTTGAAATAGAGCTCAACCTGCATTTCGAGCTGTTGGTTTGCCAATTGTCATTCAGCTAATAGAGGAGGCGCCATCGACATCCATAAGCACCGCATTGCCAAAATAACGATCTAAAACCAAAGTTGAAAAAGGAGCAGCTATGAAACGAAAGCTACCCGTGTTAATCCTGACCTTGTTTTTAGTCCTGACTCTCGTCCCAGCAGCTTTCGCCAAAGAAGCGGATGATGAAGTCAGTGATTTCTGCCTGGACGCAACCACTTACCTGCAACCTGAAGAGGGTTTTCCACACCCGGTCGGCGCCAGCATCGCTGCGCGCTACCAGGTGGAATATTCTTTGGTCATGTCCTGGTTCTGTGATGGGTACGGTTTCGGCCAGATCATGCTGGCCCTTGAGACCAGCAAGTTGTCAAGCGAAGCCCCTGAAGATCTTCTGGCTCTGCGAACCTATGGATTCGGCTGGGGCGAGGGATTCGGACCTCCACCCTGGGCCGGCGGACCGCCTGAATGGGCTGGATCAGAGCACACGGACGATGAAGAAGGCGAGGGATTCGGACCTCCCCCTTGGGCCGGCGGACCTCCACTCTGGGCTGGCCCGAAGTTCAAGCCACCTACACCCTGATCCCTGGCTCCGCCAGACACGATTCTCAACAAAAAGAAATTCCGTAACATACATACCGGCGGGCGAATTATGCCCGCCGGTATGTATGTTACGAATATTCTTCGTCCTTAAGTGTAACATTATACACACTTGACGCTTAGCGAGTAACGCTATATAATCCACCTGTGATCAAATCTTTTAATGACCCTGAAGCCGAACATATTTACCATCGTCAACGGTCCCGTAAGCTCCCCGGGGATATTCAAACGGTAGCTTTGCGAAAATTGCGTATGTTAAATAATGCTATAACGTTGAACGATCTGCGCATCCCACCTGCCAACCGCCTGGAGAAACTCTCTGGTAAACGTGAAGGTCAATATAGTATTCGGATCAATGATCGCTGGCGAATATGTTTCAATTGGATTGAAAACAACGCTTATGGAGTTGAAATTGTCGATTATCACTAGAAAGTTGGTGCTGTTATGAACGAAGGGAAACTGCCACCTGTTCACCCCGGTGAGGTATTGTTGGAAGAATTTCTCAAACCCTTGGGTATGAGCCAGAGCCGCCTTGCACTGGACATTAGCGTACACCCACGCCGGATCAATGAGATCGTGCTGGGCAAGCGCAGTATTTCAGCCGATACTGCCCTGCGCCTGGCGCGTTACTTCGGCAACTCGCCGCAATTCTGGCTTGGATTGCAGATGGACTACGACTTAGATGTAGCCGCAGATGCCTTGGGTAGCCGCCTGGACCGCGAGATCAAAGCTCAAGCACAGGCAACTTAATCCATTTGCTGATTTTCTCACACTCTGATCCTCAAGGCCAGGGAATGTCGACCGGCTGCGAATAGCCGTGCTTTTCGACGGTATAAATTTGGCCGCGCGATGCCGCCGGACAACCCGCTTCATCCGTCACTGTATAGCTGGTGGTGTACTGGTCGGGGAAGGAGACCGTCCACCACAGGTAGCGGCCTTCTTGGCACACCCAGGCTTCGATGAAGTAACCGCGGTCATCATCTTCGGTCATACGGATTCGGTCCCAGGTAATGGTCACCTGCTCGCCAGAGCGCGCCGCCCGCACGTTTTGGGGCGGTCCGTACATATTACTCCCCACCCGCTGCAGATTGGGCTCGGTCAACCTCACCGTGCTGATATCCCCGCTCACATCGACCACCGAGGGAGCTACCCAGCAAAAATAGCTCAATTTATCGAATTTGATATGCAGCCAGGCGCTATATGCAAAGCGGCCGCGCACGCTGCCTGTATCCCCTGGGTATAGATCGGCTGCATGCAGGTATGCGGTGGATGGCCCGTAACGGCAGTGCGCCTGTTTATTCACCTCGACCTGCGGGAAGGCAAAGGTCGCTGTGGGGGTAATGCTGGGGGTATGCGTGATCGTGACAGTGGCGCTGGGGGAGGGGCTGGGCGTGGAGGAGGCTGTAGCAGTCGGCGACTGCGTGATGGTAGCGGAAGGTCTGGTGGTGCTCGTAGCCGTGCTGGTCGCTTGCGCCTGGGCCGGGGGTGTGGATTGCACCAG
>JAWOHN010000228.1:0-3899 GCA_046485135.1 Anaerolineales bacterium | reverse complement strand
CGAAAACCCAGGGTCGGAAGCGGGGCTGGTTGGCGCGCAAGGTGTAGATCACCTCTCCGGTGCGCTCGTCGATCACCTGCACCACGGGCCGCGGCACACCCGGCGGGGCCTCGACCTCAGGCAACCACGCGGCGGGTGGGCGCCGGTAGTTGTCGAACGGGTCAAGGGTAAGGGGCCAACCGGGGTATTGCTGCGCGCCGGGCTGGGTGACATCGACGCCGCGGGGCCAGCACTCGACGATGATCTTGCGGGTGGGTTTATCGAAACGCACCAGGCCGTGGCCGCTGGCGCTGGCCGCGAGATTGGTCCGCGGCGCCGGAAACGCGGTGGGGTTGGCATAGGCATACATCGTCAAGCGGTTGCCGAATCCTTCGACATAATCGCCGAGGTGAGGCAGCGGACCGGCCACGGCACGTGCGGGTGCATGTTTTTGTTTTGCATAAGCCGGGATTCTATCACCCCACGTTTCTGCGTGGTCCATTTGTTGTCTGTCTATAATATTAACCGTATAATTCATTTGCATAACCCCTCGATAAGACCCTAAGGGTTTTCAAAACCCTTAGGGTCTGGGAAAACGGTCTTGGAAACCCTTAGGGCCTGAGGAGACTAAAATGACCAGTCCTGCTGCATTGGTTCATGATGTTATCTATCACATATACAATCGCGGCGTGAATCGCGAAAATATCTTCGTCGAAGAACGTAACTATACACACTTTTTGAACTTGTACGCCAAATACATAGAACCGCTGGCCGATACTTATGCTTACTGCCTGTTGCGCAATCACTTCCATGTGTTGGTGAGGATCAAGTATGAAGAGGAGATCCAACATCCCTTTGGGCGCGTGCCGGTGATCCAATCGGAGCAGTTGTATCGCGTGGTCATGTACATTCACCAGAATCCACAAAAACACAAGTTTGTGGAAGATTTTCGAGAATGGAAGTACTCGTCTTACGGCACACTCTTATCTATCACCCCGACTTGCCTGCATCGCGAGCAGGTCATGGACTGGTTCAATGACCGCGGTGAGTTTGAATCTCTGCATATGGATTGGATTTCAGAAAGTGAAAGCGCCGGTTTTGCGGCAGATGATGTTGATTGGGTTTCGTCATAAACCCTAAGGGTCTCTGAGACGCTTAGGGTTTGGTTTAGTTTAAAGAGAGGGAAAGCCATGTGGGGAACCGATTCGCAGAAGCAAGAGTTTGGCCTGCTGTACCCTTTGTTCAATGGCAGCCAGGAGAAGCGCAACTATGCCAAAGGCATCCAGACGGTGAAAAGACTGGCGGGGGACGGTTACGTTCCGGCGATATGCCAATTGGGGCAGGCATATTTCGATCACCTGGGGGTGCGGCGCAGCTACCCGGAAGCCTTCCGGTTGTACCTGCAGGCGGCGCAAGCAGGCTACCCTTCCGCGGAATGCGGGGTGGGGAATTTTTATGCGATGGCCTACCCCAAGCATGAGGCCTGCGAATACGATGAGGGCCAGGCTGTGCAATGGTGGCGGCGGGCAGCCGAGCACGGCAATCCTGGGGCGCAATGCAACCTGGCGGGGTATTGCTTACAGGGGGTGGGCGTGCAGAAAGACCCGGCCGAGGCCTACCTGTGGGCGTCGCTGGCGGTGCATTGCTCGACCATCCGCTTCCGTTCGGCGGAGGTCTTCCGGGACCAGGCAGCCGCGCTGTTGGGAGAGGTGGAGCGCGGGGAGTGCGAGCGGAAGATCGCAGAGCTGAAAGAGCGCCTGCCCCTGGCCTGGTCAGAGCACCTCGGCTACTGGCAAAAGCTGTTCCAGGCAGCGGGCGGAGGTTGAGGGGGAAGAGATTGCACCGCGAAGGCTCAGGCGGTCTAAGAAGACCGCTAGAACGCGAAGAAGGGCATACAGAAACCACAGACAAAGTCTGCTCGGAAGCAGGGGCCTGCTCGGAAGCAGGGGCCTGCTCGGAAGCAGGGGCCGCTGAAGATAGCGGGGGTGCTGAAGACAGCGGGGGTGCTGAAGACAGCGGGGGTGCTGAAGACAGCAGAGGCTGCTAAGATGCAGCGCTTTGCTTTGGCTGTGCTGGCAATGATGGCGACGCCGGATGAATCCGGCTGGTTTGTGTAGCCCGCTTGAGCGGGCGTTGGCTTTTAGCCCGGCGATGGATCGCCAACTGGCGATCATACGGCGGGCGGAGATTGGAATCCCCGCTGGCCCACCTTGGTAAGGGGGGAATGAGCGGGAATGCCTGTGGGACGGGGTGGGTTGGTAGGATTTGGCTCTTTTACCCCCGAGGTTCTGACCTCGGCTGAGGCATTTTAGCCTCGGGGGATTGATGGGAACGTCCCGCAGGGGTGGACGGCGTCCCCACGCAGAGCATGGGGACGAGAAAAATGGCGGGACGGGCGGAAGCGGCTCCCACGGGGAGCGGCTCCCACTTATGGGAGCTTGGGAGCCAGAGGATTGCGCAAGGAAGCGTCCCGCAGGTTTGATGGGGGAGATTTGGAGGTCAAGGGAGAACCTGCGGGACGTTGGGGGTGAAGCCCAGATGATCGTCAGGAGGGTCAGCGCCGCGGGGCAAGGCGCTCTTCGGCCATCCTTTGATGATTCCAGCGAATGGCTTCTTCGACAAGGTAATCAAACAGGGGGCGCAAACGACCTTGCTGACCGTGTTGTTTTAGCAGACGGCTAAGGCGCAGACAGGCGCTACAGTAGAGCTCTGATAGATGCGCCAGTTGGTGGTCATCCTGTTCGGCGAGGGCCATGGTTACCAGACGCTTACATACCAGACGGACTCCGGCTATGGCTTGATCACACTGGCTGATGGCTGCGTTTCCGCCGGCATTGAATTCAACGGCTAATTGCTGGAAACCTTCGATGTCTAGCGGGATCGGGTCATTGGTCATCTCTTTGAAACGCTGGATACATTCGAGTATGTCCTGATCGTCCTGGTGCGGCCCGGTTTCTGGCAGGTCGATGCTGGATAACTGGCTCAGGCAGGAGGCGGATTGCAAATAAGCTTTCATGAGGGGGGCTGCGAGAGCCGATGGCTGGACCTGCTCCTGGCGCTCCATCAAGCGGTCCATGAGCATTTGCAGACCTTGCAGCTCATGGTCCAGCCCATGGATGTCTTGGGCGATGAGGCCGGCTACCTGCTGAGGGGGTTGAATGATGGCATAGTAGCCGTGGGTGATGGCTGTACCGGGCTCGCCACGGGAGGGTTTTCGGGCCGGTAAGGAAGTTGGCTGGGGGGGGTGGTATTCGTCTTCCACGGTTCTCTCCTGAATGCGTTTGAGAAAGTGCAGGAATATTTTGGTGTTCGACAATCCGGGGCTGCCGAGAAATGCGTCCATTTCAGCGAGCGTGGGATTGGTTTCGAGATAGCTGGCGGCTGCGGTATAACGCAAAGCCGGCATGACCAGCTTATGGTCGGGGATGCCAGCCAGCCGCCCATAGGTTTTTAGGGGGCGCGCGAGCGAAGTCTTGTGCAAATAACGGTTTTCATCCCAGTCACTGGCAAGGCCGGTGGGCTCTTTTTGCAGGACGTCTACCTGGGGAGCAAAGATATAAGAATGGGGTGGCATGCCAGCAGGAAAGCGGGGGTCCAGGCGCCCGCTGGCATGCAGGTAACGCTGGATGGCGTTCCACACCGGGGCGGGCAGACGGGTGGGAAGCTTCCCGGCTCCCCAATCTACCCAGGCTCCGTCTGGTCTGTGCTGGATTTGGCCCCAGCGCAAGCGCTGGAGCAAGGGCAGGGGCACGCCCAGGTTGAGACGGGAGAGGAAAAAGGCATAATCACGCCGGCTGAGGAGCCATTGATCCTGCTCCAGAAGGGTGAGTAAGGCACGGGCTACGGAGCGGGTGAGCATGGTGGAGGCCTGATAGGGTTTGAATCTTGGGCGAGGAACAGCGAGGGTAGGGTTGAAGCCG
>JAWOHN010000198.1:0-4670 GCA_046485135.1 Anaerolineales bacterium | reverse complement strand
GTGACAAGCCAGGCAATTTGTGGTATTGATTGACTGGTGGTTAAAATCGGCGGGCAGCCAGGCAGTGGTTGTATGGCAGGCTGAACATTGAGCATCGTAATGATTGCTAGGGGCGTCTGTCTTGTGACAGGTCCGGCAATCCAATGCCCCCGCTGCTTTGTGGTTGAAATTGATGATACTCCAGTCCACTGGCACATGACAAAGGGAGCATTGCAGATTGTAATGGTTAGGTGGTTGAGCGTAAAAATGGCAGCTAAGGCAGTCTGTCATTTCTGGATTGGAGTGGTCTACAAAGGCTGGTAACCAGCTCATTGGGGAGTGGCAAACGGAACAATCTAAAGAATAGTGACCTGCCGGCGCATGGGCTGCATGGCATGTAATGCAGGTTGTTGTACCGATGGTGGTGTGGGAAAAATTAGCAGGCAGCCAGCTGGTTACCTGGTGGCACAGGGAGCATTCCCCGCTGTAATGGTCTGCGGGCCGTAGAATTTCGTGGCAGGTGCTGCAATCAAAAAAGCCGGAAGCGATATGGTCAATTACAACAGGCTGCCAGGCTTGGTAGTTATGGCATACAGTACATTCAACCGTGAAGTGTTTTTCGGGATAAACATCCTGGTGACATTGCAGGCAGACGCCCTTGAAGCTATGGCAATTTGCGCAGCGTTCATCTGAGGCGTGAGGATCAAAATCATGATCTGGAAAACCAACAGGGAGCGACTGGAATTCATCCCAGGTATTATTTGGAGTAGCTAGCATGAGTTGAAACGAGCTGACCTTCAAGGATTGCTCAGGGGAGGCTGAAGGTGAAGTTTCTTCCAGTTCTGATTCTGGCAGGCTGGTATCCGCATCCACAAGTTCTTGCGCCAATTTGGTCAGGACCTGTTGAAACGGTTTTTGTAGCCTTGGATAAATAGGAGTGGACTTTGTCTCCAGAATAAAAGTGCTCAGTTGAGCCTTATAAACTTCTCTTTGCTCACCCTCCAGTTCCAGGATAGCATTTGCAGCGCGTTCAATGGCTGCTTCCAGGTCTTTCGCAGCCTGGGGCTCATAGGCTGTCCCGAACAATTGGATGAGGTTTTCCTGCCTGGCCTTTACTATGGAAATAAGTAAATCTGCCCGGCGTTCATTGTTGCTGGTCAGGCTCACCTGTATATTTTGCGGAACTTGTTCCAGTTGATGAGAAATTCGTTTATAAGTGTTAGGATCAAGAATTGTCTGGTCGATGCTGTTAAAGATTAAAATAAAACTTAAAACAATAACCATCCCTTTTACAATAGTATAACGACTCAGGTTTCGCATATTTATAATACCCGTCCTGTCATGCGCCCTTAAAAAACCAATTAAGACTCAAGATTAAATAATTATAAACGAATTATGAGCATTTCTTTATTTCATAAATATTTTAAGTGTTTGAGAATGCCGTGCTTGGAAATGAAAGCAGGGTTTTATTGTGCAAACTGTAATCTATAATAGAATAAGATGTAGTCAATTCACTGAAAACAGCCTGGAGGTGCCGTGATGCTATCCCCAAATTCAGAAATTATCTTGCGTAAGGGCTTTCGTTCTTTTAACAAATTCATGTTGCTGTTGTTTCGCCTGGGTTTGGGCAGCTACGGCAATGGCACTCGCTGGGGTGGCTGGATCATGGTGTTGAGCCAGCGCGGGCGCAAGACTGGTCTGCTGCGGCGCACACCGCTGAATTATGCACTGGTAGATGGGGATGTGTACTGCCTGGCAGGTTTTGGCGCCCAAGCGGATTGGTATCGCAACGTCCTGGCAACCCCGGAAGTTGAGGTGTGGTTGGTTGAGGGACGCTGGGCTGGGATTGCAGAGGATGTCTCGGATCATCCACAACGCCTGGAACTGCTGCGCAAGGTGCTGGTTGCCAGTGGTTTTGCCAGTTACGCGGCTGGCATTGACCCGATCAAGCTGGATGACGCAAGCCTGGACGCACTGACTCAAAACTATCGCCTAGTACGCATCCGACGGGAGGAAGCCCGCACAGGTCTGGGCGGACCAGGGGATTTAGCCTGGGTGTGGCCATTGGCGACCTTCATCCTGCTGCCATTGGTGTTGAGAAAGTGCAGACCAGGCTCGAAAAAGTAGGTTTTTCTATTGATGACAACACAGCTGACCCTTGTTCCTGATATTCATACTGCAATACACGACCTGCTGCTCCAGGTAAGTGAGGAGAAACGGAGCAACCCCTTTGCGCCTGTCACTATTCTCCTGCCAACGGCCAGTGTGACCCAGGATCTGCGGGAAAGACTGGGGGATATGCTGGGTGTGCACATGCTCCAGTTTTACAGGCTTGGGCAAACCATCCTGGATGAAGCTGGCATCCCGATCCAGGAGATGCATGACACTGCCATCCGGCGCCTGATCCGCAGCATCCTGCAGGAGATGTTCAGCGAGGGCAGCCTTTCTTCCTTTGCGGCGGTCCACGACAAACCGGGTTTTACTGAGGTGCTGCTATCCTGGGTGCGTGAGCTGAAAAGCCAGGGCATCACCCCTGAGGAGTACGCCAAGTACGCTGACCAGGCCGGAAATGAGAGGGACAGGCAGCTGGCGCAGATGTATAATCGCTACCAGGCGTTCATGCACCAGCAGGCCAATTCAGATGCAGACGGTTTGCTGTGGGTAGCTGCAGAGGCCATGGAACAGGATGCCAACTTGCTGAAGAGCCCTGGAGCGCTGTTTGTTGTGGGTTTTGACCAGTTCACCCCTGTCCAGCTGCGCATTCTTCAGCAGTTGCAAGGTCGGTTTGCTGCGTTGGAACTTTATTTAGCCTGGGATGCCGGGCGTTCTGAGTCCGACCGGGCCTTGACCCGCCTGGCTCAAACCAGGGATGCGCTCCTGCGCAACCTTGTTTGCCAGGTTAGGCAAATCGAAACAAGCGACTCCCAGGAGCCAATATTGGCTCATCTGCATAAAACCCTGTTTCAACCAGGGGAGAAAATAGCGGCTGATGGCGAGTCTATGAAAATGGTCGCAGCGCCTTCGCGCGAAGCTGAAGTGAGACATGCCCTCCGGGAAGTCAAGCGGCTGCTATTGGCTGGGATCCCAGCCAGCGAGGTCGCCATCCTTTCTCCCAATTCCGCCATCTATTTACCCCTGGTGCGGACTGATGCCAGTGAATATGGTCTGCCTGTTGAGCATGAAATGCCCCTGGTCGCCAACCCTGCCATCGCAGCTTTGATCCACCTGCT
Organism: Anaerolineales bacterium; assembly: GCA_046485135.1. Taxonomy (GTDB): domain Bacteria; phylum Chloroflexota; class Anaerolineae; order Anaerolineales; family UBA4823; genus CAZAQS01. Next base: position 1,461 of record JAWOHN010000198.1, on the reverse strand, counting down.
GCATTTAAGCCCGGATTTCCCCTGGCGCGCCACCCTGGACAGCCTGCGCTCTCCTTATATTCGCCAAAACTGGCTTTCCTTGGAGCAGATCGATACCCTGGATCAGCTCAGCCGGGAGCAACTGGTGATTGCCGGTCGTGACCAATGGTTGGCTGCCACAACGCCATTGGACGCCGATCGGCAGGATATGGATGATGAGGACATAGGCAAGCCAGCCCTGGCAGCCCAAACCCCTGCACAGGACCTGCTCTCGTTACAGGCAGGCTTGGGCGCTTTTTTTGATCATCTCACCCCGCCGGTGAGCGCCACCTACGCTGATTACACTGCCTGGATCCAAGCTGCCCTGGTCGGACTGTTTCCAGAAGAAGACAGCGGGGAACCTGAAGACGCAGAACCGGTTATTAGCCTGAACTTACTGGCTTGCTGTCGAGAAGGCCCAGTCCCTGAGCGGGACCTGGGAGCTTTGGCGCTGCTGATGAGCGCCTTGCGCAGATTGCTGTCCGCTGCTGAGATCACCCCAGGTGATAAGACCGTCTCCTGGGATGCTTACCGGGCTGAACTGTTGGAAATCCTCCAGCACATGCTCTTGCCCGCCGCGTCTGACCAGCTCCAGGTGCGCTTCGGCAGGCTGGAAGAAGGCCGGGCGCGTGAATTTCAACACCTGTTTGTCATGGGGCTCTCGGAAGGCGAGTTCTCTGCGCGCCCGGCGATTGATGTGTTGTATGCTCCCCAGGAAAGACAGGATCACCCGCTGGCTCTCATCCGTTATACAGCTGCCGACGATGCTTCGCTGTGGTGGCAGGTGTTGGGGAATGTGCGCCAGCGGTTAACCCTGCTGAGACCATATATTGATGGCAACGGCGCTCCCTGGCAGGCATCCCCTTATTGGGATGCTGTCCTGGAAAGGTTCAGCGATTTGCCGGTGGAGACGATCAAGATTGCTGAACATCCCACCCTGGAACAGGCGGCCAGTCTGCCCGAATGGTTGACAGCCCTGGCTTATGCTGGCGCGCAAGAAGCCCCAAACGATTTAGCAGGGCTTTGGAAGTATGCCCAACAGGCGCAGGTTATTATGCAACAAAGGCAGAGCTACCTTCCTCTAGGGGAATTTGAGGGCGTTATCCAATCAACCGATCTGGTAGATGAGATCGAGCAGCGTTTTGCTGAGGAGCACTGCTGGAGCGCCTCGCGCTTGAACCGTTATGCTAATTGCCCTTACGGATTCTTTGCAGAAGTTGTGCTGAAGCTGGCTGCCCGTGATGAACCTCAAGATGGTCTGGACGCCATGCAGCGAGGCAGCCTGCTGCACGCGGTGTTGGAGCATTTCTACCGGAACCTGGCAGCCAGTCACCTGGAAGCAACCCTTCCCAACCTGGATGAGATTCTCAACTACCTGGAGCAGAGCTGTACAGCGGTTTTCGCCACAGCGCCCAGGAAATTTGGCTTTCGAGCGGGCGCGCT
>JAWOHN010000177.1:0-4741 GCA_046485135.1 Anaerolineales bacterium | reverse complement strand
CTGGAAACCACCTCCGATCCAGGGCAGACAGCGCGGCTGACCTTCGTTGCCGACCGGCAAGGTTCATTTCGTTTCCGCTGCACGGTCACCTGCGGCAATCTGCACCCTTTCATGATCGGTAAGCTACAGGTGGGCCAGAACGAGCTGTTGTGGCGGGGGGCGCTGCTGGCGGGGTTGGCGCTTATCGCCGGCGTTTGGGGGGTGCGGAAGTGAACAAGCTCCAGGAAATTGCGTGGAAAGAAAAGTCCCCTCAGAACGCAGGTGAGATTGAAATATCCACGCGGCTTGAGCTTCCTCGCCGGATCGATCTCCATCAGATCCCCTGGATTCAACCTCTGCTGCAAAGCCGCTGGCCGCAGTTCTTGATTCGCTCCCTGACTCTGGCTGGTTTTGTTTTCACCATTTTTGCCGGGTTATTTGGCTCACGAGTAGGCAGCCACAATTTTGCCATTATCTTCGTCTGGATCACCTGGTGGACGGCGCTCAAGCTGGCATTCATCCCCCTGGGTGGGCGCTCGTGGTGCAGCGTGTGCCCCATTCCTCTGCCTGGCGAATGGCTGCAGCAGGGCGGTATTCTGGAAAAAAGCCGGCGGCGCTTCGGGTTACACCTGCGCTGGCCAAAAAGATTGAAAGGCTCCTGGCTACAATCCGGCGGCTTCCTGCTGATCGGCCTGTTCAGCGCGGTCACGCTGACCGATACGCGGGTGACAGCCTGGGTCTTATTGGCCTTGTTTGGGTTGGCAATCGTCCTGAGCCTGGTTTTCGAACGGCGCGCTTTCTGCAGTTATATTTGCCCGATCGGCGGCTTTACCGGCATCTACGCCAAGACTGCGCCGGTGGAGGTGCGCGTGATCGATACCGCTATCTGCGCCGCGCACAGCGAGAAGACCTGCTACCACAATTGCCCGTGGGGGCTGTATCCGCTGGCGCTGAGCGATAGCTCTCAATGCGGACTGTGCATGGAGTGCCTGCGCTCCTGCCCATCCGACAACATCGCCGTCAATCTGCGCCCGTTCGGTACGGATCTGGCTGCAGAAAACAAAGGCATGCGCCAATCCAGCCGACTGGATGAAGCCTTTCTGGCGTTGGTGATGCTGGGCTCGGCGCTGGCTTTTGCGGCAGTCTTCACCGGGCCGTGGGGCAGCTTGAAGTTGGCGGCATTTGCCATCGGCTCCCCTGCCTGGCTGCTTTATGCACTTGGATTAGTGGTTCTTAACCTGGTGATTTTGCCGGGCGCCTTTGCCCTGGCAGTTTGGTCGGGGTTAAGATGGTCTCGCAGTAAGTCTCAATTAAGGCGCGCCATTGCCAATCAAGCTCAAATTCTGCTCCCTCTAGGACTGTTCGCCTGGATTGCTTTCACCGTCTCGTTCGCTTTCCCCAAGTTGAATTACGTCTTTTCGGTAATTTCCGACCCACTAGGCTGGGGATGGAACTTGTTTGGCACGGCCAATAGTACGTGGTCACCTGACGTGTCCGCTTTTAGCCCTATCATGCAGGTCATCCTCCTGCTGGTAGGTTTATTTTGGTCTGCAAGTGTTGCCCAACGGCTGGCGAGGAAGGACAATCAGCCGGTTTCCCGCCAGACACTTCCCGTCCTGATATTTTGCCTGGCTTTTTCGTTGGCCATGCTATGGCTGCTGGTCGGATAGCCCATGCGTAAAGAGTGGATAGCTCGCTCCGTCATTCTTGTTTTGGTAGCTGCTGCCATAACCATCCCCGTGGTTGCATGGCAGGCGCGCTCGCGCGGCGTCGTGATTCATGCTCGCATGGCAGAAACCGGCGGCTGGACCCCGGAGAGCCTGACGGCCGAAGTGGGCCAGCCCCTGCACCTGCGCCTGACCTCCGATGACGTGATGCACAGCTTCGCCATTGGACAGAGCGACCAACCTGTCGTAGACGTTATCCCCGGTGAGATAACCGAAGTAACGCTTGTCTTCGATGAACCGGGTAAGTACACTTTCTACTGCACGCGCTGGTGCAGCGTGAACCACTGGCGCATGCGTGGGACGATCGAAGTAACTGGTCCTGAAGCCGCCGCAGAACCCGTTGAGTCGCCCCTGTACGTCACTTTAGGCCTGGACATCGATGCCGAGCACCATGCGGATGTGATTCCGGAGCGGAAACCCTCCGCCTCTCTCGGCGCGCAGCTCGGAGCGGACATCCCGGCTGAATATCAGAGCCGGGAATATTATCGGTCTCACAGCCCGGCCGACCTATGGAAGGCGCTTCGTGCAGAATCTAGCCTTTCTGGATTGAGTGACCAGGAGGCGTGGGACCTGGTGGCGTTCGTCTGGAGGTCCAATACCACCCCTCAGGATTTGAGCTCAGGCCAGCAGCTCTACGCGACCAACTGTGCTGCCTGCCACGGCGAAACAGGCGGGGGTGACGGCGTGTTTGCCGACGATCTCGATCAACCCAAGACCGGTGAGCACGCGGACATGCAAATCGGCGAGATGACGGCGCGACCCACGGATTTCACCGATGCGGAACATATGTTGGCTGCCAGCCCAGCGCGCTTGCAGGGCAAGATCCTGCGCGGCGGTATGGGCACCGGCATGCCCTATTGGGGTCCGATTTTCACCGAAGAACAAACCTGGGCGCTCATCGCTTACTTATACGCTTTTCAATTTGAATTGGAGGATGGACCATGAGTCAAAATAAAACCAATCGATATTCCAAAAAACGGCACAGGCGAAACAAATGGCTGCCAGTTCTCCTTGCTTTGGGTGGTGTGCTGCTGTTAAGCCTGGCTTTCCTGGCTTTGAGCAAGAACCCTGCGCCGAAAGCCGCCAACGAGGTGACTGGCGCACCCAGCCTGCAAGTGGACCAAGAAAAAGTTGACCTGGGTGATATGAAATTCAACCAGCCTGCTCAGGTCTCCTTTCAGATCACAAATGTAGGAGATCAGACATTGCGATTTACCAAGGATCCCTACATCGAAGTCGTTGAGGGCTGTTGACCGCCTCCGCTAGCCATCGGTTCGATGGCTTTAAAGCCTGGCGAAAGCACCACGTTGTCGATGCAGTTCACCATGCATGAGGGTATGGATGGCATGCACGATTTTCGCGTTCATCTGCCCAATAATGACCCCCAACAGCCGGACCGGACTTTGACTGTGTTGTCCAATTGGGTGCCCTAGCCATTTTACGTTGTTACACAGATTCCCATCCCCCATCCAAGTGAGTAAAGGATGGGGGATGGCTTTTTATAAGCAAATATGCTTATGGTCAAATGCGATGGATGGCGCTAGGTTTTTCAGATGCTGCTTTGTATACTGGCTGAAATGAAGTCGAAAAGTGGAGTAAATCATGAGCGACGCTTACCCTTTCCTGATCCTGGAACATCCGTGTAATGAATCCGCTGCCTGGATCATTCGGCAGGTCAGCGGCGCTGGCTTGCAGGTGCTGCGTACGTTCGATCTGCAAGATGCCCGCCACGATCCTACGGAATGCCCCTGCCCCCATCACGGCACCGACCGATGCGATTGCCAGATGGTCGTGCTGCTGATCTATGGAGGCGACTACCAGCCAGTCAGTCTGGTCGCTCACAGCCACGACGGCAAGACGTGGTTCTCACTGGTGGACACCCCGCAGCAGCGCGCCGATCCCCACATGCAAAGAGCCATCCTCCAGGCGCTAGGGCCAATAACAATGGCAATATAAGCCAAATTGCTTATGTCTGAAACCGTATAATGGCGCTAATAACAACCGGAAATGTCGTATATACTTGCGCATCTGATTTCCTTTGGAGGGAACCAAGTATATGAGGACATTTCTACTACCGGCGTTACTTTCACTTGTTCTGATCCTGTCGGCCTGTTCGACTCTGTCCCCTGCCCCTACCGGTGTCGTAGGGGATCAGATGGGCTCAGACAATTCACAAATGGGTTCAGGGGACATGGATATGAGCGAACCTTCTGGGGCTGCCACTCCCACACCGGGTAGTATGATGCCCACGAATCCTGAAGCAGCCCACATGATGGAGCCGATTGGCGGCAGCAACGTCCAGGCGGCAACAGAGACGAAGGGCGGGCAGCCGCTGGCATACCGCGAAGAGAACGGCGTCAAAGTATTCGAGCTGACCGCCAAAGCCGTGCGGTGGCCTATCCTCGAAGGTGTCACTGCCACTGCATGGACCTACAATGGGACTGTCCCCGGCCCAATGATCCGCGTCACCGAGGGCGACCAGGTGCGGATCCTGGTCAAGAATGAGTTGGACGAACCCACTACCATTCACTGGCACGGCGTGGAAGTGCCGAACGCCATGGACGGCGTGCCCGGGGTTACTCAGGATCCGATCCAACCGGGCGAAACATTCACCTACGAATTCAGCGCCAGGCCAGCTGGAACCTTTATGTATCATTCGCATTTTGACGGCGACGTACAGGTCTCGGCCGGGCTGTACGCACCCATGATCATCGATCCGAAGGAGCCGGCCCCGGCCCCTGATGTGGATGTCACCTTGATGCTTTCCGAGTGGCTGGTCAGGGATGGCTATACTTATGCCGCGATGCCGATGGGTGGGATGGAACCGAATTATTTCACGATCAACGGCAAGGCTTTTCCTGCCACGGAAACCATCAACGTAAAGCAAGGCCAGCGTGTACGCCTGCGTTTTATCGCCATCGGTCAATTTATTCACCCCATGCATTTGCATGGCGTGCCTTTCAAGATTGTGGCTACGGATGGGCATCCGGTTCCGGAAGCTGCCCAGCTGACCAAAGATACCGTCAGCGTTGCCC
>JAWOHN010000036.1:0-13432 GCA_046485135.1 Anaerolineales bacterium | reverse complement strand
GCCCCCCAGGTCAGGGATTCGGGTATGAAGGGGATCCCCACCATTTCGCAGTAGCCCTTCACAACCGTAAAGGGATTTTCGATCAGGTCCTCAGCGTCCACAATAGCCGGTTCTTTGCCGGTGATCTTTTTCACCATTTCGTACATTTTGAATTGCGGTTCGTAGCCGGCCTCGGTCAGGGTGAACTCTGGATTTAGTTTGTAGTGCGAGATCAGCGTGATGGCTGGGTCACGGATGATGAAGGTGTTCTCAAAATTGCGCAGGAAGGCCTCATCTGTTCGCGCGAAAGGATGGTAAGACATATCCTTGAAGAAGACCGGTTTATTCTCAGCCTCCCGCAGGATCACGCTCATAATGTCATCAAAATCCTGGGGATGGTCGGGATCAACATTCATGCCCACCGCAGTTGCCGACTGCTCTTTGGCATAGAAGAAATAGGAGAAGGGCTCGTGGATTACTTTGAAATCGCCCCTTTCCATCATCATTCGTTCAAAGCCGGTGGAAACAGATCGGGGTATAGACCAGAGGGGGATAATGATGTTCATTGGTGCTCTCCTTGTCTTTATGGTTAATGTATAAGCGGCAGGGACTACCCCTGGCGCTCTACTCATTGATGTCTAAACTGGATTTCGATTCAAATGTCTTGGTGACGAGGGGAAACAACTGGATTCTGATCCTATTGAAGATGGTTTTCTTCTTGTGAAGGTTTTAGTTTGGCCATTACCTGCTGGCGAATATTATACCTTATGGCCGAGGTCCAGTCTCTTTACATTCTGATCGTCTGGTAGAATAGTTCCGAACTAGTCGCTAGCATTAATTCCTGAAAACCAAGATAGGACGGTACGAATGTCTGACGCCATTACCTGTGAAATATTTGACCACCTGGTGCTGCTGGCAGCCCTTGAACTGGAGCCGCAGGAGGCGGAGTACCTGCGCAGCGAGCTTAACAAACAGCTCAAGGCTATTCATGAGTTGGAGGCCATCCCGCTTGATCCGAGCACTTTGGTCACCTCCCATGGAGTCCCGTATACAGCCGACATCACGCCACACATACGGGCAGATGAATGGCTCCCCTACCCTGATGCGGAAAAAATTCTACAGCAAGCCCCGCAGACGGAACAGGACTATATCGTTGTGCCGGATATCCCGCACACTGAGTTGGAATAACCTGGTGCTATGTGAACTATCCTTTAGCATATCTCATTTTGGAAATAGCCTATGAAATTAAGCGATCTCTCTGCCTTTGAGCTTTCCGACCTGGTTCGCCGAAAAGAAGTATCGGCTATGGAGGTGTTAGATTCGGTGCTGGAGCGAGTGCAAGCTGTGGATGGTCGCCCTGGAAGCCTGACCAATCCGCTGCACCCTTCCGAGTCTGAGGATGGGAAGCTGGTACACGCCTTCATTACCCATACGACCGAGCGCGCCAGGGCTCAGGCGCAGCAGGTGGATCGCTGCCTGGCGCTGGGAGAAGACCCTGGCCCCCTGGCTGGCGTCCCATTTACGGTTAAGGATATCTTCTGTGTTGAGGGTACGCCTTCCACTGCCGCCTCGCGCATCTTAGCCAATTTCGTTGCACCCTATACGGCCACACCGGTGCTGAGGATGGAGGCGGCTGGCGCGGTCATGCTCGGCAAAGTCAATCTGGATGAGTTCACTTATGGCTCCTCCAACGAATCGTCTGCCTTTCAGCCATCCCCACGCAATCCCTGGGACACCTCGCGCGTCCCGGGTGGCTCCTCGGGGGGCAGCGCTGCTGCCGTGGCCGCCTGCGAAGGGCCACTCTCCTTGGGTACAGATACGGCCGGTTCTATCCGCCAGCCCGCTTCCTTTTGCGGAGTGGTGGGGCTCAAGCCTACCTATGGACGTGTCTCGCGCTACGGATTGATCGCCTTTGGCTCCTCATTGGATTGCCCAGGTCCGTTGGCGCGCAACATCACCGACGCAGCTCTCATGCTGCGTACCATCGCCGGACCAGACCCGCGCGATAGCACCGCTGCGGCAATCGAGGTGCCCGATTACCTGGTTGATCTGGAAAAAGGCGTGCGCGGTATGCGCATCGGCCTGTCGCCGGATTATTTTCAGATCACCTACCCAGATCCCAAAACCGGTGAGCTGCGCCAGGAGCCTGTACCCGCAGAGATCGAGCAAGCCACCCTGCGCGCAGCCGGGCGACTGGCTGAAATGGGCGCCGACATCGTCGAAGGGATTCCGATGCCACATACGCGTTTTGGCATTCCGGTTTATTTTGTCATCTCACGGGTGGAGGCTGCTTCCAACTTGCACCGCTTCGATGGTGTGAAATATGGCTACCGCATCTCTGAGCCGGTCGGCGACCTCTTTGAAATGTATCGCAAGACCCGCGCGCGTGGTTTCGGCCCACAGCCTAAGTTACGCATATTGATGGGAATGTATGTCAGCGCGGCGCAGTACAGCGAGCAGTATTACAACCGCGCCCTGCGGGTACGTACCCTGATCCGCAAAGATTTTGTGGATGTCTTTGATCCTGGAGGACCTCATCGCCTGGATGCCCTTCTTACGCCAACCACACCCACTCCGGCTTTCCCCATTGGCGATGTCTATGGGGACTCGGTGCTGATGCAATTTGCTGACCAGCTAAACGTGCCCGCCAATCACGCCGGCATCCCAGGTCTGACAATACCTGCCGGTTATGATGCGGCTGGTCTGCCGGTGGGCGTGCAGTTGCTCGGCCCGGATTTCTCGGAGGCGCGCTTGCTGCGTATCGGTCGAGCCTACGAGATGGTGTCTGAGAACGATGCCTGGCGAGAACGCAGGCCTCCAGTAGTGGTGGAGTTCGGTTAAGTACAATTTTATTAACTGCTCAGGCTAAAGTTAGCGCGGGGAGAAGATCCCCAAAAACAGGTGTACAGGGGGGCGCACGCCACTCTACACACGTTATAACTCGAAAAATTTGGAGGTCCGATGAAAATTCTCATTGCAGCCGATATGGAAGGGGTTTCTGGGGTGGTCCATTGGGATCAAGTTGATCCTGAACATGCTGAATATGTACGCTTCCGGCGGGTGATGACCGGCGATGTCAATGCTGCGATCCAAGGCGCTTTTGAAGCTGGCGCCAGTGAAGTGATCGTTAGTGATGGGCATGCCTATGGTCGAAATCTGCTGATTGAAGAACTTGACCCACGCGTCCGACTGAATTCTGGCAGTCCTGCACCCCTGGCGATGATCCAGGGCATCGAAGAAGATGTAAATGGCGTGATGTTTGTGGGCTACCATGCCAGGGCTGGCACCCCCAACGCTATCTTGGATCATACCTGGTCTTCCAGATCCGTTGCCAACCTGTGGCTTGGGGATATCTTGGTTGGCGAAAGTGGTTTGAATGCGGCCTTTTGTGGGTATTTCAATGTGCCTGTCATCATGGTCTCCGGCGACCAAACCGTTTGCTCAGAAGCTATAGAGTTGCTTGGCCCATTGGAAGTGGCTGTGGTCAAGCGGGCTTCCGGACGCATGGCGGCGGACTGCTTGCCGCCTACGCTGGCCCAACGCGAGATTCACGCGGCTGCTGTAAGAGCGGTTAAACGACTGGCGTCTGGTGAAGCTCCGGCACCTTTTGTGCTACCTGTGCCTGTAAAGGTTACAGTGGAGTTCTACCAATCTGAAATGGCTGACAATGCCAGCTTGCTGCCAGGCATCCAGCGGACTGCCGGTAGACGCATTGAATTCATGGCGGAAAATATCCATATTGCTTACAATGGTTTTCGGGCGGCAGTTTCTCTGGCTCGTGGGTAGTCTCAGAAATAGCCGGATGTAAAGGTGCACTGTGCATCCCACGAGCGAAAAAATTCTTGAGCAATTGAAGTCCCAGGCAAATCCTGCCAATGTAGAGGGCATGGCTCGCTATGGGATCAACCCTGACAATACCCTGGGCGTATCGATGCCAGTTCTGCGGGCGATCGCTCGCCAGATCAGAAAAAACCATCCTTTGGCTCTGGAGCTATGGGATTCTGGTATCCACGAGGCGCGCATCCTGGCTGCTCTGATTGCTGATCCAAAACAGGTAGATGAAGAATTGATAGAGCGCTGGGTGCATGATTTTGACTCATGGGATGTATGCGACCAGGTCTGCAGCAACCTTTTTGATAAGACCCCTTTTGCATATCATAAAGCAGTCGAATGGGCCGGCCGGCAGCCCGAGTATGTCAAGCGAGCCGGCTTCGTCTTGATGGCAGCCCTGGCGGTTCATGATAAGAAAGCCCCCGATCAGGCTTTTGAGGCTTTCTTTCCCATCATCCTGAGGGAAGCCGTGGACGAACGAAATTTTGTAAAGAAGGCCGTCAATTGGGCACTAAGGGGGATTGGCAAGCGCAACCGGGCGCTAAATATCCAGGCTATTGATTTTGCTCAGCATATCGCCCAGCTTGATTCCCGGGTCGCTCGCTGGATCGCCAGCGATGCCCTGAGAGAGTTGACCAGCAGTAAAATTCAGGCTAAATTGGCTTAATGCTTGAACTGGCAGCACTACATCTAACTCCCGAATCTATTCATTTGGGTAATTCCACACCTAAACAAATAAGGATGGATTTCCTGATAGAAACCGATGAATGTCACTAAGGGTTTCCAATTCCAGTGGGTATGATTAGACCGAACGTTAATGCAAACCATTTGCAATAAGCGGAGTAAAACGGTGCAAGATACGATCGTACGAGCCCATTCTCAAGGTAAACGGATGACTGCCCAACGCCGTTTGATTTTAGAAACGTTGCAATCCATTCAAGGTCACCCAACTGCCGAAGAGGTTTATAAACTGGTAAAACCAAAGGCCCCGCGCTTGCATCTTTCCACCGTCTACCGGACGATGCGCTGGTTAGAAGAAGAGGGGTTGGTCAGCTCGCTGTGGTTGGAGAATGACCGCCGTCAGGAACGTTTCGACACCAGTATTCCATCCCAACACCATCATTTTGTATGCTCAGTCTGTAAGGAGGTCATTGAATTCGATAGCCCGGATTTGGCTTGCATCCAGGCTAAATTTGAACAGGAACATGAAGTCGCTGTGGAAACGGCCTCGCTGGTTTTTTATGGTCTGTGCCGTAACTGTTTGGCAGCTGAACTTGGGCTTGAAAACCAGCCTGCCAAGCCCTTGAGAGAGGAGACTTAGCAGAATGTATCCTTCTACTCCTGCTCAGGTGGGTGTATTGGACGGCAGCATTGCCCTGGTCGGGCATCCAAACGTGGGGAAATCGGTCATATTTCAGCGTCTGACTGGACAACATGTTACCATCTCAAATTATCCCGGTACAACCGTTGAGGTAACCCGTGGCGTGGTTCCATCTCTGCTGGGGGCTGTGCTGATCGATACGCCGGGAGTGTTCACCTTTCCACCTCAATCTGAAGATGAGCTGGTTACCACGCGGGTCTTATTGAACGAGCCCTTACAGGCAGTTCTGCAGATAGGAGATGCAAAGAACCTGCGCCGAACTCTGTTGCTGACCGTGCAATTGGCTGAGATGGGGCTGCCCCTGGTATTGGTTCTAAATATGATGGATGAAGCAGGCGCCAGAGGTGTGGAGGTCAATCACCAACTGCTGGCAGAATATTTGACCTGCCCGGTGGTTCCCACGGTTGCCATCAAGGGATTGGGCCTGCAAGAGTTGGTTGAGGTAGTTAAGCACGCAGATCACCCCCATTTTCGCCTTACTTATCCAGCAGAGATTGAGGCCGCCCTGGCTGAGGTCAGTCTGCGCTTGCCATATGCGCCCATTACTCCCCGGGCCTTGGCGTTGCTATGGTTTAGCGGAGATACCGTCAGTGAAACCTGGCTCAAAGAGCATCTTGACCAGAGTCAATTCGCCGAATTATGTGAAATCCGGCATTCCTTACAGCTCTCTTTTGTCGAACCGCTTTTGTCTGTTATCCAGCGTATTCGTTTAGACTATGTCCAGAAGGCTGCCAAAGCCACACTCGTAAGTACGGGCGCTAATGCAAAGAAACGTCCCCTCGATTTGGGGCATCTGACCACCCACCCGCTGTGGGGTCTATTTTTCCTGGCCGCGATATTGGGGGCCATCTTGTGGTTTGTTGGTATTTTTGGGGCGGGCATCCTGGTGGAGCTCCTGGAGGAGCGGCTTTTTTACGGAGTGATCAATCCCTGGGTGATTGGTCTGGTGACCCGGGCTGTGCCTTTCCCGCTGGTGGTTGATTTCCTGGTGGGCGAATACGGGCAGTGGACCATGGGCGTTACCTACGCCTTTGCCTTGATCTTTCCTATTGTGACGACTTTTTTCTTGGCTTTTGGGGTCTTAGAAGACTCGGGCTACCTGCCTCGCCTGGCAGCGCTGAGCAACCGTTTTTTCCATGCCATGGGATTAAATGGGAAAGCTGTGCTGCCAATGGTGCTTGGCCTTGGTTGTGTGACCATGGCAACGTTGACCGCGCGAGTTTTGGAAAGCAAGCGTGAGCGAATCCTGGTTACGTTACTGCTGGCACTGGCGGTACCCTGTTCCGCCCAGCTGGGTGTGGTCTTGGGGATGCTGTCTGCTATTTCCTTGCAGGCAACGTTTATATGGGGAGGCGTGGTGGTGATGGTCATGCTGGTAGTCGGTTGGTTGGCTGCGCGGTTATTACCTGGGGAGCGCACCAGCCTGCTGGTCGATCTGCCACCGCTGCGTTTGCCCCTGGTTTCCAACGTGGTGGTGAAGACCTTGGCCCGCCTCGAATGGTACCTTAAGGAGGTGATCCCAATTTTCTTGATCGGCACTGCGATAATGTTTGGGTTGGACAATCTTGGTTTGCTCGACTGGTTAATCCACACTGGGGAACCCCTGGTGGCAGGTTGGCTGGGGCTGCCTCCCCAGGCCAGTGCAGCCTTTATCATGGGCTTTTTGCGACGCGATTTTGGCGCAAGTGGTTTGTTTGTCATGCAAAGCCAGGGTCAGCTCAATCCAGTACAGGTGGTGGTAGCCATGACAACGATCACCCTGTTCGTCCCCTGCATCGCCAGCGTATTGATGATTGCCAAAGAAAGGACCTGGCAGACTGCTGCAGGTATCATTGTTACTATTTTTCCACTGGCCTTTCTGGTTGGAGGCCTGCTAAATAGATTACTGCTTTGGATCGGATGGGGCGCATCATGACTACATTTATGGCCTGCCCCTTATGCGGGCACACTTTCAATCCTGCCGAAGAGCCTGGCTGTGCTACTTGCCCTCTTCACTCTGGCTGTACCCTGCTGGTATGCTGTCCTGCTTGCGGCTATAAAACGGTCGATGCCCACCAATCATGGTTGGCCAGGATGGCCTTATCTCTGATGCCCGGAGCACAATTCAATGGGGGTGATGGGCATATGGAGGATCGAGGCCGTCGTTTTCCTCGCTTTTTCAGGCGGCGCGGCCGGCATCGCCGCTGGCGACAGCTTATGCACAATCAGAATGATGCAGGCTGGCGCTTAACCCTGCTAGACGTCCCACCGGGCCATCGGGTCAAAATAGAAGGGTTTGCCACTCATCTCTCTCCTGCTCGCAAGTCCCAATTGCAAGCATATGGGCTTGTGCCCGGCTATTGGGTGGAAGTACTCCAGCACTCTCCTGTAACCGTGGTTAAGATTGATCACAGTGAAGTGGCGATGGAAAATGATTTAGCTGGTCAGGTGTGGGTGGCAGCAGGAGATCCTGGTCAGGTAGCTTCAGAAGAATAACCCTTCCGATAAAAAATTCGGTTTACGCTAAATGGCTATGCCTTATGCATTACAATTGGGGTAAATAAATTTTAAACCCGGAGAAAGCCATGGTTGAGATCGAAACTGAATATGAAGCGATTATTGGTTTAGAGACCCATATTCAACTGAATACCACCACCAAAATCTTCTGTCCGTGCAAAGCAGATTCCTGGAATGACCCTCCCAATACCAATATCTGCCCGGTTTGCACCGGTTTGCCGGGTGTGTTGCCGGTTTTGAATAAAGCTGTGGTGGAAAAAGCCGTCTTGCTGGCGCAAGCCATGCACGCCGACATCCAGCCTGTCTCCTATTTCGACCGTAAAAACTACTTTTACCCGGATTTGCCCAAAGGTTACCAGATCTCTCAATATGATAGACCGCTGGCCTTGGGTGGTTATTTGGACTTGCCTATGCCGGAGGGTTATATCCGGCGCGTCACCATTCACAAGCTACATATCGAGGAAGATGCCGGTAAGACCAAGAACGAGAACGGGCATCGCTTGATCGACTTCAACCGGTGTGGTGTACCGCTGATCGAGATGGTTACCGGTCCTGACCTGCGTTCTGCGGATGAGGCAGCCCAATACCTTATCCGTCTGCGCCAATTATTGCGCTGGTTGGGGATTTCTGAAGCCGATATGGAAAAAGCGCACTTGCGCTGTGATGCCAATGTCTCCATCCGGCCCAAAGGCGCCGATTATTTGAATCCGAAAACTGAGATCAAAAATGTGAACTCGATCGTGGCGGTACGCGAGGCTATCCAAACCGAGATCGAACGCCAAATTCGAGAGGTGAACGCCGGACGCAGCATCCATGCCTGGACGCTGGAATGGGATGAGGACGCAGGCGTGTTGCGCAAAATGCGCTCGAAAGAGACGGAAGCCGATTACCGTTATTTCCGCGAGCCCGACCTGCTACCAATTCGCCTGGATGAGACCTGGCGCGCGGCGATCCTGGGAAATATGCCCGAGTTGCCACTGGAAAGACGAGCGCGCTTCGTAACCCAATATGGAATTCCAGAGTACGACGCGGATATTCTGACCAATGAGCGCAGCCTGGCAGATTACTTCGAAGGGAGCATCGCGGCATATGGAGGGGATGCCAAGCGGGTTTCCAACTGGCTGATGAATGACGTGCTGCGTATGATCAACGAACGCGGACTGACAGCGGCAGATCTGCATCTCTCACCCGTTTACCTGGCAGAGATCATCAAGCTGGTTGACGCTGGCGAAGTCAACACCTCGACCGGCAAATCCCTGCTGGAAAAAGTACAGGATTCTGGAAAATCCCCTCAGGAAATCGTCAAAAAGGAAGGTCTGGCTCGGGTAGGGGATGAAGAGGCCATTCGGGCTTTCTGTGCGGCGGTGGTAGCGGAGAACCCCGAGCAAGTGGCTTCCTACCGCAAGGGAAAGGTCTCCTTGATCGGCTGGTTTGTAGGCCAGGTGATGCGAAAATCGGGTGGTAAGGCTGACCCGCAACTTGCCCGCCACATCATGGAATCCTTGTTAAATCAGGAATAGATTGGATGGGGTAAGCGATCCTTTCAGCTTACCCCGGTCCTCTAGATCATCTTCACCAAGTCGTGGTGCATGAATGCAATCTTCTTATTTATGGATCAATGATCTTCGCACTCATTACCTGCACTGGGGCAGCGCCAGCAGCGGGCAGACGGTATTGCTGCTACATGGCCTGGCCTCTAATGCCCGTATTTGGGATGGGGTAGCGCGCCAACTCATGGATGTCGGCCTGGCGCCTATTGCCCCAGACGCACGAGGACACGGGTTGACCGACAAGCCCGATGGCGACTATGGCCTGGAGACCTTCCTGCGCGATTTGCTTGTCTTCATGGACGCGGCTCACCTGGAGCAGCCATTTCTGGTGGGGCATTCCTGGGGCGGCCTGCTGGCGCTGGAATACGCGGCTCGTTTCCCCATTGGCCCACGCGCTCCTGCCGGGCTGGTGCTGGTGGATGGTGGGTTCACCCAAATGGACCAGTTCCCCGGCGCTACCTGGGAACTGATGCGAGAGCGCCTCACCCCGCCAAAGTTGGCTGGCACCCCGGTAGAGGTATTTCTATCCATGGTAGGCGCGACCTCTCAGAAGTGGCAACCGGACGATCATGCCATTCAAGCCATCTTGGCTAATTTCGAGATTTCAACAGACGAGGCCATCTACCCGCACTTGAGCCTCGAACATCATTTGCAGATTTTGCGTTCGATCTGGGAGTACCAAACCCATGCGCGCTTCGAACGGGTGCGTTGCCCGGTGCTGATGATCCCGGCTTCGTCTCCGAGCCCCTTGAGTGCAGAGGAGACAGCTTTCCTTGAACTCAAGCGTAAGGGGGTCATGCAAGCTCAATTAAAGATAAGTGACCTGCGTGTACATTGGATGGATGAGACAATCCATGATATCCCCCTGCAGCGCCCAGTTGAGCTGGCCTCTTTGATGGCTGAATTTGTGGCTGAGGTCATGGAACGCCGTTGACTTGATATGAGCAGACCGAGTTATCCAGGATAACCCAGAAGTAAATCTAAAGGCCCCACAGCTCTGGTTGCTGCGGGGCCTGATTTTCCTGAGAATGGTGATCAAAAATACCTTTAAGGCATGCTGTGACCGACGTGACCTCCGTCGGGTGGCTGTCCTGGCTGGACCGGACCGATCCGGTAGGGGCGCATCATCTCATTGTCCTCATGTTCGACAATATGGCAGTGCCAGACATACTGCCCTGGTACTTGGAAGTTCATCCGTACTCGCGTCACCTGGCCAGGATAGGCGATCACCGTGTCTTTCCAGCCCGACTCCCACGGCTCGGGTGGCGTGGGCAACGAACCTGGGATTACTTCCACTGTCTGATTCTCTTCGTCTACAAAGACCGGCTGGCGGTCAACCACCTGGAAGAGCACCTCGTGAATATGCATCGGGTGAGCGTCGGCGGTTGCATTGTAGAACTCCCATACTTCGGTGGCGCCAACGGCGGGGTTCTCGGTTACCATCTCGTGCCATTTCTTGGCAGCCCATGTCCCAGCCGCCATGTTGGGATCTCCGGTGACCATGCCTAATAAGGTTTCGGCAGGCGCATCCTCAAAATGCATTGACATCTCTTCCAGCAGCGCCAATGGGCGGGCTGTGCCACCTACCAGTGGAGTGATGGCTGGGAGCTGCAAGAACATTGGGGGGGTGCTGGTATCGATTCCCGTGGCAGGCATGACCCGAAACTCCATCACCTGACCAGTTGTGTCGGGATCTGCAAGCGGGAAATCAACCCCTGGGATCCCACCGCCAAATGGCTCGTCTGGACCAACGTTAGCAAGCGCGAAGGATCCTTGTGGCACATTGGTGAAGTCGACGATCACATCGGCGCGTTCGGCCGGACCCATCAGTAGCCTGTTGCCGTTGATGGCGGTTAAGTTGACCGGTTCAGCCAGAAAACCGCCCTCATTGCCAATTTGCCATACTTCAACATTAGGGATGTTGTTGAAATCGAGGATCAAAAAGCGGGAGTTACAGCCATTCAAACAACGGAAGCGATAGCGACGCTGCTCAACGTTCAAAAAGGGCCAGGTATTACCATTGACCAGCATGGAATTACCGAAGAACTCAGGATTCCAGATCGGAGAGATATCGGTGTCAGGGATATACGGACCGGTAATTTCATCAAAGAACGCGCGTGTGTCAGGGTAAAACAATGAGCCATCGCCATTGAAAGAACGGTCTTGAATGGCCAGCGGGATCTCGTAGTACTTCATTCCAGCCGGATCGCCCAAGGCTGGGGCCGGTCCAGGCAAGGCGGCGGCAGCGCCGGTGCGAGTGTCGATCAGCGCGTCGCCCGGCCCGCCACGCAAGACATAGAAGCCGGCCGGTCCAGCATAAACGTTCAGACGGGTCAGGCCAAGGGTATGGTCGTGGTACCACAGGGTGGATGCTCGCTGATCGTTGGGATACTGGAAGGTAGCCGTCCCAGGCTGCCAGGTATCAGAGGGGTGACCTGCACTGCGCAGACTTTGGAACTTTGATTTGAAAAAGTCATACCAGGTGCCTTCGGTGGCATATCCTGCGGGAATATTTGCTGCAGCAGGCAAATACCAGGTTTCAGCGTAGCCGTCACTCTCGTCCCCCACGCCTGCAGCCCCATGCAGATGAGTTACAATCGGCACTGGACCCGTATAAGGTCCTGGGGTGCTGGTAAACGATGGTCGCGTGTCTCTCCCATCCATACCTCCGCCCGGATTAGCCCAATGTAGAGTGGGGTCGACCGGCAGCAGGTGTGGCAAAAATTTGTTGTTGGCGTCTATTAAGTCGTTAATCCACTTGACCCTCACAGGCGCTCGCCATTTGGCTTCAATTGTAAAAGCGGGAAAGTTGAAAGAAGCAGGGTGATTGACCGAGCCATAGCTCCATACTGTGGTAGGGGGTAAGCCCGCCGGCAGCACTTGCTGTTGGAATTGGCGCACCGCTATTTCATAATAATCGATGTTTTTTCCCCCTCTAACTGTAAGCTTCCTTGTGCGTGGCATGGCTGGAGGTATGACGAGGGGGGTAGCGTATTTTGGTATCGATAGCGAGTCCAGGCCGGAATGGGTGAAAGCCATGGCGCGGCGGATAAACCTGATTTGACTTGATAATGCAATTCCAGCCCCTGCCGCAAGGCTGATTTTCAAAAATTCTCTCCGGTTGATCATTTTTCCCTCCAATGTATAAAATTAATGTTGTTCAATATTTTATAGTTTGCGGAAGAAGGGTAGCTTGTGTGGCATGATGAAATGTAAATGATTTTGCCCTCCCCTTAGTGGATTTTGAAACAATAATTTACGCTTGCCACTTTCTTTATAAGAAGCTAGATCCGGATTTGTTAATACATAATAGTATTCATCTCCCTGCTACACATCTCTGATTAACTACTTCGTGGGCGTATAATATGCTAATTTGGGTATAATTAGACCATATATAAATTATAAGGAGATGTTAATTTTTGTCAAGGGCAAAATTTCCAGCTAAGAGGCATGCCATTTTTGGAGGTGCCTTATAAGTGATACATTCAAGCTCATTACTCCCCCTTATAATAAAGCTTTGAAATGAATTATTGGATCCAGCCCGCTGTAAGCCAGGACAATGCTGCTATCCGTGCCTTGATCCGCACCGTGAAGATCAACCCACTGGGAATATACTGGCCGCGTTTCTTGATCGCTGTGGATGATGAGAACCGGCTGATTGGTTGTGGGCAGATCAAGATTCACCAGGATGGCTCACACGAACTGGCTTCCATTGCCGTAGTCCCGGCTTGGCGCGGGCAGGGAGTTGCTAGTGCACTGGTCGAGCGCTTGATTGTTACCTCCGAACAGCCCTTATACCTTACCTGCCGGTCTCATTTAGGCGCGTTTTATGAATGTTTTGGATTCAAGGTGATCCAGCCAGCCGAAATGCCGCCCTATTTCCGGCGTGTTTACCGACTGTTTACTCTATTGACCCGTTTCTCCAGGGGGAAATCGGGCTTGCTGGTCATGCGCAGATAAACTAAACATCGGCCCTAGTATTGGTAGAAACCCCGGCCTGATTTGCGTCCCAGGTAGCCAGCGTCCACCATCTGGCGCAAGAGTGGGCAGGGACGGTATTTATCATCGCCCAGATCTCGCTGCAGCACCTCCATCACGAACAGGACCACGTCCAAGCCGATCAGATCGCATAAGGTGAGCGGTCCCATGGGGTGGTTCATGCCTAACTTCATGACGGTGTCGATGGCCTCCGGCG